>JBILMQ010000325.1:0-3836 GCA_044375455.1 Caulobacterales bacterium | reverse complement strand
TGCGCGGCGGCGATGAGAACTGCGCGCTCAGCGCCGGTCAACAGGCGCCAAGCGCCTTCCGGCAAGTCCCCAAGCGCAATGCAGCCGATCCGGGTCCGGAGGAGATCAACCACATGCAGACCAACAAGTTCGCACATGCGCCGGATCTGGCGGTTGCGTCCCTCGGTCAGAACGAAACGCAGGCTCTGCTCCTGCTGCTCGACAACCGCGCGCTTGAGCGCGCGCCCGTCGAGCGTCAAACCGTGGCGCAGCAGTGCGAGCTTGCGGCGCGTCACCTGGCCCTCAACACGCACGCAATAGTCTTTGGTGAGCGATGAGTCCGGGCCAATGACGGCTTTGGCGAGCACGCCATCCTGCGACAGCAGCAGAAGCCCGCGCGAATCCTGATCCAGCCTGCCAAGCGGGGCGAGGCGCACGCCGGTCACGGGGGGAGCGCCGGGACCGACCTGCGCGGCGGCCGTCAGCAGGCGAGCGGCCGGAATCTGCCCCGGCGCAGGCTGAGCCGAGACGAAACCGACGGGCTTGTGCACGACATAGGTCGCCGCCTGAGCCATCACGGCGACGGCGCGCGGCGCCAGCGTCAGCGTTTCGCCGGGCGCGATTTTGCGCCCGACATCGCGCACCGGCTGACCGTTAATGGCCACTTGGCCGCTCAAGATCAGCTCCTCCGCCTCGCGGCGCGAGCAGACGCCTTGTTGCGCCAGCCATTTGTTGACGCGCACCGGATCGACGCCGGCATAGGTGCAAGACCAATCCATGGCGCAAGATTGCCGCGCCGGTCGGCCCGGTGCAAACTCTCGACGGGCGCGCGTGGCCCTGATATGCACGCGGCCATGCTGCAGATGGCCCATTTCCCTCTCCTGAGTGCGTCGCGAACCTCCTGACGCCGGCGACGTAGCGCGGGGCGCGTCGCAGCGGCCACGGTGAAGGCCCCTGATAAGGCTGGCGACGGGAAAACCCGGAGGCAGGTCAGGCTTGGGACGTAAGGCCCCGGTTCACACAGGCCAGGGCAACGAACCTGAGACCCGAAGGTCCGTCATAAAAGGCCCAAAGCAGCAAGACGCCCAGGACCGCAGGTCCGGGTCTGGACTTGGGTTTTTCGGACTTGGGTTTTTTGGACTTGAGTTTTTTGGACTTGGCTCTGTGGACGCGGGTCTGTGGCGTCGGGTGACGGCCTTTAAGTCGACGGCCCCAAACGGGCGAGGCAATGTCGGGCGGGTGAGCGATGTGGGCGGATAGAACGGTGTCCGGCGGAAAAACCATGGCGGCCTCACGACCAAGTCTTCCCGCATTGCTGCTGCTCGCCGGCGTGCACGCCTACCGCATGTCGCTGTCGCTGCTGATCGGGCGGTATTGCCGCTATCAGCCGACCTGTTCCCTGTACGCGGCCGAAGCGATTCGTCGTCACGGCGCGCGCCGCGGCGCATTCATGGCGGTGGCGCGCCTGTGCCGATGTCATCCCTGGGGGAGATCCGGAGCCGATCCAGTCCCTGAAATCGTCACCACGCCCGCTTGGGCGCCCTGGCGCGCCGGCGACTGGGCCTGGAAACAGGCCGCCGATGCGCCGCAGTGTGAAGAGCTGAAACAATGATCGAGATGACATTTCCAGATGGCGCGGTGCGCAGCTACGAGGCCGGCGCGACGCCGCTCGCGATCGCAGAAAGCATTTCCAAGGGTCTGGCGCGCAAGACAGTGGCAGCCAGGATCGACGGCGTCCTGTGGGACCTCACCCGGCCCCTGCAGGCCGGCGGCCGCTTCGAACTCGTCCTGCGCGACAGCCCCGATGGCCTGGAAATTCTGCGCCATGATGCGGCGCACGTTCTGGCGCAGGCTGTTCAAGACCTCTTTCCTGGCGCGCAGGTGACCATCGGGCCGGTCATCGAGGATGGGTTCTATTATGACTTCGCGCGCGAGGAACCGTTCTCAACCGATGACTTCGCCCGCATCGAGCAGCGCATGCGCGACATCGTGGACGCGGATCTGGCGATTACCCGGGAGGTCTGGGAGCGTGAAACGGCGATCGCGCACTTCACTGAGATAGGCGAAACGTTCAAGGCCGCCATCATCGATGAGATCATTCCGCCGGGCGAGCCAATCACGGTCTACCGCCAGGGCGCACAGTGGAAGGACCTGTGCCGCGGTCCGCATCTGCCGTCCACCGGCAGGCTCGGCAAAGCGTTCAAGCTGATGAAGCTGTCAGGCGCGTATTGGCGTGGCGACCAGGCAAACGCCCAGCTCCAGCGCATCTACGGCACCGCCTGGGCTGATGAAAAACAACTGGCGGACTATCTCCACCGGCTGGAGGAGGCGGAACGCCGCGACCACCGCAAACTCGGCCGCCAGCTGGACCTGTTTCACATGCAGGAAGAAGGCCGCGGCATGGTGTTCTGGCATCAGAAAGGCCTGACGCTCTGGCGCACGATCGAAGATTATGTCCGGCGCAGACTTGATGCGGCCGGCTATGTCGAAGTCCGCACGCCGCAGGTGCTTGACCGTGTGTTCTGGGAGAAATCAGGGCACTGGGAGAAGTACAGGGCGAACATGTTCGTATGTGAGACAGCCGAGGAAGAGACGCTGTCGCTGAAGCCGATGAACTGTCCCGGCCACGTGCAGATCTTTAAGTCAGGGCTGAAGAGCTATCGCGATCTTCCGCTTCGAATGGCCGAATTCGGGGCCTGTCATCGCTATGAACCGTCGGGCTCCCTGCACGGCCTGATGCGCGTGCGCGCCTTCACCCAGGACGACGCGCACATCTTCTGCCGGGAAGACCAGATCGAGAGCGAGACAGCGGCTTTCATAACCCTGGCGCGCTCGATCCACGCCGACTTCGGTTTGGAGGCTGACCACATCGCGCTCGCCACGCGCCCCGAGATGCGCGCAGGCTCAGACAAGTTCTGGGATAAGGCCGAGGCCCAGATGCTCAACGCGGCGCGCGCCGCTGGCGTAGAGCCGGTCATCGCGTCCGGGGATGGCGCCTTCTATGCGCCCAAGCTCGACTTCGTGATCAAGGATGCGATCGGCCGGACGTGGACATGCGGCACAATTCAGCTGGACTACGTGCTGCCAGATCGCCTGGATGCGGAGTACATCGGCGAAGACGGCCAGCGCCGCCGGCCTGTGATGCTGCACCGTGCAATCCTGGGGTCGATCGAGCGCTTTATCGGCGTGCTCATCGAGCAGTACGCTGGCGCGTTTCCGATGTGGCTTGCCCCCACCCAAGTCGTGGTCGCCACCATCACGTCGGACGCGCAGACCTATGCCAACGAGGCGGCGGCCCGCCTCAAAGCAGCCGGATTGCGGGTCGAGCTCGATCTGCGCAACGAGAAGATCAACTACAAGATCCGGGAACACTCCCTCGCAAAAGTCCCCTACATCGCTGTCATCGGACGCAAGGAGGCCGAGCAGGGTGCGGTGGCGTTGCGCCGGTTCGGGGCAGAGGGTGAGGGTCAGCGCATGCTCAGCCTGGAGGAGGCGGCGGCAGTCCTGCGCGCAGAAAGCGCGCCGCCGGACCTCAAGCGCCGCGGCTGAGCGGCAATCGTGTCACGGCGACGGGAAAATATCCGTCCCAGCGTTGGTACGGATAGCGGAGCGGCCGGAAGTAGGCTAACCGGCAGCGAAGGCTGGGGAATGTGGATCCAGTGGCTCTGCCGATCAGACTGGGCCGCTCACAGACTGGGCCGCTCACAGACTGGGGTGCTCACAGACTGGGGTGCTCACAAACTGGGCTGCTCACAGACTGGGCTGCTCACAGACTGGGCTGCGATCGGACCTGACCGGAGGCTGGCCGGTGCAATCGCCGAGGCGGGACAGGCTCGGTGTTAAGGTGGCGTGGGCGC
>JBILMQ010000324.1:0-3842 GCA_044375455.1 Caulobacterales bacterium | reverse complement strand
CACGGCGAGATCGATGATCACGCTGCCAGGCTTCATTGTCTTGACCATCTCTTCGCTGACGAGGACAGGCGCGGGACGACCCGGGATCAGCGCGGTGGTGATGACGATGTCCTGCTTGGCGATGTGTTCTGCAACCAATGCGGCCTGCTTGGCCTGATAGTCCTTCGACATTTCCTTGGCGTAGCCGCCCGAGGTCTCGGCCTGTTTGAACTCCTCGTTCTCGACTGCAATGAACTTTGCGCCGAGGGAGAGCACCTGTTCCTTGGTGGCCGGGCGAACATCAGTCGCGGTGACGACGCCGCCAAGGCGGCGGGCGGTGGCGATGGCCTGCAGGCCGGCAACGCCGACGCCCATGATGAAGGTCTTGGCGGCGGCAACGGTGCCGGCCGCCGTCATCATCATGGGGAAGCTGCGCCCATAGATCGCTGCGCCTTCAATCACTGCGCGGAAGCCGGCGAGATTGGCTTGGCTGGACAGGGCGTCCATCGCCTGGGCGCGGGTGATGCGCGGAATGAACTCCATGGCCAGCGCGTCGACGCCGGCCTTGGCGTAGGACTCGATTGCGGCCCGGTCGGCATAGGGCGCCAGGAGCGCGGCGATCATGGCGCCCTTCGGAATGGCGGCGAGTTCTTCCGCGGTGGGGCGACGCACCTTGTAGACCAGGCTTGCGCCAGCGAGGGCGGCAGTGAAGTCCGGCGCGATCACTGCGCCGGCGGCTTCGAACATCGTGTCGGTTACGCCCGCAGCGAGCCCCGCACCGGTTTCGATGGCGACCTCCAGCCCCATGGCCTTGTATTTCTTCACGGTGTCCGGCGAAGCGGCGACGCGCGTTTCACCGTCTCTGCGCTCCTTGAGGATCGCAATCTTCATGGCCACTCTCCCAGCGCCGGACAGCCGGCGATTGTTGCGACATGGCGCGCCGCGCCGGCAAGGCAAGCCGGCCAGCGCGGGCCATATCCGGATTCATCTCCTTCGGGCATGTATCGCAGCCCAGGAGCGGCATAAACCCCGTTGCGCGCGCCGCCCAGTTCATGCGCGGGCCAGGTCATGCGCGGCCCGGGCGCAGGAGGCGTCCAGTGCACGCACCATCAACGGGGGCGCAGGACCAGAGCGCACAGCGGCCAACCACGCCTTAGACGCTGGTTACACCCAGCAGCATCTTGATGATGCCGACCAGACCGAAAATCACGGCATAGGCCATCACAGCAGCGATCCAGGCGCCGCCTAGCCGGATCAGCAGGCCGCCCACCACACCGACGACCAGCGCCGCGGCGAGGCCGGACCACCAGCCGAGGGGCGAAGCGAACGCGACCGCGAGATGCAGCACAAGCATCGCCACCAGAAGCGTTCCCCAGGCGGACGCCTTGATGAACCCCGAAAAGGTTTCCTTCTGATCGGTGATTTCCTGTTCACCGCGGTGATAGTCGCTGTGGCCCGCCATGTCCGCCCTTTCGCCCCATTGGACTCCCGCACCACCACCTGCTGGGGCGGGCCGGGGATCGTCTGCTGTCGTGTGCTAACCTGTGTCGGCGGGGCGATGCAAGAAGGCGCACAAGATGATCTAAAGGCGTGAACGCACAAAGGTCCCGCCAAGCACCGGGGTCCCGCCAAGCACCGGGGTCCCGCCACACACCGGCGCATGCGTTGCGTTGAACCGCTCGGCCTGCGACGGTCGAGCGCGGGTGCGATGACTGCGCTCGCACCGCAACGGGTGGTGCGCAACAGACACGCGCCGGCTGGAGGATCACTGCGATCCTCCGATCCAGACCATCCGTCAACGCCCGCCATCCGGCCGGCAGCTCACATGCGCTTTGAGACACATACTGGCCGCCGACGGGGAAGCCGGTGGAACCCGCCGGAAAGACTCAGGCCGCTTCCGCAGCCATGCGGGCCGCTTTTTGGACGGCTTCCTCGATGGCTCCGACCATGTAGAAGGCCTGCTCGGGCAGATGGTCATAATCGCCGTCGCACAGGCCCTTGAAGCCGCGCACGGTGTCCTTGATGTCGACAAGCTTGCCTGGCGACCCGGTGAACACCTCAGCGACGTGGAAGGGCTGGCTCAGGAAACGCTCGATCTTGCGTGCCCGGGCGACGACGAGCTTGTCCTCTTCGGACAGTTCGTCCATCCCCAGGATGGCGATGATGTCCTGCAGTGACTTGTACTTCTGCAGGATCTCCTGAACGCGGCGCGCCACCTCGTAGTGCTCCTGGCCGACAACCCGCGGCTCAAGAATGCGCGACGTGGAATCGAGCGGATCTACGGCCGGGTAGATCCCCTTCTCGGCGATCGACCGGTTGAGAACCGTGGTTGCGTCGAGGTGGGAGAACGAGGTCGCCGGCGCCGGATCGGTCAGGTCGTCGGCCGGCACGTAAATGGCCTGCACCGAGGTGATCGATCCTTTGGTGGTGGAGGTGATGCGCTCCTGCAGCGCGCCCATGTCGGTGGCGAGCGTCGGCTGATAGCCGACCGCTGAGGGAATCCGTCCGAGCAGCGCCGACACTTCCGAGCCTGCCTGGGTGAAACGGAAAATGTTGTCGACGAAGAACAGCACGTCCTTGCCCTCGACATCACGGAAGTACTCGCACTGGGCAAGCCCAGTAAGAGCGACGCGGGCGCGCGCCCCCGGCGGTTCGTTCATCTGTCCGTAGACGAGGGTGCAGCGCGAGCCCTCGGTCGATCCGCCATGTTCCTTCGGATCCTTGTTCACCTTGGATTCGATCATTTCCCAGTAGAGGTCGTTGCCCTCCCGGGTGCGCTCGCCGACACCCGCCAGCACGGAGTAGCCGCCATAGGCCTTGGCGATGTTGTTGATCAACTCCTGGATCAGCACGGTTTTGCCGACGCCCGCGCCGCCGAACAGGCCGATCTTGCCGCCCTTGGCGTAGGGGCACAGCAGATCGACGACCTTGATGCCGGTGACGAGAACTTCCGGCTCCGTTTTCTGGTCGACAAAGGCCGGCGCCGGCGCATGGATCGGGCGCAGAATATCAGACCTGACCGGACCGGCCTCGTCGATCGGTTCACCAACGACGTTGAGGATGCGTCCGAGCGTGCCAGGCCCGACGGGAACCCGAATCGGACCGCCTGTATCGGACACCGGGGCGCCGCGCACCAGTCCCTCGGTGGCATCCATCGCGATCGTTCGGACCGTCGATTCACCCAGATGCTGCGCCACCTCAAGCACAAGCCGCCTGCCCTGGTTCTCGGTCTCGAGCGCGTTGAGGATATCCGGCAGATGCCCGTCGAACTCGACATCGACGACGGCGCCGATCACCTGTGCGATTTTTCCCTTAGTTTGTACGGTCATGGCCTTGTGTTCCTCTGGATCATTCACTGACAGGCGTGGCGGGGGGCTTCATCATGACGGCGCGCTCCTGCGCAACAGGGGGCGATGCCGTCAGTGTCGCCATGATGTTTCGGGACGCCTTTGCCAAAAGTGTCATGCCTGGGTTCAAACCGCCTCGGCGCCGGAGATGATCTCGATCAGCTCCTTGGTGATCTGCGCCTGGCGGGAGCGGTTGTATTTGAGCTGCAGCTTACGGATCATATCGCCGGCGTTGCGCGTGGCGTTGTCCATGGCCGACATCTGCGCGCCGTAGAAGCCTGCGTTGTTCTCAAGCAGAGCCCGGAAGATCGTCGACGAGACATAGCGCGGCAGCAGCGTCTCCAGGATCGCTTCTTCCGACGGTTCGTTGATGTAGATCGCGCCCTTCAGATCAGGGGTAGCGACGCCCTCGGGCGCGATCACGGGGGCGAGTTGCTGGCTCACCGGCTTTTGCGAGATCACCGACTTGAACTCGCTGTACACCAGGGTCACCACATCGACGCCCGTACCGTAATC
>JBILMQ010000323.1:0-3846 GCA_044375455.1 Caulobacterales bacterium | reverse complement strand
GCTAGCGCTGGCCAGAAGCTACGAGGCCGTACGTCTCGATGCAGCTTGTCGGCGCGGCCTCTCGATCCGAGCCCGGTCGGTCACATCGATCCGGTCCATGATCGGCTCGTTCACAACGCACACCGACTGGCTCTCGCCGGCGACAGCATGCGCAAGCGGACGTCAATGTCCCAAACGCTTGATCCAACCGAAAAGACCTGACTCAGTAAGAATGTCGGCCAGACTGCCCGAGGCGTGGAATGGCTGCCCACGATGCCGTGGAATGAGTGCCCACGATCGCGTGGAACAGCTGCCCATCTTCCCTGGAATGCGCACTCAGGAAAGTCTGCGATGATTTCCTCAACGCTCATACCCGAGGCGAGATACTCCAGGATATCATAGGCGGTGATGCGCATACCTCGAATGCAGGGGTTGCCTGTACGTTTTCAAGCCTCGAACGTGATCACCGATCGCCAATCCATACGCCCGATTTTCAGTTTCAGGAGACTTTCGTCAAGATTCGAGAACGGTAGCGCGTGGCTTGTCTGCTTCGACCTGCTGGAAAACATGCCCCTATTCGCCAGGCATGCTCGTGGCGCCCAATAGGCCGTTTGCGATCGCCCGGCGGTCGCACCTTCGGGCGAGGCGGGGGCGCGGTGGCCGGGGTCATTTCGAACTCGACGAATGCGCGATGCTCGCGCGTGGGGCTCGAAGGATAACTCCTACGCTGGTCTGTGATCATACCGAAGCCGCTGCGTGCTGCAGGTCGAGGATCATTGATGCGACATCTCTGCGCTGACCTTGCTGCACCTTACGTAAGAGCCTTTGGTCGGCGGTGGCGAAAGCGCATCCCTTGTCCAGTGCGAGGGCGATATAAAGGCAATCGTACGCAGGATGGTCGAGTTCGATGGCAAGCGCTGTCGCGGTGTGAAAAAGGGCGCGCATCGGCGCGAGTTCGACATCCGCCCGTTCCAGCAACTGCGCGGCGGCGGAAGCCTCGGCGACGGTCAACTGGCCGAGCTTGTGTTTTTTCCAGAGGATGTTTGCGCATTCCGGAACAAGCAGGTCAGGCGCCAACAGCGTCGCTTTGCGAAGTGTCAGCGCCTCTGGTGTGCCAGCTTCCTGGACGACCCATTTGACCGCGACGCTGGCGTCGATGACGAGGGTCGTCACCGCTCGTCGCGCCCTTCCCGCAACAGGTCTTCTGAGGGAGTCTGCGCGCGATCTGCGGTCAGTTTGCGCAATTGCGCCGCAAGTTCATCGAACGATGGCTCGGGCTCGGCATCCAGCGCCTGGCGCAGGATCTCACGGTGCTCGGCTTCCGTGGAGCGGCCATGACGCGCGGCGCGTCGCTTAAGGCGCGCGACCAGTTCGTCGTCGAGATTGCGTACGTGAAGATTGGTCGCCATTGCAGCCCTTGATGCAGCCCTTGATACCATTGAGATCAATGATATCATTCATGAGCGCGCCCTGCAAGACTCCCTGAGCGGCGAATGGTCGGACGCCTTCTCGTGGAGCGAGCCCTTGGGCTCGTCATGGGAATTCTCGAGCCGCAAATCGTGGATGGCCCCAGTCTGCCCTGGCCTGAGCCAGCGTGAAAATCAGCCCGGCGCTGCGGGTTCGTATCCCATGTGTTCCGGGGCTAGGTCGGGGTACAAACAGGGGTAACATCGGAGAAAAACTTTCTACAAAACGTAGGATAGTCAAAGGATTCAGCGGTGCATTCGAATCCCTCTCGGTCCGCCGCTTCAGTCCCTGAGTGGGCGCCGAGTTTACGCCGTTTTTTCCGGTCAGCACCTGTAGCAGCCGGGACTTCGATCCCATGATGCGGATCTCGCCTTCGGCGACCTCGACACGCTGAGCGAGTGCGCGCAGGTGGTCGCGGCGGTAGCCGCCGCTTTCAAGCCGAATGCGCTGACGCGCAGCGCGGGCGAATTTGCTCAACATCTGCGGCGTGACCGCCTTGCTGCCGGAATTCTCAAGCATGGCCTGTGCGCGCTCGGCATCAGCCTTCGCCTTATCGCGGATAGCCTTGAGGCCGTCGATGCGGTCCTTGAGCGCCGGATCGTTCAAGTCGGCGACACGCGCCTCGATGGCGTCGTAGAGGCGCTTGAGGCGCGCTTCGGATTCCGCCGCACGCCGGTTCAGTTCGCCAATATGCTCATGCTGGCGCTCGGATTGCTCCTGCCGCCGATCGAGCACGGTGGCGAGGATCGTTTCCAGCCGCTCAGGCCGGAGGAGGCGGTCTTCGAGATGACTGGCGACCAGATCGTCCAGTTTGTCCATCGGCGCCGCCATGCCTTCGCAGGCTGTCGGCCCCTGTCGGGCTTTCATCGACCAGGCGCAGTATCGATAGCGCCTGCCCTTGCCGGTGCGAATGGTCATGGCGCCGCCGCACTTGGCGCAGTGGAGCAGGCCGGTGAGCATCGTCGGGCCGCTGATGACGGCGGATGGCGTCACCGTGGGATGGCGGGCCTTGAGTAGCATCTGCACAGCGTCGAAGGTCTCGCGGTCGATGAGCGGCGGGACGGGCACGACCACGGTCTCGCTGACGGGTTTCAGCTCTCTGGACTTCGCCCGCGTGTTGAACTCATGCTCACCCATGCAGGTGCGGCGGGTCAGGATGCGGTGGACTTGGCCGGCGCCCCAACGGCCGCCGTCGCGCGTGAAGATGCGGTTGCGGTTCAGGTGGCTGACGATGTTCTTGACGCCCATCTGGCCCTTGACGCCGTCGCCGTGGAGCGCGAGCCGGTAGATCAGGCGCACCGTTTCGGCGTGGAGCGGGTCGATCTCCAGCTTCTTCTTGACCTTGGCGCCGCGTTGCTCGGCCGAGACGACACGGGAGCCGGTGGGCGGCAGGGAGCCGTTCCAGAAACCTTGCCGGGCGTTCTCCTTCAAGGCACGGATGACCTGCTTGGCGTTTTCCTTGGATTGATACTCGTCGCACAGCGCCATGATCTGCCGCATCATGACGTGCATCGGATCGTCGCCCATAACCTCGGTGATGGAGACGAGCTTCGCCCCAGTCTTCGCTGGACCAGAGTCCATCTGATGTGGATCAATTCTGATATCCAGCGTGGCTGAAGTATCCTCGGCAATCCTCCTTCGTAAATGCCGTGATGCTTCGACCAAAGAGTTTGATGAGGGCCTCGACGGTGCGCGCGCTGCCTTTGCGCAGCAAGGTCTTGAGTTTGGAATAGGCATTTTCGATCGGATTGAGATCGGGAGAGTATGCCGCACGTCGCCAGTTCGGCCACCAGGCATGTCGCGCCGGCCTGAGTGTCATCCATGTCCGCGTGTCGCGGCTGCTGGAAATGATCGCGCTGGCGCGTGGCGTCGGGCGCTACGAACGCCAGCTGAAGGCTCTCGGCCGCATGGGCCTGCTCGTGCTTGACGACCGGGGCCTTGCGCCGCTGAGTGCGGAGGGTCGGCGTGACCTCATGGAAGTCGTGGATGACCGCCATGGACGGCGCTCCACAGTCGTAACCTCACAGCTCCCGGTCGATGCCTGGCACCCCCTCAGCGGCGAGACCACCATCGCCGATGCGATGCTCGATCGTCTGGTCCACAACGCCCATCGCATCACCCGCAGCGGTCATTCACTGCGCCGCAGATCATCCAAGGAGGCCGATCTCGCCACTCAATCATGATTTCTTGCGATTGCCTGTTCAGCTTCGTGGGATTGAGTGGTCAGCTTGGATCGGATTGACCGATCGGCTTGGACCGGAATCGGCGTTCAGCTTCGTCGGTATGCGCACGAGAGCCTTCAGGCGCCAGAAGCGGCAAGACAGCGCGGGAGTCGATGGAGCGACGGCGACGGCGTACGAACAGGATTTGGCGAACAATCTCCAGGACCTGCCCGCGCGC
>JBILMQ010000072.1:0-12994 GCA_044375455.1 Caulobacterales bacterium | reverse complement strand
CTCGCGCGCCGCCATGTCACGAGGCGCGCGCGGCTCTGCCCGCAGCAACTTTCATCACGTATCCGACGATTCGGGCCACCGCCTGATAGTGCTCAGACGGGATCGTCGCATCGATATCCACAGAGGCGTATAGCGCCCGGGCCAGGGCAGGCTCGGCCACCACGGCCACCCCCGCGTCTTCGGCCACCGCCCTGATCCGCAAGGCGATACGGTCCACGCCTTTGGCGACGCACACAGGGGCGGCGTCCTCACCTTTCACATACCGCAGCGCCACGGCGTAGTGGGTCGGATTGGTGATCACCACAGTCGCCGTGGGCACTTGGCTCATCATCCTGCGGCGACCGCGCTCCATGCGGATCTGGCGCAGCCGCGCTCTCAGGTGTGGATCGCCCTCGGTTTCGCGCAGTTCTTCCTTGATTTGCTGGCGCGACATTTTCAGGCGGTCCATGAACATCTGCCGGGCGATGACCCAGTCAAGAACCGCAAGCACGCCCACCGCGATCAGCATTCCAAGGCCGACGCGACCAGTCCAGTAGAGCAGCGCGGCAGGCAGAGCGTCGAAAGCGAGACGCGGGCTTTCCGTGATCTCGCCAATCAAGGGCTGGAAGGCCCACCAAGCAGCGGCGCCAAGCACAACGGCCTTGACCAGAGACTTTGCGAGGTTGATCAGCCCTTCCTTGCCGAACAGGCGCTTGGCGCCGTCGATCGGATTGAGCTTCTCCATCTTCGGCTGAAGCTTTTCGCCAGCAAACAGCAGACCCGTCTGAACAACGTGCCCCAAGACGCCGCCGGCGGCCAGCGCCGCAAGGACAAACACAACACCCAATCCGAGCTCAGCGAGCGTGCGCGCGTACAAGCCGATCAGACCGCCGCCATCAGCCGGCAGGGCATGTGACTGGTCCAGGAACACCGTCATGTCGAGCGCAAGGGTACGGCTGAACGGACCCGCCATCAGGCCGATGGCGAGGGCGGCGACCAGCAGACCGGCGAAAGCGGCGACATCCGCGCTCTTGGGGGCGTCCCCCTTGCGCCTTGCCTCCTCCAGCCTGCGCGCGGTGGGCTCTTCGGTTTTGTCGCTGTCGTCCTGCTCCTCAGCCATGGATCAACGCCAGTCCGTCACAGCGCTGGCGAAGGCCTCGAGCCAGACGAACATCGCGGCGCTGAGGGACAGTGCGAGCGCTCCAAGCGTCAAGAGAATCCCAGCCGGCATGGCGAGAAAGAACACCTGAAGACTCGGGATAATGCGATTGATCACGCCGAGCGCGACATAGAACAGGAAACCAACTGCGATGGCCGGCGCAGAAATTTGCAGACCAACCCGAAACGCGTCCCCGAGCGACCGCACGGCGAGCTCAGCGGCGTCGGCCCACATAATCTCCCCGCCGATCGGGAAGCGCTCGTAACTTCGCCACCCCGCCTCGATAAAAGCGTGGTGGATATTGAACTGCAGGGCCAGAGCAAGGCCGATCAGCACCAGAAACGTCTGGACCGTCGTTCCCATTTCGCCCAGGTTCGGGTCGACCTGCTGGGCAAACGCAAGCCCCGACTGCAGCGCGATCGTTTGCCCCGCGATCGCAAGCGCGCCCATCCACAAACGGGCGACCGAACCTATGATGAGGCCGACCACGATTTCCGACAGAATGATCCCGATCACGGCCCAGGGCGTCGAGGGAATGGGAGGGACGCTTGCAGCCACGACCGGGGCTGCAGCGATCGCCAGCAGAATGGCGACCGTCAGCCGGGTGCGGACGTCGACGAATCCCTCGCCGAGCCCAGGCAGCATCATCGCCAGCGCGCCGAGACGCACGAAAGACAGAAAGGCCGACCAGAGCGTGGCGCCGAGGAGCATCTCCATCCGTTGCGTCCCGAACCCGCCGATTCTGCGCAGACAGCGCCTGAAAGGAAACGTTAAGAGGATGGTCAGCGCGGATGGTTAAGAAATCGTGGCGTCGGCGCGCAGGCGCACGCGCCGACGCCCAGCGCGTCACTGTCCAGCAATCCGCTCCATGATGCTCACCATGTAGGCGCCAAGCTGCGCGCCCATGAACGGCAAGAAGAGCACAAGAGAAATCATAATGGCGATGATCTTGGGCACGAAGACAAGCGCCTGCTCCTGAACCTGTGTCAGCGCCTGCAGCACCGCCACGATCGTGCCCACGATGAGACCGATCAGCATGACCGGCCCGGCCACGATCAGGGACAGCCAGATGGCGTCACGCCCGATATCCAACGCCATTGCTCCCGTCATCGCCGCCTCGCGTCTTGTTGATGTTCCCGATCGCCCGCTTTGGTTAAAGCGGCGTTTAGACGCGCCCTTTGACCGAGGCGGCCCGATACGCCTAGGCTGCAGAAGGGACAGGCGACAGAGGACCGGCGCAATGGCTGCAATGGACGGGCTTGACGAACCGCCGAGCCGGCGCAGACCAAAACTTGAATATCCCTGGGGCGAGACCACGCCGGAACCAGGCGAAACGATTGAGGTCGCCCCTGGCGTGCATTGGCTTCGCATGCCGCTTCCCTTTGTGCTGCGGGCGATCAATCTTTGGTTGCTTGAGGACGGCGACGGCTGGACCGTGGTCGACACCGGCATTGCAAGCGAGGAAACCCGCGGGCTGTGGCGGCGGCTGTTCACAGGAACCATGGCGGGCCGGCCGGTGAAGCGCGTGATCATCACGCACATGCATCCAGACCACATAGGCCTCGCCGGCTGGCTGACACGAAAGTTCGCGTGCCGGCTTTGGATGAGCCGGCTGGAGTATGTCACGTGCCGGATGCTGGTCGCCGACACCGGACGCGAAGCGCCCGAGGAAGGCGTCACATTCTTCCGCGGCGCAGGATGGGACGAGGATTCTCTGGATTCGTACCGCGTGAAGTTCGGCGGGTTCGGCAAGGCGGTATCGCGCCTGCCGGACAGCTACCGACGACTTGAGGATGGCGAGGAAATCGATATCGGCGGACGGATCTGGCGCACCATCACAGGCAACGGCCACAGCCCGGAGCACGTCTGTTTATACTGTCCGCAAGAGGACATTCTGATTTCGGGCGATCAGGTGCTGCCGCGCATCACCTCTAACGTCTCGGTGTTTCCTACCGAACCTGATGCAGATCCACTCGGTGATTGGATCGCGTCATGCCGGAAGCTGAAGGCAAGCCTGCCAGGCAGCACTCTTGTGCTGCCTGCCCACAATGAACCGTTCCGCGGCCTGCATGAACGTCTCGACGATCTCATCCGCGGTCATGAAGTCTCTCTCGAAAGACTGGAAACGCGACTGACCGAGCCAAAGCGGGTTGTCGACCTGTTCGCCGCCCTGTTCGCCCGTCAGATTGGTACAGACCTGCTCGGTATGGCGACCGGAGAAACAATAGCCCATCTCAATCATCTGATCACGCGCGGTCGCGTGACGCGCGATGACCGCAAGGCCGTTTGGCTCTACCGGCGTGTCGCCGACGGCGCCTGATCTGGGCGCGATCTGGGCGTGATCCGGGCGTGATCAAGCTGCCATAGACAGATGGGGCGAGGCAGACACCGCCCGCAGCGGCAAAATGCGTCCAGGCCGCATAATCGGACCGCACCATGGCGCTCTTTGCACCATGACGGACTTCGCAGGATGATGGACCTTGCAGGATGATGGACTTTGCAGGCGGCAAGATGAGACGCCCACCAAGGCAGAACATCATGGCGACATGGCATCAACCAGGACAGGGCATCAACCAGGACAGGGCACCAACCAGGACAGGGCATGACCGCGGACGGGGCATGACCCAGGACGGGGCGCCACCAGGGGCCTCGCCAAGGATCGGCTGCGCGGCAGTGGGTTGACGTGATGTCCACCTTGCCCTCCAAGCCGACCGCGTGCAGGAAAGCTGGCAGTGACCGCACCCGCTTCAGAAACCGACCGCACCACCGCTTTGGCTGCGCTTGCACTCGGCGCAGTGATCCTGGGCTTTGCGCCGGCCCTCGTGCGCCTTTCTGAAACCCAGGGCGCCGGACCGCAAGCGGCTGCATTCTGGCGGTTCGCTCTCTCTCTGCCGGTGCTTAGCCTTCTGGCTTTCTGCGAAAGGCGCGGTCGCTCTGCTCCCACGCGCAGCGCCATGCAGCCTTTAGCCCTGGCCGCGATCCTGTTCGGACTTGATCTTTCGTTCTGGCACGCGGCAATCGTGCGCACGACAATGGCGAACGCGACCTTGCTCGCGAATCTGACACCGGTGATTGTCGCCGCAGCGGGTTGGATATTGTTCCGTGAACGCCCCACCCTGCGCTGGATGGCAGGCGCGGCGACTGCGCTCGCAGGGGCCGCCTTGCTGGCGGGCGCCAGCGTGTCCGCAGCGCCGCAGCGCCTGGCGGGGGACGGATTGGCGACACTGGCGGCAGTCTGGTATGCTCTGTATATGATCGCGATCCAGCGGGCGCGCGAACACGTGGGGCCGTTTCAGGCGTCGCTCGCAGTGACGTCAGGGGCGATGTGTGTCGCGCTGGCCGCGGTTGCGGTATCGGGCGAGAGACTGTTCGGCGCAACCCCTCAAGGATGGATGTGGCTCCTGCTGCTCGGCGTGGTCGTGCATGTCGGCGGGCAGGGCGCCGTGGTGTTCGCACTTGGCAGGCTGCCAGTCACAGTCTCCTCCGTCATCATCCTGATCCAGCCGATTGCAGCCGCAATCATTGGCTTCGTTCTGTTCGGCGAGGCGTTTGGCCCTCTTGACTGGGTCGGAGCGGCCCTTGTCCTCTGTGGCATTTGGTTGGCGCACAAAGCCAGATGAGCAATCCGGACAGTCCGGCGCGCCATCCGCCGTTGATCCCAACGCGCACCGTGCAGGCGATGTCAGCACAGGCGCAACTGCTTGCGCCGCCCGACGCCCGGTCATGCCGCTGACGCTTCTTAAGCCCGATACTGGCGCCCGATACCGGCGCCGGCTGTCATGGCGGCTGAGGCGAGGAACCCCAACAGCACAACGCCCCATATGCCGCGCCCCGGGTCAGAACGACCGCCCGCCCCGGCCGTCTGATCCACTTGCGCCGCGTCATCACCTCGGATGGGCAAGACGCATCCGCCATGCAGGACGATGGTCCAGGTCAAGAGCGCCCCGCTGATGGCGCCAGAGGCGCACCACGCAGGCGTTCCCACCAAACGCATGATCCCAAGACCTATCCTTTCACATCGTTGCGCGCCTCCAGACGCTCAACAATCGCGATGAGACGGGCGATCTCCTGGCTCCGCAGAAGATCGAGTTTTTCGTGCAGCAATTCGATTTCAAGTTCAGCCTTCAGGTTGACCTCGGCGTCATCATGCGCCGCACGCCGATCAAGATCGGCTTGCCGGTTCTGGCTCATGAGAATGATCGGGCCGGCGTAAGCAGCCTGAAATGACAGCATCAGATTCAAAAGAATGAACGGATAGGGATCCCAGCGCTGGATCCAGGCCGTGATGTTGAGGATCAGCCAAAGAACGAGCAGGATGGTCTGGACTATGATGAAACTCCAGGATCCAATCACGGACGCAAATGCATCAGCCGCGCGCTGGCCTGGCGTCAAAGCCGTCTGCGCCTGCGCGGCGCGGCGGGACCGGCGCGCCTCACGCAGTCGATCAAGTTCGTGTTCGAGAAAGAGGATCGGATTTCCTGGTTGCTGCTCGCGGGTCATGGCCGCCATCTCCACACCGTTGGTCACACCTGGTTTATCATAATCCAGAATCCGCCATGGTCATTGCATCGCGACATGACGCAAGCCCCGCGCCCGCCAGATGCTGGAAATGGTCCGACCAGCCGCAGCGCCCCATCGCGTGTCTGCACTGACACGCCAGCGGCTGTGCCTGACGACCTGACGGCGCAGCGCTCAGTGGCATGCGGTCAGCGCGAAAAAGTCAGGCTCGCCATAATCCAGATGAAGATGATCCCGATGCGCGGCGTCGTAGTCCGGCGACAGGGTGACAGTGAAGATGCGGCACGCTCCGTCCCGGAGATCTCGCAGGAAGTCGCCGGCCGGGCCGTCCGCCGCCCAGTCGCGCGCAACCACAATGCGCCGGCCGTCGGCCAACCGGAAAGCTGCAACGTCCAACGCGTTGGCCCTGGCATGCGCGCTTGGCGGCGCGTCAGGGCGATGACCACGTCGGCGACAGGCGTAGCCGCCGTAGTGCTCGATCGCACTCACCGGAACGCCAAAGCGGCGGCGCGCTGCCGGTTGAATGACGCGACGGTCCCACAGCGCCGTCCCGATCGCGAGCGGGCAGCGCATGATCGGCCCAGCCGGCCGCAGCGGGGTCATGCCAGCCTTGATGCGGACGCTGTCGGCTGTGCTGCAGAACGCCCCGTCCTCGACGCGCGGCGCACGGATATGTGCAATACCGGCGCCGTCGAGAAGCCGCATGCACGCCTCGTAATCATCGCCAAGGCGCGCAATCTGAAATGCCGTCGCTGGACCAGGTGCAGCGTCGAAGGAGAATGGTTTCCAGGGAACATACTGCCGCGGCGCCGCGCGATCAGCGATCATGCAGACAAGTCCCGCAACTGCCGTAAGCGCAAAAGCCCATCCAACCAAGCCGTGGCTGCGCAACCGGCGCCGCCGCCTCATGCCGGCTCCGCGCGCAGCACGATGATGTCCTGGCCCAGTTCGGCGGCCACGCCGTCCGAAATGTGCGCGACCAGTGAAAGCCCCGCCTCCTGCCCGAGTGCGGCGATATGCGCAAGCGGGGTATAGGTTGCAAAGGCCCGCCCGCCTTCGCGAACCTGCGCGAATTCAACAGTTTCTCCCGCCAGATAGCGTCGGCGCTCGGTGTCCTGCAGACGGGTCAGGGCGCTGTCGACGGTGTGGATGGTGAGCACCAGGACACCGTCCGGGCGCAGCATGCGTCTGTGCTCGGCGAGCCAAAGCGAGATCCGCCGTGTACTGAGATGGGTCAGGATCGAAATCGCGAATATGGCGTCGAACTGGGCAGGCGCGATGTTCAGCGGAGGGTCCGCAGCGCAGGGCAGAAAGGTCGCTCCGCCAAGGTTTGCCCGCGCCCAGGAGACAAACCGAGGATTGACGTCTATCCCGGTCAGGCGGCCAAGTCGCGCGCCCATCGCGCCCGCCAGATGCCGGGTCACGCGCCCGGGACCGCACCCCCATTCCAGCACCCGCAAGGCGCGGTCAGGACCATAGGCGTCCAGGACTTGGGCGATCGCGGCGGCATGGGCCCGCCCACGGGCGATAAAGTGGTCCCACAGCGTCGAGCTGTGGACCTCATACACCATCCAGAGTGGAGGCAGGGGGAGATCGTCGTTGTCAGCCCGGAAGGCGGCATTCGCCGCCCGTTGCGCCCAGGCGTCCTTCAGGAAGGCGACATAATCGGCAAGATCAAGCAGGCGCAGCGCGCGCAGCCGACGTGTCAGGGACATACGCCAGGCAACGTTCTCCCTGGCGCTCGGGGCGGAGAAAAACTCCGCCATCTGGTCAGGCCTCGGCAGCGCCCTCGCGTGCCACCGTGCGCTCGGCGATGCGCGCCGATTTCCCGCGACGCTCGCGCAGATAGTACAGCTTGGCCCGGCGCACCTTTCCGTGGCGCACCACTTCTATGCCGTCGAGGATCGGCGACACCAACGGAAACACCCTCTCGACACCCTCTCCAAACGAGATCTTGCGCACCGTAAAGCTTGCATTGAGTCCCGCGCCCGCCCGGGCGATGCAGACGCCCTCGAACGCCTGGACCCGCTCACGATCGCCTTCCTTGATCTTCACGCGCACCTTCAAGGTATCGCCGGGGCGGAAAGACGGAATCTTCTTTTCGCCCAAGACGCGGGTGATTTCCTGTTGGTTGATTTCGTCAATCAGGTTCATTGCGCAACGCCTTGTTGCAACGGGGCACAGCCCCGCGTGTCTGTCGAAACCGGGAGAAGCGCGGCTATAGTCGAAGGCCGCCCCTCTGTCGAGCGGGTCGCAGCGGAATTTCTCAGCGCCAGGCCGCGTCAGCCATCCTCCACGCCAGACCTCAGCGGCGCACCCGAGCGCTGCGCCTCAGCCGGGGCCATCCTTATCCCGCGCCGCGCAGTAGGTCGCCCAAACGTCAGGCCGACGATGCCTGGTCAAATCCTCACGTTGCGCCCGCCGCCAGGCCTCGAGGCGGGCATGGTCGCCGCTGGTGACGATGTCCGGGATGGCGCGCCCCTCCCAGACCCGCGGTTTGGTAAATTGCGGGTGTTCAAGCAGACCATCCTGAAAACTGTCATGCAGGCTTGAGGCGGCGTTTCCGAGCACGCCCGGCAGCAGGCGCGCCGCGGCTTCGAGCGCGACCAATGCTGCAGCCTCACCCCCGGCGAGCACAGCGTCGCCGACGGCGACTTCCTCAAGACCCCGGGCGTCGATCACGCGCTGGTCCACGCCCTCGAAACGACCACAGATCACGACAACGCCAGGCCCGGCCGCCCAGGCCGCCGCCAGCCCCTGCGTCAGCGGGCGACCGCGCGGCGACATCAGCACCCGCGGACGTTCGTCGCAGCCCAGACTGTCAATCGCGGCGGCCAACACGTCGGGTCGCATGACCAAACCCGGGCCGCCGCCCGCCGGCGCGTCGTCGACCGTGCGGTGGCGGTCATGTGCGAAGGCGCGGATGTCGATCGCCTCCAGGCCCCAGACCCCCTCGCGCAAAGCCCGACCGATCACCGAAAGTCCCAGCGTTCCCGGAAAAGCCTCGGGGAACAGGGTCAGCACGCTGGCCCGCCAGGGCGAAGTCACGCCAGGGGCTCCGGCATCAAGCCATCCGGCGGGTCCACAGTCACACGCCCGGCCTCCAGATCAACATCCGCCATCCCTGCCGCCAGGGGACACAGCCAAGGCTCGCCGCCCGTCGCCCCGTCGATTTCCAAAAGATCCCCGGCCCCATAATTGACGACCTGACGCACCCGTCCGAGGAGACGCCCGTCGGCATGTCGGACCTCAAGCCCGAGCAGGTCGACGTGATAAAACTCATCCTCAGCCAGTTCCGGAAGTCGCGCGCGCGGCACATGAAGGCCGACCCCCTTGAGCCTTTCAGCGGCAGTGCGGTCCGGACATTCAGGCCCCCAAAGGGCGACCTCCGCCTTGAGCAGGCGGACCCGCTGCGGCGTGAGGATCTTGCGTCCATCCGCATCATAGAGCGCCCCATAGTCCGCGATCGACTGCGGGTCGGCCGTGAATGCGCGCACGCGCACATCGCCCTTGAGACCAAACGCCCCGATGACCGCGCCCACAAGCACCAGATCAGCCGGATCGCCAGGCAGGGACGGCAGGGTGCGCGCGGGTCGCCTAACCATGACGCACGCCAGGCAGTGCGGCGTCATAGAGCGCGGTCATGAGTTCTTCCTCGATCAGAAAGAAGCCCGACCGAGCGCCTTTGGCGCGCTGTTCGTTCGCAGGCCCGCCAGTCACCAGATACACAAAGCCAGACTTGCGCGCGCGGTCGACCCAGACTCCGCCCAGCAGACCATAGGCTTCGCCGAGATGACCAACCATGGGAGACGCCATCCCGGGGATCGGTCCATCGCCGCGATCTCCGCCCGGCAATATGTGAACCCCGAGCCCATAGGCGTGCATGGCGCCGCCATAGGTGTCTCCGTTGGGCGCGGCCGGATCGAAGCGCCATGCCGGCCTCGTCATGCTGTCGACAGTCTCGGGGCTGAGCAGCCGCCGGCCATTGGCTTCGCCGTCGATGAGAAGGCAGCCCAGGACGGCGAGATCGCGCGCGCTCGCCCGCAGCCCGCCCTGCGGACTGAACAGCAACCCGTTCTGGCCAGGCCGGTACGCGTCAAGGCTCGCCCCGTCCAGGGAAAAAACCGGCCCTGCCCGGCGCGCGCCGGGCGCATCCACGCTCGCCAGCCAGGCGCCATCGTCCCCCTGCCGGTACACTGCCGCCCCCTCTGCCATCACATGCGGCGGGACGCCGGACCAGTTGAAGCCACAGGCCAGTCCGAGCGGCGCGAAGACAGTCAATCGCATCAGCTGGTCGAAACGCGCGCCCATCGCCGCTTCCGCAACGCTGGCGGCGACCCCTGTGTTCAGATTGGCGTACTCAAACCAGGCTCCGGGACGCTGATTTGCGGCAAGATGCGCGCCGCCCTCCCAATGCCGGCCCGCCGGCGTGAAGAAATCGGCAAGGGTTTCACCGAGCACGCCCCAGTAAGTCTCACCATCGCGCACGCCGGACGTGTGGGACAGCAGCATGGCCAGGGTGACTGGCGCAGCCGGATCCGCCGGCAGGCGGAGCGGGAAGCCAAGAAAATCATCGATCGGGGCGGCGAGGTCGAGACGTCCCGCCTCACCCAGCCGCATGATCCCGATCGCGCAGGCCAGCTTTGAGATGGAGGCCACCCGCATTGCACTATCCGGCGTCAGCCGCGGCCCGCCGCGCGGATGCTTGGGATCCAGCACCCGCATTCCGACAGCGCCCGCGTAGACCAGCCGCGAATTGCGGATGACTGCCGCAGAAATCCCAGGCGCCGACTCGTGACGCGCGCGCCCCGCGACCACAGATCCGGTCCGGATCGCCTCCAGTCGCGCGCCAAGCGCGCGACTGGAAAGGCGCGCGGGGGAGCCTGCCATTCGTGGGCTCACCCTTCAGCGGCGGCAGCAGCCTTTTGCGCCTTGGCGGCGGCGCGCTCCTGCGCCTTTTTGCCAGGTTCGGCCTTCTGCGGATTGCTCTTGGCGGCACGCTTCAAAAGTCCGGCGGCGTCAAGAAAACGTGCAACCCGGTCGGTTGGCTGCGCGCCCTTGGCGAGCCAGGACTTGGCCAGTTCCACATCAAGTTTCACGCGGTCGGCATGATCCTTCGGCAGCAACGGGTTAAAAGACCCGATCCGATCAATGAATTTCCCGTCGCGCGGACTACGGCTGTCAGCAACAACAATCCGGTAATACGGACGTTTCTTTGCCCCGCCGCGGGCCAATCTGATCTTCAAAGCCATGTCTGTAGTCCTCTTGCTGGTTAACTGACTCACTCGTTTCGCCGTTCGATCCCTCCGCCGTCGGCGTCTTTCTTTCCCGCCCAGAAATCATCACTGGATGCGAACATCCCGGGCAAAGAGCTATCCGGGCGCCCCGCTCTTCAGGCGCCCCATTCTCCGGGCACAGGGCAGTCCCGCCCAAAGCAGTCCCCCCAAAAAGAGAGCTCGTCACCACCCGGAAACCCTGTCGCGCGCTCGGTTTGGCGCAGGCAAGCCCC
This sequence comes from Caulobacterales bacterium, assembly GCA_044375455.1. GTDB lineage: Bacteria > Pseudomonadota > Alphaproteobacteria > Caulobacterales > Aquidulcibacteraceae > JBEIHX01. The sequence continues at coordinate 1,829 of JBILMQ010000072.1, read as the reverse complement.
CTATTTCTTCTTTGCCGGCGCGCCGGCGCCAGGCAAGCCTGGCAATCCTGACGCGAGCCCGGCGCCCGGCAGGCCAGGCAGACCCGGCCCCGGCACACCCGGCGCCTCAACCTTGCGACCAGAGCCGAGGCTCTTCAGGTGCTCAGCCGTGACCCCCGGCGGCAGTCCCCGCCCGCCGCCCATCGCGGCCATCATGGCGCCGAGGCCCTTGCCCCCGCCTTTTCCCATCGACTTGACCATGTCGGCCATGCCGCGATGCATTTTCAAGAGCCGATTGATTTCAGACACGTCCACACCGGCGCCTTTGGCGATCCGGCGCTTGCGCGAGCCGTTGAGCAGATCCGGCCGCACGCGCTCGCCCGGCGTCATGGACAAGATGATCGCCTCCTGGCGCTTCAGCATACGATCATCGAGATTGCTGTCGGAAATCTGCTGCTTGATCTTGCCGACGCCCGGAAGCATGCCAAGCACGCCTCCCATACCGCCTATCTGGCGCAGCTGAACGAGCTGGGCGCGCAAATCGTCCAGATCGAATTGACCTTTCTGCAGCTTTTTTGCGAGTTTCTCAGCCTGCTGCTGATCGACGTTTGCGGCAGCTTTCTCGACAAGCGAGACAATGTCGCCCTGTCCGAGAATTCGCCCGGCGACCCGACGCGGATCGAAAATGTCGATCCCGTCAATTCGTTCGCCAACGCCAAGAAACTTGATGGGAACTCCCGTCACCGCACGCATCGACAGCGCAGCGCCGCCGCGGCCATCACCATCCATGCGTGTCAGGATCAAACCGGTCAGTCGCAAACGCTCGTTGAACCGCCGCGCGGTTTCCACAGCGTCCTGGCCGGTCAACGCGTCTGCGATGAGCAAGATCTCATGCGGGGCAGTGATAGCCGCAACTTCGGCGGCCTCTGCCATCATCTGCTCGTCGATCGTGGTGCGCCCGGCAGTGTCCAGGATCAAGACGTCATAGCCGGACAGGCGCGCTGCAGTCTGAGCGCGCCGCGCAATATCAGCCGGCCGCTGGCCTGGAACAATTGGCAGCGTGTCCACGCCAGCCTGCTCTCCCAGAACCTTGAGCTGCTCCATGGCCGCAGGACGTCGAACGTCCAAAGACGCCATCAACACCTTCTTGCGGTGACGGGTCTTGAGGCGCAGCGCCAGCTTCGCCGAGGTTGTGGTCTTCCCGGAACCCTGCAGGCCGGCCATAAGGATCACGGCCGGCGGTTCACCGTCGATCAGCAGTTCGGCCGCGCCCTCGCCGCCCGAAAGCATCTCGACCAGTTCGTCATGGACAATTTTGACGACTTGCTGGCCGGGAGTTACCGAACGGATGACAGACTCGCCCACCGCCTGCACGCGCACCTTGGCGATGAAGTCCTTGACAACCGGCAGCGCGACATCAGCTTCCAGCAACGCAACGCGGATCTCCCGGAGCGCGGCTTCCACGTCCTTTTCGCTGAGCGCACCGCGCCCGGTGAGAGTTTTGAAAATCCCGCCCAACCGATCTGTCAGCGCGTCAAACATCATCACTCCCTGCCATCACTCCCTGCCATCACTCCCTGGCGAAACTCCCTGGCGCCGCATGCGTCACACGCGGCGAAGTCGCCGGCAGGGCGCCCGTGCGCACAGCCCGGGTTTCTGCCGATCATCGCACAGTCCCGGCCCTCCCCGTCCCTGCGCTCCGCGCGCCGAGGACTGCCGCGCCGTGTGGTTCGCCTTCGTGTCCGAAAACCGACCACGCCGCACTCAGCCCCGTGAGCGAGCCTTCGCCGACGGGGAACCTCGCCTGCCTCATCCGGTAAACCCTGGTCTCCCAGGCCGGGACCGTGCAG
>JBILMQ010000071.1:0-13039 GCA_044375455.1 Caulobacterales bacterium | reverse complement strand
GAACGCCGCTGCGGCGCCATCGCCCTGCCACCCAGACAGATCCGCCACCTGAAACTGCCGGAAGCCGAGCGGCGGCATCGCGCCATCGAAGGACAGGGCGACAAGCCGGTTCTCGTCCCTGCCGACCGCCGCCTCGTCCGCCACCCAATGGCTGGTGATGCTGACGCGCGACCAGATCACGACGACCGCGCGCGCCGCCTTGAGTTGAGCTTCGGTCTCGGCAAGATAGCGTGTCCCCGGCGTGAGGTTGCGATCCCACCAGCAGCTGTGCCCGGCAGCCTCCAGCGCCGACGCCAGCTGCTCCGCCTGCGCCGCATCCTCGCGCGCATAGGAGATGAAGACGTCAGCCACGCCGTCCCCCTTCTGCAGGGCGCGCACCCAGCGCAAGTTCGTAGGCCTCGCGTGGGGTCAGAGCCGCGCCCTCCGCAATCCAGCGGTCGAACATCTCCGCTGGCGCCATGGCTTGCAGACGACGACGGTGCGCCTCTTGCGCGGCGTGTCGCGAAAACATGGTGCGGCCTGACCACCCCATTAACCGCACGGCCTCGGATACCTTTCCCCCGGCCAAGGCAATCTTGCTCAAATGGGCAAAGTTATCGTAGGCAAAAATCGGGCAGAGCTTCAGCAGCCGTTGCGCCAGTGTCCATGCTTCCTCAGCATCGCGAGGCCCATTACGGTCGCACAGGGCGCCGATCAGTCGCTCGCCAAGGAGACGTATCGCCTGAAGCGTTGCCGACTGGTCACGCTGGTCGAAAACGTCCGACAAAACCCGCCGCGCAACATCTATCGCCTTGTCGGCGTCCTCATCCCAGGGAATGTCTGTGCCGGAACCAAACGCCCATGCGAGAAAGACAACTTGTTTCGACCTCGCCGCGCTCGCAGCCCTCGCCAAATCATCGGTCAGGGTTCGCACACGTTGCGGATCTGGTGGGTCGCGCAACACCACGCCAACAAGTTCGCTGTAATCACAATACAGTTCGCCGAGGGGCGATAGACCAAGCTCCGAAAACTCGGAGCGTATAGTAACCAGATCCATTTCGCGCTGAAGGTGAGCATTCCGGATCACGAGGGTAACCAAGGTCATCCACCGCGCGGACGGGTCGGCCCCAGAAGTCACGAGCTGCTCGCTGGCAAAGAGTACTTGAGGGTCTTTAGCCCCGTCACTGAAGCTGGCCCACGACCTTTCGGCAACCAGACGCATCCGAAGATGCTCCGGCAAGGTCACGGCGGCAGACAGCGCCCGCTCCGACCAGGACAACGCATCCGCATAGCGCTGCTGCTCTTCAAACACAGTAAGCCCGCGCGCAGCCAGTGTGCCGCCCACCATCACGTCACCAGACGGGCCGAACGCCCACTCAAGGCCTGCCGCCAAATTGGCAAGCTCGACCCTATACTGCCGAAATCTCTCCAGTTCGAGGACGACCCGAAGCCGCCAGGCCGGCTCGAAGAAAGCCGAGAAGTATTCCGCATGCCGCCGCTGCAGCGCCTGTGTCTCGCCTGCATCGAGCAGCTTCTGCTGCGCATAGGCGCGCATGGTCTCCAGCAACCGGTAGCGCGGCGCTTCTTCGCTGCGGTCGATCACAACAAGCGACTTCGCAACAAGGCTCGCCAGCGCCTCCTCGACGCCGGCCGCGTTGACCCGCTCATCGCTGGCGACCCCGCAAGCTGCCTCCAGCGAGCACCCACCTGCGAACACCGCCAGCCGCCGGAACACCGAAGCCTCGGCCGGCTTCAGGAGCGAATGGCTCCAGTCCAGCGTCGCCTGCAGGGTCCGTTGCCGCGGCAGCGCCGTGCGCCGACCGGCCGTCAGCACCCGGAAGCGATCATTGAGACGGGCAAGCAGCCCCGCCACCCCCAGCGTCGGCGCCCGCGCCGCCGCCATCTCGATCGCCAGCGCCACGCCGTCGAGACGCGCGCAGATCGCCTTGATCGTCGCGGCTTCCGAGGGCTTGGGCGCGAACGCGGTATCTGCCGCGCGCGCCGCCCGCAGGAACAGCTTCTCCGCATCGGCCTCGTCGAGCGAGCGCAGCCGCACCACCCGCTCGCCCTCGAGCCCCAGCACCTCCTGCGAGGTCACCAGAAAGAACACCTCCGGCGCATGCTGCAGGATCTGCTCGACAAGCCCTGAGGCCGCTTCGATCACATGCTCGCAATTGTCGAGCACGATGAGCGTCTTCCAGTCCCTGAGCCGCTCCACGATCTCGCGCGCCGGCTCATCGCGAAGCTCAATCCCCATCGCACGCGCAATGGCGCCGGGAATGGCAGAAGCCTCCGTAATCTGCGCCAGCTCGACAAGCCACGCCCCATCCTCATGCCCCGCCGCCGCCCGTCGCGCCACCTCGATCGCCAGCCGCGTCTTGCCGATCCCGCCAGGACCCGTCAGCGTCACCAGCGACGCCTCTTTCAGAAGCGACGCAATCTGCGCCAGCTCCGCCTCGCGCCCGATGAGGGATTCAAGCCGGCGCGGAAGATTGCCGCGCGCCGGAGAGACAGACATTGCCGCTTGCGCGGGCGCCGCCGCCCGCACCACGAAGCGGCGCACATCCTCGAGAAAGGCCACGAAGGCTGCGTCTTCGCGATCGCCGCGCCAGTGGAAAAGTTCCGCCGTCTGCGTGAGCTCGAACATGATCGGCCGCTCGCAGGGTTCGATCATGCAGGGCACGAGCGTCTTGTTGCGGTCCGCCAGTGTCGCCTCGGCCCTGACCCAGCGCGAGGCGACGGAGGTTTTGGACCACAGCACCACGACGGCCTTGGCGGTGCGCAGCGCTGTCTCGGTCACCTCGTCATAGGCTTCGCCCGCCCTGAGCCCTGCATCCTACCAGACCTTGAGCCCCGCGCGCTCGAACGCCTCCGCAAACAGCGTCGCCCGCGCCTGATCCTCGCGCGAATAGGACAGGAAGATATCGCACGGCCCCGTCACGGTGCGCCCCTGATGCTCGCTGAGCGCCAGTTATGTCCGGGCAGGACGGGCGCGCGCAAGTCCCCCCAAGACCGCCCGCCCAAACCGCCCCCGCCAACACCGCCCGCCAGCACCGCCCGCCCGGACCGCAGGCGCGCGGGGATGAGCAGATCCTGGCGCCTGCCTGCATCCCCGGCAGGCGCGCACGCGAGCGCTCAGGCCGGCACGGTGATCTGCTTGGCCGCGAAGACCGCCTGCCAGTTCTCGATTTCGCTCACCACGATCTCATCGACCGCATCGGCCAGGTCGGCCGCAGTTTGATAGTCGAGCGGCGCATCGGGGGCGGCGAGGATGAGGCCAAGACGCGCTTCCACCGCCTCAAGCTTGCCTGCGGTCACCTCCGAGATCGCGGCGAAGCGCTCGAAATCGCCAAAGAAGCGGATCCCGGCAAGGCCGCCGCCAAACGTCGGCAGCGCGACGCCCAGAAAGGTGAAGATCTTGGCGGCGGACTTCGCCGCGTCCTTGTCCGCCACGCCGAGCGCCACGCAGGCCGTGACGGCAAGGTAGACGCCAGCGCAGGCGAGCGCGAGCTGGAAGGCGCGTTCGGACAGCCGGTCGAGATTATGGTGCACGGCGGTGAGGCGCTTGGCTTTGTGGTGGTGGTAGGCGCGCTGGCCTGCGACATGTGGGGCGATCAGATCGCGCAGCGCAGCACGCAGATAGTCCTGCGTGACGCGCGCCTGCGGCAGCCCCGCCTCGCGGATCGCATGGCGGGCGTAATGTTCGGGCCAGGAGGTGTCGGCGCCGCGCGGCCAGCGCCCGGGCGCGCGCCCGACGCCGAGCGCAAGCCCCAGCGGGGCATGGCGCAGATATTCCGCAACCCGGCGGGTTTCGAACCAGCGCCCGTGCCAGCGGCGCTTCTGACCGAACCAGGTGATCCCCAGGATGGCGCACAGGAGCACGACCTCGAAGGCGGCGAAGGGCCATTTCCAGGCGGTGTCGACGAGCGGCAGATAGGCGACGCCGCTGATCACTGCGAGGGCGGACAGCGCGAAATTCACCACCATGCCGCCGCGATAGGCGTCCGAGAGATGGGCAGAAATGCCGTCCGCCCAGGCGAAGCGGGACAGCACCCCGCAGACAATCCGCTCGGCCCACAGCCCTTGCGTCGAGGGCAGCATGCGCAGCGCCGTCACAAGCCCCGAGGCCGAGCCGGCGGCGATGGCCGCAGGCGGCTCATAGGTCTGGGTGAGCGCACGAAACGGGTTGCGCTTGTCGCCCCCGAAAACCGCTTCGACGCGGCGATAGGAATGCCAGAGCCGGTTGCTGGATGTGCGCCAGTGGCGCGCATCCAGGGCGGCGACGCCCTGCGCCCCGCCATTCCTGGACACAGCCGGGCGCGGCGACACGGCGTCGGCCACGATGCGTGCGAGCGCGCGCTCACGGTCAGGCTGCACGGTGCTGACGCGGCGCATGACCAGGGCCTCGGGCGCGCCCAGGATGCGCCAGTCCTCAGGTGCGGCCGGATCGATCCAGATGACTGGCGCGCCAAGCTCCAGGGCGGCGGCGACCGTATGTCCGGTGCCGCCGACGAAACTTGTGCGCGCCCCGTCCCAGACGGCGATCAGGAGATCGGACTGCTCGATGACGATGCGCGCTGCGAGCGCCACCCGGGCCGAACTGTCGGCGCGGAAGATGTCCGCCTTCGCCATGTCGCCCGGCGTGTCGTGCATGGCAAGGAAGGCCGCGGCGATCTCAGCATCGGCGTCGGCCAGTTCGAAGACCTGGGCTTTGCCGGCGAGGTCGTGGATGGCTGCAGCACGCGCCGCGACAGCTGGATCAGCGGGCGCGCCGCCGGCGGCAAGGGCGCGCGCGTCATCTGCGCAGTGCGGATGGGCGTTGATCGCGCAATTGAGCGCCCGCCCGAACGGCAGCGGCGCAACAAGATCCCAGCCGCGCGCGAGCGCCTCGCGGGCCGCGATCTGGTCCGCCCCGTCGGCCAGCATCGAATGCATACGGCTCGGCGCAAGCGGCGCGCCGAACGGGCCAGGGACCGCAGCCAGCGCAGCGTCGATGAGATCAAGCACGCGCGCCATGGCGGCTGCGATGCGCGCCGCGCGGGGCCCATAGGATGGATGATCCGCCCGATGCCCGGCCACGCCCAGGCACAGACGCACGCCGGGTGCGGCAGGGGCTGCGATGGCCGAACGACTCATGCCCGCCTCATGTCCCCCTCATGTCCGCGACCTCACGGTTGTGGCGATAGCCGCGCTTTGACCGAGATTCAAACGCCGCGCGCGGGCCACAAACCGATTTCACAGCCCCGCGACATCGCGCCGCGCCACGGCGAGCCACGGGCGCGTCACACCGCAACCTCCAGGCGCTGAAGCCCACGGAAGAACGGCAGCATGCGCCACTGCGCCGGCGCCTCTGGATCCGCCAGGCGCAGAGTGGGGAAGCGGTCAAACAGGCGCGGCAGGGCGATCTGGGCCTCCAGGCGCGCCAGCGGCGCCCCGATGCAGATATGCGATCCGCCGCCAAAGGCGACATGCGGCGCGTGTGGGCGCGTGATGTCGAAGCGGTGCGGGTCAGCGAACACCGCCGGGTCGCGATTGGCCGCGCGCAGCGCGCAGGTGATCGACTGCGTGGCGCCAACCGGGCAACCGCTGATCGTGAGATCGCGCGACGCGACGCGCCCGGTGACGTCGACCGGGGGATCGAAGCGCAGCACCTCCTCAACCGCCAGCGCGATCAGAGCCGGATCAGCGCGCAGCTTCGCGCGCTCCTCAGGGTGCAGCAGAAACAGCCGCACCGCATTGCCGATCAGGTCGGTGGTGGTGACATTGCCGCCGACCAGCAGGGCGGCGAGATTGAGCGCAAGTTCCTGATCGTCGATCGGCGCGCCCTGCGCCTGCAGGGCGGTCATGTCAGAGATAAGATCATCGCGCGGGCTGGCCCGGCGCTCAGCCATGGTCGCCAGCAGATAGTCGCCAAGTGCGGCTCGGGCCGCCTCCAAGCGGGCGCCAGCCTGCGGCGTGCGGGCCGGATTGAACACCTCCACAATCGCCTGCGACCAGTCGCGAAACTCGGCCAGCCGATCGTGATCCACCCCGAGCAAGGCGGCGATCACGTCGATCGGGATGGGCTCACAAAAGCGCGCCATCAAGTCAAACACGCGTTCCCCGGCAAGCGCGTCCAGCGCTGCGTCGACGATGCCTTCAACGGCGGGGCGGCAGCGCGCAACGCGCGCGTAGAGCGCCTTCGCCAGGGGCTCGCGCAGGCGCCGGTGGTCCGGATCGTCAAGCAGCAGGATGGACGTGGCGTGGGTGCGCGCCAGGTGCGGATCCGTATCGGCAAGGAGCAGGCGCGCGATGAAGGAGGCAGCCTCCGCGCGCGCCGGATCACGCCATAAGCTGCGGTCGTTCAGAACGGCGCGCACATCGGCGTGGCGCGACAGCACGACTGTCCCAGCGGCCGCATCTCGGTGCACCGGCGCGCCAGCGCGCAAAGCGTCCAGAAGACTATGGGGATCCTCCCGGAACACTGGATTGAGCGGCGTGAGGTCCAGGAGCGGCGGGACCGGCGCGGCGTCATGCATGCTGCAGCCTCCACATCGCTTGCGATCCGCGGGCTGGCGCGTCGGCGCTGTGCCGGACTGTGCCGGCGCTGACCATAGCCGATGCGCTGCAGCCCGTCGCCGCGATGATTGTCGCAGCATCCTTGCGCCGGACAGGCCTCGAATCTCGCCGTCGCCGCATCTGGCCAGCGCTCGCTCTGCCCAACTTGCGTCGGCCCTGCGCGGCTCGCCTGCCCGAACTGGATGTTTTCACACCAATCCATGAGGGTCGTCCTGGCAGACGCCGGACCTGGCGCGCAGCAGGATGCGTGTCCGCGGGCCAGTGCTGGCCGATCTGCTTCGTGATCCCTGTCACCGCCTCCAGCGCTCCCGCCGCCGCGTTGATGTGCGCCGGCCGCAGCTTCGCCGCCAGGAGATGGCGGCCGCCGAAGATGGAGAGCGGCTTATAGCAGTCGCCGTCATAAGAGCCGTGCAAGAACCGGCCCTCCTGAGGGCCGTGCGGGGGATCATCGGCAGCGGCGAGGTCTAAAAATGCTCTGCTGGAGGGGCTGAGCCTGCGCCTCAAGGCAGAGATCCGCAAACAGAGTGTGAACCGCGCGTCCGTCATGGCTGATCTTGTGATCGCGGCTGGGCTGCGCTCGACCGCGCTCAAACCGAGTGAGCGTGCTCTTGCCCGCGACAGGGGCGTACTCCGGCCCTGTGGGCGCCAAGCCCGCCGGCCAGCGTCCGAGGTCACCGAGCCGCCATCAAAGGCAGCCACACCTTTGCGGGTCTCGCCCCTGGAAAAACCGAACAAATCGGGTGTGAACTCTGATTGCATCGGGGATGCCGTTCGCCCTGCGCTTTAACTTTGTCGCAAAACGAAATTCCCGGAGTTCGCGCCCCGATGCACCCCCGACCTGTGAGGTATCTCTCTAGCGCTGGCCGCCCCCGCGTTGCGCGCGCATTTCCTGCAGGCGGGCCATGCCCTCCTGCAGTTCGGTGCGGGTGAGCTGGCCGTCCCCGTTGGCGTCCATGAAGGTGAAGCCCTGCTCGCGCCGCCCGGCGCCAAGCCATTCGGGCAATGAGATCATGCCGTCCTGGTTCGCATCTATCTGGGACAGCGCGGCCGCGCCTTGCGGACGGGCGCCGGGGCGTGCGTCGCGCCGTGACGGGCGCGCGGCCGCACCGGGCCCCGCCCCAGTCGGTGTTCGGACCGCTGGGGGTGTTTGAGCCTGCGTGGACGTTTGCGCCTCGGGTTGAGTTTCGCCGAGGCCGACAGCCCCGGCCGCGCGCCGCTTGTCCATGAAGAACGCCCAGACCCGCTCGGCGCCCTTGAAGGCCTGGATCGGGGTGTTGTCCTCTCGATTTGAGGTCGCGCCGGGCCAGCCATGCCCGCCCACCGCGTCAACCAGCGAGACGGTCATCGCCCCGCCCGGTTGGGCGCCATAGGTGCGGGTGGTCACCGACCCCTGCGTCTCGACCACAGGCGTGGGGTGCGAGCGATTTGCCGCGACCCAGAAACTGACCGTCTCATCCAGCGATTTGTACGGCGCTGCCTGCGCCCCCGCCACAATCGGATTGCGGCTCATGCCGCCGGCAATCGGCACTTCATTGTCCTTGCCGCCATTGATCATCAAGATCGGCAGGGGGACGGAAGGCGTCTCGTCAAATGTGAACATCGCGCCCACGATCGGCGCGATGGCGGCCAGCCTGTCGGCGCGCTTTGCAGCGTACACGAACGTCATCATCGCGCCGTTCGATCCACCAGTCATGTAGATGCGCGTCGGGTCGGCGCGATGGCGTGCGACCAGAAGATCGATCAGCGTGTCGAGATATCCGATATCGTCTGCCCCCCCGACCTGGCCCCGCATCAGATAGCCCGTGTTCCAGGCGTGCTGGCCCGGCTGAAATTGCGTGCCCTCGCCAAACACGACCGAGAACCCCTGGGCGACCGCAAGATCGTCAAATCCGGTGCGTGCGCGCTGCGTGTCAGCACTGCCGCGTCCGCCATGCAGTACGATCACCACCGGCCGCAGCTGACCGACCGGCGCCGGATTAACGAGCACCGCGCGCCGGTCGGCAGAGCCGACCTTGAAGGTAAGCTCCTCGGCGGGCGCGCCTTGCGCGAGCGCCGGGCTCAGCCAAGCGGAAAAGCTTATCAAGACGGCAAGCAAGATACGCACAGTTGGTTCTCCCGCGGATATGTGTCGAAGATCGTCGGCTCAAGATTATACGTGCGCACGCCCCCTGTCCGTCGCGCACGCCAGCGCCGGCCCTGGCGGCCGGCCGCAACGCAGGGCCGCCGGGCGCCGCCAGAACCGATCCGGCGACAACCGATCCGGCAACGGCCGATCGACAGGCGCCAAGGCTGCGCCATCACCCTCAAGGCTCGTGCCTCCGGCAACCTCAAGCCAGAAACCTGCAAGACTGCAGCACGCAAGGCCGCACGCTCCTTTGCTGCGCGCGCCCGTGCGCGGCCGCGCCGTCGAACCAGCCCGGCCAGGAGCGCTGGCGCCTGCTCAGCGTGCGTGGCCGTCATGAACCTGCTGCGCGGCATGGTGCATCACCGGGCGCGGGCGACCAGGAAGTCCCACACCACCGCGGCGCCATCGATGTCGCGACTGGACACGCCAGACAGTGCTGACATCCCGGCATCGGCGTAGGCGCGCGGACCCTCGCCGGGCAATCTATGGCCGCCGCCATCGACGACATAGAGTTCGACGGGCGCCGCACAGCCTGCGCCAGCCAATCGGTAGACGCGCGCGCCATCGCCCGGATCGGCGTCTGGAAGATCCTCGCGGGCGACCTCGCCCGCACAGCTGTTTCTGGTGCGCCAGAAGTCAAACGTCTGCTGCGCGCTCAGCACGAGACCGCGGTCGTCGCCCGACATGGGCGCGACCCTGCCGCCTGCAAATGGCATCAGCCTGTCGGCGGTCCCGCCCATCAGAAGAAGCGGGATCGGACGCTCGGGCCGACACCGTTGCTCCAATGGCGCCGGCAGCCACGCAACAAAGGCCGCCGCCCCCGCAATGCGATCGGCAAGCTCACAGACAAGACGTTGCGTCATCATGCCGCCATTGGAGCCGCCGGTGACGAATATCCGACGCGGATCGACGCTCCCCTCCGCCACAAGTTGATCGATCATATCGCGAAAGAAGCCGACGTCGTCGGCCCCGCCGCGCCCCACGAGATAGGCCGTGCCGCGCCCGTCATTCCAGCCCTCGCCGTAGCCGCTGGGATGCACCGTGATCAAACCGTCACGCGCTGCGAGGTTCTGGAAGCCATAGCGAAAGGTCACCCGTCCGTCGGCTGAGGCGCCGCCGTGCAGCACGAACACTGCAGGTGCAGGCGCTTTGGCGGTGGCCGGACGGACGTACCAGTAGCGGCGTGTCAGGCCGCCCGACTCGATGCTGCGCAGGACGGCGCCAGGCGGGATCAAGGTGCGCTCGCCCGCGGCGCGCACCGTGGCCTGGAGGTCACCGGCTGGCGGCGCCTCCGGCCCGGCCAGCGCCGCGCGTGTCGGTGCGACGCCGCTGACCCCCGGCGCGCCGACACTTCTGAGCGCAGATCCACAGGACCCGGCGGCAAGTCCTGCCGCGCACAAGACCAAAGACATGAACCAACGCATGCCTCCACCCCCCTTGGATCGGCTCTCCTGACCGCCCGCCCGAGCGCGCCCGACCGCCAGGCCCAGTCCTGCGTCCCCGGACTGCGACGCAAGTGAAGCCAACCCGTCAGCCAAGGACAGAAACAGAAAAGGACACCTCGGCTCTAGAACTTGAGGCCGAGCGTGGCGCGAACCGTGCGTGGCTCATTTTGCTGGGCGTTGAACGACAGATTGCCGGGCGAAATGTTGAAATACCGCTCATTGGTAACGTTCTTGCCGCTGACCACGAGCCGCCAGCGGCCATTGTCAAGCCCGAGCGACGCGTCATACAGCGACACGTCGTCCATCAAATTGGTGTTGGCGGGATCTTCATAGCCGCCAAACTCACCGCGCTGGCTCGCCATGGCGACCAGATCAAAATCGCCAAACACGGGACGACGGTAAATCAGGCTCGCCGCCGTCGTCCACTGGCGCAGGCGCTGAAGCTTCTTTCCGTCGATTGACACCAGCCCGAGCGTCCCCGACGGGTTGGCCTGGGTGTTGGCGTAGACAGAACCGCCGTCATACTGCCCGTCGGCCCAGGATAAGCTCACCCGCGGCGACAGCGTCCCGCCGGCAAAGGAGAACCGGCCGACGAGCTCTGCGTCGACGCCATACTGATAGGAGTCGCCGGCTGAGGCCAGCACGCCGACATTGCGTACAGTGTTGGTGGGCGCGGTTCCTACAAACACAGAGTAATTGACCAGCGTGTCCTGCTTGCGATTCAGGAAGGCCGACAGGTCGTAGCGCCAGGACCGGGCAATGCGCCCGCGGGTTCCCAGTTCATAGGCAACGACGAACTCCTCGCCATAGCTCAGCGGTACGGCGATGGCGCTGACCCCGTCGCCGATTTCGCCGATGTCATTGTTGAAGCCGCCGGCGCGATAGCCGGTGCCGATGCGCCCGAAGATTACGGCGGTTTCAGCATACCGCCAGTTGAAAGACACGCTCGGCGTCGGTTTGCCGAATGTCTCGGCGGCCGTGATCGAACGCGTCAGCTGCTCATTGGCCGGCGTTGCGGGGTTGTCGAGACGGAACACATTGGCGAGACGAAAATTCTTTTCGTCCTTGCTGACGCGGATGTCCGCGCTGATCTGCAGCGCCTCGACCGGCCGCCAGGTGAGCGCGGCGTAGCCTGCATAGGAGGTGTCGTCGACGCCGGAATCCTCCACGCGATAGGCATTTCGCGCCTGCGTCTGGATTGCCGTCAGCGTGCAGGTCGGCGCCACGAGGCAGCCGGCCGGCAGGGTCGTGGGCACATCGGCATTGCCGTCAAACGCGTCATTGCGCAGACCGTCTGCAAAGCGCGCGTTGTAGAATATCGAGTCGACCTTGTTGTATTCCGCGCCGATCACCCAGGAAAATACGCCCGGAGTGCCTGACACCAGGCGCAGATCCTGCGTGGTGCGCTCGAACGACTCGCTGCCGCCGCCAACCGTGGGCACGAGGCGCGCGGTCTTGGTGGTTCCAAATGCGTCGATATCACTGAGACTGCGCGCAAAGCGTATGCGCTGTCCCGTGGTCGACTGCAGGGTCGCAAAGCCGAGATCCCAGCTCCATTCCAACAACCGCGTCTGGGTGCTGCGGTCGAAGTAGCTGGGTGTGTCAACGGGCTTGGAGAACCGCGGGATCGAGAAGCCGGAAGGCGCCCCGGTCGGATTGATCGGCGGATCGTTCAGCGCCAGGACCTGCCCAAAGGCGATGACATTCGGCCCGAATTCGTCGGAGCGCTCAATCAGGATGTTGGCGTCAAAGGTGCTGGTCGGGCGCCAGTTGAGCTGGAAGCGCGCACCACTCGACTCCTCCTTGTCGAGCACCGCACCCGTGATCGACGAGGTGTAGAAACCATCGGACTGCTGGGTTGCAAAGGCGCCCGCCCGGACAAGAAACTGATCCGACAGCGGCACGTTGACCACGACCTCGCCCGCGCTGTTTGCGTTGGTCCCATAGCTGAACTCAGCCTCGCCCCCGACACGGTCGCCCGGTCGCTGGGACACGATGTCGACCGCGCCGCCAAGCGCATTGCGGCCGTAGAAAGAACCCTGCGGTCCGCGCAGGACCGTCACACCGCCGACGTCAAAGAAATCAATCGGCACAAAATTGCGCCCTCCGACATTGCCGCCCGGAATAAACATCCCGTTGCGGTACAGGCCTGCGCCTGTTTCGGCGTTGTTCTGGCGTGCGGCGCCCTCGCCGCGGATCAGGAATTCGTCATTGAAGCCGGAGCCGTTGTCGATGACATAGAGGCCCGGCGTGATGCGCGTCAGATCCTTGCCGCTCTCGACGTCCAACGCCTCAAGATAGGCCGAATCAAAATAGGTCACAGCCGCCGGCACGTCCTCCAGACGCTCCTCGCGCTTGCGCGCTGTCACGACAATCTGCTGCACAGCGCTCGCGTCGCTGGAGGCCTCGGGCTGGGTCTGCGTCGATCCGCCCGGGCCTGTCTGCGCCTGCGCGCACGGGGCCGCCAGTGACGTCGCGCAAACGCCCGCAAGGAGACCGAAACGAAGGACCGACATGAACTCCTCCCGCTCTGTTTTTTAAATTGGTTCCATTCGGTATCATATAAGTTGAAGAGTCAAGCCGGTCGGCTAGGATGGCGCCGGCACCAGGAGAGACCTATGGCGCGGGCGCCACAATCACCGTCACAGGGACCGGCAAGGGGGCCGGCGCCTGACGCACTTCAGCGTACAGCGCAAGGAGCGCCTCAGGGCGCACCTCAGGGCGCAGCGGGCGTCGCGGACTCTGCCCGCGTGACGCACCTGCGGCGCGGCAGGCCGCCGCGCGGCGAGGCCGCCGCCCGTCGCCAGGAACGCGCCCGGGAGCTCGCGCGCGCCGCCGCCTTCGTGCTGGCCCGCCAAGGGGTCCGCGCCACGACGATGGACAGTCTTGCCGAGGCGCTCGGCGTTCCCAAGGCCGTGCTCTATCGATATTA
>JBILMQ010000322.1:0-3876 GCA_044375455.1 Caulobacterales bacterium | reverse complement strand
CGATCGACCTCGAGCGTCCAACAGCACTGCGAACAATAGGCGTCGCATTCGGCAGCCTGCCCGAAGCCGGTGTTCGGCCGCCGGAAACAGTCGAGGTGACAACGTCCCTGGACGGAACCACGTTGTCATCGCCGATCGAACTTACTGCCGGTCCCTTGGATGCAGTTCCAGGTGGTCGCCTGCGAAACGAATGCCAGCGCGAATTTTCCGGAGCTCTGCCGCGAATCACGGCGCGCTACGTGCGCCTGATGGCCCGCAGCGCCGCGCTTGTCGCTGCGGACGAGGTTCGCATTTGCTGGCCCGAGCTTTGACATGGATCCGCCGATGAACTCTCGCTCGACGCCCCACCCGTTTACTCTGCGCACCGTCGTCGCAGTCACACTTGCACTGATCGCCGTCTTCGCGACGCCTGCACGCGCGGCTCCTCCATCTCGAGATATCGCATTGCAAAGCCCGGAGCTGCGGAGCCGGATCGAGCTGTCCGGCGCGTGGCAGGTCATCGTCGATCCGCAAAGTGTCGGCGACCGATCCCCGCTCCCCGGCGTCGACGGCTGGGCCTATTGGCGCGCGCGTCCCTTTACCCCGAGCCTCATTCTGCAGGAATACCAGTTCAGCCCGAAGCACACGCTCCGCGTTCCGGGCGACTGGCAATCCCAACGCGCCGATCTCGCTCGCTATGAGGGCCCCATCTGGTACAGGCGCACGTTTTCGTTTGCGCGGCGTGCCGACGAGCGCCTGATCCTGTCGTTCGGCGCGGCGAACTACCGCGCGAACGTCTACCTGAATGGAAAGGCCGTCGGCGCCCACGAGGGTGGCTTCACGCCATTCGCATTCGACGTCACGGATCTGGTCGTCGACGGCGAGAACAATCTCGTCGTGAAGGTCGACGCGCGCCTATCGGCAACCACGATACCAACAGCGTCGATCGACTGGGAGAACTATGCC
This sequence comes from Caulobacterales bacterium, assembly GCA_044375455.1. Taxonomy (GTDB): domain Bacteria; phylum Pseudomonadota; class Alphaproteobacteria; order Caulobacterales; family Aquidulcibacteraceae; genus JBEIHX01. Next base: position 2,931 of record JBILMQ010000322.1, on the reverse strand, counting down.
GGTCTGACACGCGATGTCGTCCTGGTGCGGACACCGTCGACATTTATCCGGGATTGGGAGGTTCGCCTCCTCGACCATACGACGCGCAAGACGCGGTTGCGCGCCTGGATCGCCGACGCGAATGGCCCGGTCGCCAACAAAGCCGTGCGGTTCAGGCTGGCGGAACTCGGCCTGGACGCAACGGCGTTGACAGACGCGACCGGCCTCGCGGAAGCCCAGGTGGTCGCCGCCACCGCGAGCCTCTGGAAGCCGGGGCGCCCGCGACTCTACACGGCGACGATCAGCAGCGGGCGCGACACCATCACGGACCGCATCGGCCTGCGAACCGTCACGGTGTCGGGAGCCTCTGTGCTCTTGAACGGCGACCCTATTTTCCTCAAGGGCGTCAGCGCCCATGAGGTCTCGCCGCGACGTCCGGGGCGCGCGCGGGGCGCGGAGGACGCCGCCGCGCTGATGCGCCAACTCAAAGACCTGAACGCCAATTTCGTCCGGCTTGCACATTATCCGCACGACGTCTGGACGAGCCGCGCCGCCGACGAGGCCGGCCTTCTCGTGTGGGCCGAAATCCCCGTCTATTGGGGCCTCGCTTTCGACTCTCCCGCCGTGCTCACCGCCGCGCGGACGCAGCTTTCGGCCATGCTCACGCGAGATCGCAATCGCGCCAGTGTCATCGTTTGGTCCGTCGCCAACGAAACGCCGGCGACCGAGCCGCGCACCCGCTTCCTCACGTCGTTGATTGAGGATGTCCGCGCGCGTGACGACGGACGTCTGGTGACGGCCGCCCTCCTGCCGCGGCGCGAGGACCTGACGATCCCTCTGCTGCGCGCGGTCGCCGCACGCATCGTCGCGGACGATCAGATCGACATGGCGCAGCGTGCGACGGCGCGTGCCTGGCTCGAGAAGGACCAGGGCAGAATCCTGGATACAACGGATCTGGCGGCGCTTTCGGTGATGCCGCCGGTTCTCGTCGACGATCCGCTGGCCCCATCGCTCGACGTGGTCGCCGCAAACCAGTATTTCGGCTGGTACAACGCGCCGCTGATCGCGCGCCTGTCGCCCATCGACGAAACCATCGCGGCGCGAAAGGTCCTCGAGATCATGCCGAGCATTCGCATCGATCCGAAAGCCGCCAAGCCGTTCATCGTCAGCGAATTTGGCGCGGAGGCGAAGGCCGGCTTCATCGGCGGTCCTGAGCAGATGTGGTCAGAGACGCATCAGGCGCGCGTGTACGTTGCGCAATTCGATCTTCTCGCCAACAGCCAGAACCTTGTCGGCATGGCGCCCTGGGTTCTGCAGGACTTCGCGTCGCCCCTGCGTCCGTTGTACGACTATCAGGACGGGTTCAATCGCAAGGGGTTAATCAGCGAGACTGGCAAGCGCAAGCGCGCCTTCTTCCTGCTGCAGACGCTGTACCGATCGGATGCGCCGTTCGAAAAGGCCGCACGCGCGCCGAAGGCAAACTCGGCGGGCGGCTCTTCATGATCGCGCCGTCTTTCGACGCAGCCTCCCCTCCCGAGCTATGGGCATCTGCCAACACAGAAAGGAATCGCCCTTGATCACGCGCATTCAATGCGGCCCCCGGATGTCGCAGGCCGCCATCGCAAACGGCTTTATCTTCACCGCCGGTCAGGTCGCCAGCGCGCCTGCCGGTGCATCGGTCGCCGAGCAGACTCGCCAAATTCTAGGTCAGATCGACGATCTCCTCACTGCCGCCGGGTCATCCAAACGCCAGATCGTCTCCGCCAATATCTGGCTCGCGGATATCGCCGACTTCAGCGAGATGAATACGGTTTGGGATGCATGGGTCGCCGAAGGTGCAGCGCCCGCCCGCGCGACCGTCGAAGCACGTCTGGCCGCGCCGCAGTTCCGAGTCGAAATCGCGGTGATCGCCTGCGTCTGACCTAGACTTGGAGACAGTTGGCGCGCGGCGCGGTCGTTTCGCCTTCTCGAACCTCGCCGCGCTGCTTCGACCCCCCGCCGCGACAGCGCGCACTCCCCGGTCCCCATCGCCCACGCCGGCGCCCGATCAAGGGACGCTAAGCTCTTCGCCCTTGATCGGCCGCCTCCAGGCGCGGGCGGAAGAAACCGGGTTGCACGCGCGACACCGGCTTCGCATCCTGCCGCCGGGAGCCGAACGAGGTTCTCATGTCCGTCGCAGCCATCGATCACCGCGAGCACAACGCCCGCGTCTTCCTTGTCCCTCTTTCAAAGCTCTCGCCCCACGCAAGCAACGTCCGCCGCACCGACAAGCGCGCCGACATCGAAGCGCTCACTGCCTCAATCGCTGCGCACGGGCTCCTGCGAAATCTCTCCGTCGTCACCGTTGTCACCTTCGAGAGCGACGCCTGCGCCGGCTCGCGGCCCTGAAGCTCCTCGCCAAATCCGGCAAGATCGCCAAGGACACGCCGATTCCCTGCACGCGCGTCGACGCCGCAATGGGCCAGGAAGCGTCGCTTGCCGAAAACGTCCACCGTGTCGCCATGCACCCGATGGACGAAATGGAGGCCTTCGCGGCGCTCGTTGATGGCGGCCTCTCGATCGACGCCGTCGCAGAGCGCTTCGGGTGCTTTGTCTGCCACGTAAAGCAGCGCCTCGCCCTCGCAAGCCTCTCGCCGAAACTCCGCGCCGCCTGCCGGAAAGGAGACATCACGCTCGATGTCGCGCGCGCCTTCGGCCTCAGCGACGATCATGGCGTCCAAGAACGACTCTTCAAACAGCTCGGCAAGCCGATCACCCACGCCTACGCCGTCCGCGCGGCGCTGACGCAGGGCCGCGTTCCACTCGCCGACAAGCTCGCCCGCTTCGTAGGGATCGAGGCCTGCGAGGCTGCGGGCGGGCGCGTCTCGCGCGACCAGTTCGACGACGAGGTCGCGTTCATTGAGGATCCAGATCTCCTGCAGAGGCTCGCCATCGAGCGCGCTGACGCGCTGC
>JBILMQ010000321.1:0-3894 GCA_044375455.1 Caulobacterales bacterium | reverse complement strand
GAGCGCCCGGAAGCCATGGGCGCTCATCTCGTCGGACGCGAAGCCCAGAGAGCGCAGCGCAACGCAGATCGTGTTCTCGCTGATCGGGCGGGTGTGGCTGCGCTGGCCTGGGAAACAGAGCTCGTTCCAGTGGCCGGAGTGGCGATGTAAGGTTTGAAAAGCCGCGACGGCCTGACGGGAGAGCGGGATCCGGTGCTCGCGGCGCATTTTCGTGCGTGCGGCGGGGATGCTCCATATGGCCGCATCGAGATCGACCTCCGGCCAGCGTGCCATGCGGCACTCGCCGGGGCGCGGGAAGCAATAAGCCATGACCTGCATCGCTGCCTTCACGATGGGGCGGTTATAGCCGTCGATCGCCTGCATCAGGCGCCGGGCCCCGGCCTTGTCAGTAATGGCGGCGCGGTGTGTCGTCTTGGGCGCGGCGATCGCGCCCCGGAGCGCGGGCGTCGGATCGCTGGTGGCGCGGCCAGTGGCGACAGCGAGCCGCATCACTTGGCCGATGGAGGCGCGCAGGCGCTGCGCGGTTTCGAGGTGGCCTTTGCCTTCAACGTCACGAAGCACCGAAAGGATTTCCACCGGCGTGATGGCGTTGACGGGGCGATCGGCGAGCGGCGCCGCAAGCTCCTTCAAAAGCCAGGCGCGCTTGCCGATGGTGGCCGCCGCCTTCTCTTCTCGCGCCAGCTTCGCCAAGAACTCGTCGGTGACCGGGCCGAACGTGGTGGCGCGGGCGACCTTGGCGGTCTGCAATGCCACGCGCTTTTCGGTGATTGGGTTGACGCCGGCGCGGATCATCGCTCGGGCGCGGGCGTTGGCCTGGCGCGCGGCCTCAAGGGTGATGTCCGGATAAGGCCCAAACGAGGCCGTGAGCCGGCGGCCATCGAAGCGGAAGTCGAGCCGCCAGAGCTTGGAGCCATTCGGCAGCACCGCGAGATAGAGGCCACGGCCGTCGGTGAGACGGATCGGCTTCGGGCCAGGTTGGGCGTTTTCGACAACGTATTCTGTGAGCATCGCGACAGTATCCTGAGGCGCTTTTGGCGGTATCGCCCGCCGCGCCTTTACAGGATCAAGACAGAATTTCAAAAATTTGTACTGTCAGCCCGATGCCGGAGCTTGCCGCAAAATTTCGACGCATTCCCGTCGAAAAGTCGTTTCCTGTCAACGCCTTCCGAGGAATTCCCCGGCATTCCGCAATTTGGCCGAAAAAGAACAAATGGTGCCCAGAAGAGGAAACCAGGATTGGTCGCCTTTAAGTGCTTGATATTGCACGAAACAGGCGCCGGGAAAAGGGCAGTGTCGGTACCCAACTTCTGTACCAGCATTAACGACAGTTAATTATATTTTGGGTACAGGAAAGTTCGAGTCCCAAAGGCGGACTCGAAGTGTCTTGGCGTTTCACAATGGCTTCCGCCATGCCGAATTGGACGCTGCGTCATTCCGGATTGGACGCTGAATTCGCCCACCAGCGTCCTTGCAATTACGGACTGTTGGTCCATAATTGCAAGGATGATTCCACGCCGCCTCTCGCCTCTGGTTTTTCGACGCCTCGCCGAGTTCCCGGCCGTAGGGCTCCTTGGGCCGCGCCAGGTGGGCAAATCCACATTGGCGCAAACGATCGCGCAGGAGGTCAGTGGGGGGACGAGGCGGCCTGACTACCTCGATCTCGAAAACCCGGCCGACCAGGCGAAGCTCGAAGATGCCGGCGCGTATTTGAGAGCGCGCTTCGACCGGCTTGTGGTGATCGATGAGGTGCAGCGCGCGCCGGGTCTGTTCCAGGTGATGAGGGGTGTTATCGACGACAACATTCGCGCCGGGCGCGAAACGGGACAATTTCTGCTGCTTGGCTCGGCATCGATCGAGCTCCTGAAGCAGTCCAGCGAAAGCCTCGCCGGACGCATCGCCTATCTCGAGCTTGGGCCAATCGACGTGACGGAAGTTTCGTCCGCCCAGGCCGAAACGCTCTGGGTGCGTGGCGGTTTTCCGCGCAGCCTCCTGGCCAGGTCCGAAGAAGCGAGCGCCAGCTGGCGTGAAGCCTTCATCACCACCTATCTGGAGCGAGACATTCCCCAACTTGGTCCGCGCATTCCAGCGACGACTCTGCGCCGCTTCTGGACCATGCTCGCTCATCGCCAGGGCGCCCTGTTGAACGCTGCGGAGCTTGCGCGTGCGCTGGCCGTCGATGGCAAGACGGTCGCGAAGTATCTCGACCTCATGGTCGACCTGCTGATGGTGCGCCGGTTGCAGCCGCTGCATGCCAATGTCGGCAAACGGCTCACCAAGTCGCCGAAGACCTATGTCCGCGATAGCGGATTGGTCCATTCACTGCTGCGCCTGGAGAATCTTGATGATGTTCTCGGTCATCCAGTCGCTGGCGGAAGCTGGGAAGGACATGTGATCGAAACGCTCATCAGCGTGGCGCCGCCGCGCACGGATGCGAGCTTTTACAGGACATCTGCTGGCGCCGAACTGGATCTTGTACTGGACATGCCCGGCGGCGAGCGCTGGGCCATCGAAATCAAGCGATCGAGCGCGCCAAAGATCGAGAAGGGTTTCCACGCGGCGATGGAGGACGTGCAGCCATCGCGCGCCTTCATCGTGTACGGCGGACACGAACGATACGCCAAGGGCAATGGCGTTGAAGCTGTAGGTTTGCGAGAACTCGCGACAATGCTGTCCGAGAGAACGCGTGGATGAGCGCGGACGAAGAGGATGTACGAAAAGTCTCCGCGGCCGCTGCGGAGGAGTGTGCGGCGCGGTGCAGGGATTGACTGAAGACGCTGATGCTCGCTGGCGCGCCCAAGCCCGCAACAAAGGATGAGCTCTTCGCGCGGGCGAAGGAAAATCTCGGCGTCAACCGATCGAACTTCGATACCGGCCGAGACTGGGCTATTTGGGACATGAAGCGCGAGGATTGGTATGATCCGTTGCGACGCAAATCAAAGCGAAAGCGCCCGAGCTGAACAGCGCCTGCAGAGTACAGAACCCGCCTGCCATTTTCGGTACAGAAGGTGCGAGTCTCCAGACGGAAAAACGCTGCAAAATCAGCGACTCGCCTTCTTGGGGAATTCAAGAAGAGGAAACCAGGATTGGTCGCCTTTAAGTGCTTGATATTGCACAATACGGCCCCCGCGAGAAAGGCCCGTCTCGGTACCGGAATTCTGTACCGGATTGGTGCCAGAACCCGGTACAGAAGCCTACTTCGAGTCCGTTTGCGGACTCGAACCTCGTGGCGCATGCTGCAACGGGCGACGCCGGGGCACCCGAGAAGGACTCCGAGTCCGGCAGCGGCGCGATCGGCAGGAGACGGGGATAATGCCGACATCGGCAGGCGGCTTCAGCACCGGGAGCTTTTCGCCGGAAATGGTCACTCGCCAGAGCAAGCTCCGCCGATCACTCCCTCACGGCGAAGAAAATCATCAAGCGCACTGTAGGCGTTGCCAGCTGCTTCGGCATTGTAGCCGAACGTGACGCGCTGACCGATCAGCGGCGGAAAGCGAATCGTTCTCGCTGGCTCAAGGCTAGGCACATCAAAGCCGTGCGATGCGCCCACAAGCGCGACGACATCGGCGGTGCTACTCGCGGCCGACCTGGCGGCAAGGAACGACCGCAGGTCCGCTTCCGGCGTGACGTTGTCCGCTGTGCCCTGCAGAACGAGCACTGGGAGGGCGTTGCCGTATGGGTGCGGACGTCGCACCGTCGGATAGAACATCGCCGCGGCACGAAAATCCGAAGCGTCGGACTGAGCCAATGCCCACGCGCCCTCTGCGCCGAGGCCGCGAAATCCGATAACGCAACCTGATGTCTGGACTTTGGGCGCTGAGTTTAATCCGCGTCGATGTCGTTCCAATTGATATAGATTTGGCGGGAGGCGTTCCATGTCTCGTCGATTTCGACGAG
>JBILMQ010000320.1:0-3902 GCA_044375455.1 Caulobacterales bacterium | reverse complement strand
CCCGCCCGTCTGAACGGCGCGACGATCGATTGGTCGGGCCTTGAGATGCAGCCGGGGGACGATCCCCCGACGCCGTTCTCATTCCTGACTGAGCGGATCTCCACCCCGCAGATTTCCTGTGGGATCACGGCCACGACGCCGGAAACTCACCGCATCATCGCCGAAAGCCTCGGGCAGTCGGCCGTCTACTCCGGAGCGATTGCAGGGCGCGGGCCGCGCTATTGCCCCTCAATCGAAGACAAAGTGGTGCGCTTCGCCGATCGCGACTCCCATCAGATCTTCCTCGAGCCCGAAGGCCTGGATGACGACACAGTCTATCCAAACGGCATCTCCACCTCGCTGCCAGAAGAGGTGCAGGAGCAGTTCATCCGGACGATCCCGGGCCTGGAGCGCGTGGCGATCAAGCGCTTCGCCTACGCGATCGAGTACGACTACGTGGACCCCCGAGAACTGCTTCCGACCCTGGAGACAAAGCGCCTGCCCGGTCTCTTTCTCGCCGGCCAGATCAACGGCACGACCGGTTACGAAGAGGCCGCCGCGCAGGGATTGATCGCGGGCCTCAACGCGGCGCTGGCTGCGGGGGGCGGCGGGCCCTTTCTCGTGACCCGCGCAGAAGGCTATCTCGGCGTACTGATCGACGACCTCGTGACGCGGGGCGTCACCGAGCCTTATCGAATGTTCACGTCCCGCGCCGAGTATCGGCTCACCCTGCGCGCCGACAATGCTGACCAGCGGCTGACGCCCCGCGGGCTCGCGCTGGGCTGCGTCGGTCCGGAACGGGCCCGCGCATTCGGTGCGAAAATGGCCGCTCTGTCGGCCGCGCGAGAAAGGGCCGACGCCCTGACCCTCACGCCGCCAGAAGCATCGGCCCACGGCCTGAAGGTCAATCACGACGGCCTGAGACGCAGTCTGATCGCTCTGCTCGGATACCCCACGATCAGCTTCGACCAACTCGCTGCGGTGTGGCCGGAACTGGCCGCATGGTCGCCCGCGGTGCGCGAGCAGATCGAGATCGACGCCCTTTACGCTGGCTACCTGGAGCGTCAGGAGGCGGACATCGTCGCCTTCAAACGGGACGAAAGCCTCGCGCTGCCAGGCGACCTCGATTTCCGGACCGTCGCCGGCTTGTCCAACGAAGCGCGCGAAAAGCTGGCGAGGGCCCGACCGGTCACCCTCGGGCAGGCGGGCCGGATCGAGGGCATCACCCCCGGCGCGCTGACAGCCCTTCTGGCGCACGTGAAACGCGGACCCCGCACCACCGCACGCTGAGATCCGGCCCAGGTCGCACCCCGAGCCGACAGCCAACGCCCCCGCGCAAACCGCGCGCCCGTCAGCGTCGCCACCCTGGGCGACGCAGCACGTCGTCCAACGGATCCGCCTCCAGAGCGCAGAGCCAGTCCCGGAGACCCGAGGTCCGGCCGCTGGCGCGCCGTTGCCCAAGAATTGTGTCGACAATTTCGACCGATTATGTCTCCAAAGCCGTTCGTACACCAGGGTCCCGCCCTCCGCTGGCCAGGGATCGCTCTGACGGTTGAGGAGATCCGCCCATGGGCAGCCGCCGCACGTCCCGCAGTCCACTTGGGCTGATCGTGGGTCTTGTCGCCCTTGCCAGTCTCGGCGCCTGCGGCGGCGGGGGAGGCGGCGCATCAGGCGGCGGGTCCGGGGGAGGCGCCGCACTCCCGCTGCCGCAGATCGCAAGCTTCAGCGTCCAACCCGCAACCATCGCCCAGGGCCAAAGCGCCACGCTCTCCTGGTCGGTCAGCGGGGCCTCCAGTCTCAGCATCGACAACGGCGTGGGCGACGTCACGGGCGCCACAAGCCGGGCAGTCAGCCCCGCAGCCACGACGACCTATGTGCTGACCGCACGCAACGCCACCGGATCGGTCACGGCGTCCGCCGCGGTCACCGTCACGCCTCCGGGCCAACCCTACCCCGTCGGGCTCAGCGATGCGACGATCGAGGTCTCGGGGGTCAGGCGCGACTATCGGGTCCATGCGCCAGCCCTCGCAGGGCCCCCGAAAGCCATCGTCCTGGTGCTGCATGGCGGCGGCGGGGCGGGCCTCGCCATCGCCAACGCCGGCGCCCACCCGCTCTCGGTTTTCAGAACGGTCGCCGATCGGGAAGGCTTCGTCGTCGTCTATCCAGGCGGCCTGCCAGGGGGAGACGGCGACCCTGGCTGGAACGACTGCCGCGCCGACAACCAACTCGCATCCACCGCCGACGACATCGCGTTCCTGGACGCGCTGATCGACCGCCTCCGCAGCCAGTACGGGCTTCCCGCGTCCCGGGTGTTTCTCTCCGGCGGCTCCAACGGCGCCCAGATGACCTTCGCCTACGTGACAGCCCGCGCCGCCGCCGTCGCCGCGGCAGCAACCTCCAACGGCAATCTGCCCCTCAACCCGAAGCCCGGGGCCTGCAGCGAAAACCCCTCCCGACCCGTTCCGATCCTCATGACCCACGGCGCCGAGGATCCCGCCATGCCCTACGCAGGCGGCTGCGTGGCGAACTTCGGGGGCGGCTGCGCCCGTGGCCGCGTGATCCCCGCGCAGGCGACCCGCGATCGCTGGCTGGCGCTCAACGGCCTGTCAGGCGTCGTTCCAGCAAGCAGCGTCGTCAATCTCGACCAAGCGGACGGCGGCGCGGCGAATCGATTCGTCTACGGAGGATCTGCGCCGGTGGAGTGGTGGCGGATGGATGGCGGCGGTCATCCCGTGCCGAGCCGCAGCGTCCTGGTCCCAGAGACGCCCGCGAACGGCAAACAGAACCGCGACGTAGAGTTCGCAGAGATCGCATGGGCCTTCTTCAATGCGAGGCTCACGGCATCACAGCCGCCCACGCCGAGCGCGCTGGCGGCCGCGCGCACCTACAGCGCCAGCGTCGGCGGGCAGACCTTCCTTGTTTACCACAACGGCCAGATTCTGGATGAGGCCTACGCCAACTCAGGCGCCGTCGATCGGCTGCAGCTGCTCGCCAGCGGGACGAAAGGCTTTACGGGGATGATCGGCGCCATCGCGGCGGGCGACGGCCTCTACGATCTCGATGAGCCCGTGTCCCAGCGCGCGCTGCCGGAATGGCGCGCAGACGCGAGGAAGTCCCAGATCACCTACCGTCATCTCCTCACCATGACCAGCGGTCTTGAGGAACTCAATGATCTCAACGGATGGCTGGACTATCTGCCGGCCCGCGCCATCAATCCGCCCGGGGACGTCTTTATCTACAGCGGCGACCCGAACATCTTCGGCCTCGCCCTGGAGCGCCGCCTCGGCGGCGAGAGCGTCGCCGACTACTTCAACCGAAAGCTGTTCGCACCGCTCGACATGACCTCGGTCCGCTGGGCAACGAACTTCGCGGACGGCCGTCCGCAATTGTCCGGCGGCGCCTACGCCACCGCACGGGACTGGGCGAAGTTCGGGGAGTTCGTGCGCCGCACCATCGACGGCTCGTGGACCGGACCCGCGATCGTCCCGCGGCCGCTGTTTGAGCAGGTCCTGCAGGGCGTGCGGGCCCATCCTGCATACGGCTTCTACTGGTGGCTGAAGGAGCCGGTCCCAAGCGCGCTCGCCGCAACCATCGACGCCAACAACAAGAACCAGTTCAGCCGCCAGATCAAACCAATCATCGACGAGCCCCTCGTGCCGGACGATTTCGTGATGCTCGCCGGGGCCTATGGCCAAAGGGTCTATGTCATCCCCTCGCGCGGGCTGACCGTGGTCAGAAACGGCCCGGCGAACGAAAACCGATTTGACGATCGCGAGTTTCTCACCCGACTCCTGGCCCCTCCCTGAGAGCCGCGCCCGGCGGAGCCAGCCGGCGCCCTATGATCTGGCGCCCCGGGCTCGCGGCGAGCCCCCGCTCGCCCTGCCTCGCGCTTACTTGCCTATGCAGAAGCTCGAGAACACGAC
>JBILMQ010000070.1:0-13160 GCA_044375455.1 Caulobacterales bacterium | reverse complement strand
CGGCCTGCCCCTGCTGGTCGATATCGTCGGCTTCACCGGATCGGGACTGGCCCATACCAATTGGGTGGGCTTTCGTGAAAACGTGCCCGAGCGTCTGGACCGGCTGATCGCCGCCGACGCAATGCCCGGCGTGGCTGTGGCGTTTCCCGACTGCTTCACGCGGCTCGGCGGAAATCAATATATCAACTCCGCAGGGGTCGGCCGGTGGGCGGATTTCCTGCTCAGTGAAATGCTGCCCGAGGTCGAACGCCGCTACGGCTGCGGCGGCCAGGGAAAACGTGGCGTGTTCGGCAAGTCTTCCGGCGGCTACGGCGCCATCACCCACGCTCTCGACCACGCAGATATCTGGTCGGCCGCAGCCTGCATGTCGGGCGATATGGCGTTTGAACTGTGCTACCTGCCGGACATGCCCCAAACCCTGCGCGCGCTCGCACGCTGCGGTCTTTCGATCGAGCAATGGTTCCACGCGTTTGAGGCCAAACTCAAACCAGACAACGCCGATCTGCATGTGATCAACGTGCTCGCCATGGCCGCTTTCTACGATCCCGATCCGGAGGCTTTCTTACACATTCGCCTGCCGGTCGACATGTCCACCTGCGAAATCATCGAGGAGCGCTGGGCCAATTGGCTGGCCCACGACCCCCTCACCAAGCTCCCGCATCGCATCGATGCGCTGAAAAGCCTCAAAGGGCTGTACATAGATTGCGGCGTGGACGACCAGTACAACCTCGTCTACGGAGCCCGCCGGTTCACCCGCGCCCTTCAGGCGCACGGAGTTGCGCATGTCTACGAGGAATACCCAGACGACCACACTGGCGTCGATTATCGACTCGACCGGGCCCTGCCGTTTCTCGCCAAGGCGCTAACGTAGCACATCAAGCCGGCCAAGGCGCTCCGCCAACAGATAATAGAAGGTGACGCGGCTCTTATCGCGATCCGCCCGCATCCGCGTCACGACAGCCTGGATCTCGCCATCGATCTCCATGTCCGACAGAGCCGCCCCCAGGCGCCTCTTCACAAACGTCTCACGGATGCGTGCAAGCTCCGTGCGGTCGCGGCTTGCAACAAGCGCCGCATCCGCATCGCCCAATGTGACGCCGAGATAACGCACGATGCCAGCGACTGCGTCGGCGTCTACCGTGTAGCGGGCCAGGTCCGCGATATGTTCGTCCAGCACCATGGGGGTCTGCCTCAATCTCAGCGCGTCCGTCCCCATCTGAGGCGCGGGCGCGGTCACAACCAGGAGTGCGTCGGGCTACGATCGTGCGGTGATTCACGCATTGACGCAGCAGACAGGCGTCTGCCAAGCAGTGGCCATGCTGGGCGATCTCACACAGACGGCCGCTGATCTCCTCGCAGGCGGGCAAGACCGCGGCAGAATGCACATCGTCGGCCTGGGCGCAGCTCAGGGGGCGGGCAAATCCACCCTTGCTGCAGCACTCGCGGCGCGCGACCCTCGCCTTCTCGTCCTGTCGCTTGACGACTTTTACCTGACCCGCGCGGAGCGCGGCGCACTCGCCGACGCAGTCCATCCGCTCTTCACAACCCGGGGACCGCCCGGCACGCATGACCTCGATCTTCTCCACGGCGTCCTCGCCCGACTGGCGCAGGGCGTCAGGACACGCCTGCCCCGGTTTGACAAACGCAGCGATGACCGGCTGCCTGAAAGCACCTGGCCGATCATACATGCCACGCCGCGCGCAATCCTGCTCGAAGGCTGGTGCGTGGGAGCGACTGCGCAGCCTGAAAGCGCCCTCACGCGCCCGATTAACGCCCTCGAAGCCATGCACGACCCACTCGGCGTCTGGCGGCGCAGAGTTAACACCGCCCTGGCGCACAGCTACGCTGGCCTGTGGGATCGCCTGGACGACCTCCTCTATCTCAGCGCACCCGACTTCGCCGTGGTGGCGGACTGGCGGCTGCAACAGGAGGGCGCACTCCAGGGCCTGGCGTGCGAGGCCCTTGGCCACACAGCGCGCGCCGACATCCAGCGCTTCGTCGCCCATTTCGAGCGGATCACCCGCCACATGCTCGATGGCGGTCTGAGAGCCCGCCTCGAAGTGCGCCTCGACCATCAACGCCGACCGATCAGCGCGCCGATCCGGCGCCCCGCCGCCGGCTGAGCAGGACGCGACGCCGACAGCCCCCGGACCGGCCCCCGCGCGCGCTGCCCCCGCACCGCAGGCAATCGTATGCGCAGGGCTCGACTTTTCCGGCAAAGCCGCGACATTAAGCCCAATGGCCGTCTACACCGACATTTCCGACGAAGCGCTCGAGTGCTTCCTCGCCGACTACGCCATCGGCCCCCCGCTCGCCTTCAAAGGCATCGCCGAAGGCGTGGAAAATTCAAACTACTTCCTGGCGACCGAACATGGGCGCTACATCCTCACGATCTATGAGCGACGGGTGGCGGAAACCGACCTGCCGTTCTTTCTGCGCCTGATGGATCACCTGGCTTCCAAGGGGTTTGCCTGCCCGACACCCGTCCACGCCCGCGACGGCGCCGCATTGCGCCGCCTCGCCAACAAACCCGCAGCGATCGTGACATTCGTCGATGGCATGAGCCTTACCCGTCCGCGCCCGGATCAGTGCCACGACCTTGGACGCACCCTTGCCAGTCTGCATGACGCAGGCCTCGACTTCCCGATGAAGCGGAAGAACGCGCTTGGGCCGCAGGCCTGGAGCGCCCTGTGGGCCGGTCTGCGCACGAAGGCAGATACCCTCTCACCCGGTCTCGCCAACGAAATCGACGCGGCCATCAACGCGGTGGCAGACTGGCCCAAAGATCTTCCCACCGGCGTGATCCACGCAGACCTGTTCCCCGATAACGTCTTCTTCCTCGAGGGAAAAGTGACTGCCTGCATCGACTTCTATTTTGCGTGTACGGATCTTCTTGCCTATGATATCGCGGTATGTCTGAACGCCTGGTGCTTCGAGACGGACGGCTCCTATAATCTCACCAAGGGCCAGGCGCTGATCGCCGGCTATAATGGGGTGCGTCCCATAACGCCCGACGAACGCGCTGCGCTCCCGCTGTTGGCGCGCGGGGCGGCCTTGCGATTTTTCCTCACGCGGCTGGCTGACTGGGGGCCAGTGGCGCCCGGCGCGCTCGTACGCCCGAAAGACCCCATGGAATACGCGCGAAAACTCGCCTTCCATGCGCGCTCGCGCGGCGCAGCCGACTATGGTTTCGCCCCCACGCCGGCAAACCGCTGAGCCAGGTCAAGCGCCAGACGGTCAGCAAACCACGGCGTCATGATCTGCAGCGACACCGGCAGATCCTCGCGCCCGCGCCCCATTGGCACAGCGACCGCGGGCACGCCGGCGAAATTGGCGAACGCGGTGAAATCAGCCTGGTTGACCGGGGCAGGCGTCTCGTGGGCGAATGCTGCCTGCGGCGCGGTGGGCGAAACCAGGGCGTCACAGACCTCAAACGCAAGCCGCGCCGTCCGCCGGGCATGCGCCACCATGTCATAGGCCGCGGCAAGACGCACCGCTGGCGCATCCCGTCCATAGGCAAGCAGGCGCGCAAACTGCGGTGAAAATCCCTGCGGATCCGCCGCCATCGCGCCTGCCAGGACATGAGCGCCTTCCGCTTCGCTGATCAGCAGACCATGCCGGCGGCCAGCGGCGAAGACATAGTCCTGAAGCCGGACATCGATGATGCGAACGCCCAGCCGACGCCAAACGCCAAGCGCCGCCTCGAACGCTGCGTGCACGCCAGGCTCAACCTCAACCTGATCCTCAAAGCGGAGCCGCCCAAGCGTCAGTCCTGCCAGATCAACCGGGCGCTGCGCCGCTGGTCGGCGGTCCACGGCGTAAGGATCAAGCGGATCGGGCGCAGCAATCACCCCAAAGATTGCAGCCACGTCCTCAATGCGGCGCGCCATGGGGCCGATATGGTCAAGCGTGAACGAGAGATTGCGCAAACCCCTCTGCGACACGACGCCGTAGGTGGGTTTCAGACTGCAGACCCCGCAATACGCGGCCGGAATGCGCACAGACCCCATGGTGTCCGTGCCGAGGGCGCCTGCAGCAAAACCCGCCGCCAACGCCGCCCCCGAGCCTCCTGACGAGCCTCCAGGCGTGTAGCCCGGCTTCAGCGGATTGTAACATTTGCCATAGAGGGGACCGTCATTGACTGCGCCAAGCGCTCCCTCATGCAAGGACGTGAGACCAATAATCACCGCTCCCGCGCGACGCAGGCGCGCGGTCGCCACCGCATCGGCCTGCGCCGTCTCTCCCCGCAGCGCGGCGATGCCCGCCGTCCATGCGCAGCCCATGACCGCAATGTTGGCCTTGACAGCAATCGGCGCGCCGTCAAGCAGACCCTTAGGCCGGCCCGCGCGCCAGCGCGCAGCCGAGGCAGCCGCCGCCCGCTCTCCTGCCGGATCAAGATCAACCATCGCGCGGATGGCCCCATCCAGCCGATCAATGCGATCGCGCATCGCCTGAAATACTTCCAAGGGCGTCACCGCACGCTTGCGGTAGAAATCGGCAAGCCCCAGGACGCCCGCCTCAATGATCGGATTGTGGTCACCCAACACCGTGCGCCCCTAACCGGTGAACCGCTCGTCGATCAAACGGATCGGTTTCTGACGCACGTCGATCTGGGTGAGCGCCGCCGTCGCGCCTTTGTCGACAAGCTCCACATCAACCTCGATGCCGATCTTGCGGCGCAGCAGATCCTTGAATGCATTGGCGAGCGCGGCGCGCCCGTCAACCGGCGCCGTCGTCTCCGCCACCACGGTCAGCGCGTCACGGCCCTGCGCGTCACGCCGCGCCCGACAGATGAATTCGCCGGCGAATGCGGCGATTTCCTCCATCATCGGACCAACAGCCTGGGGAAAAATATTGATCCCGCGCAGTTTCACCATGTTGTCGGATCGCCCGAGAAAACCCTCGATCCGGCGAAGCCCAACGCCGATCGATGACGGCGAAAGGATCTCGCGCGTCACGTCATGAGTGTTGAACCGAATGATGGGATAGATGTCGTCCTTGAAAAGGCAGGTGCACACCATGTCGCCCATCTGCCCGGGCGCGACAGGAAGGCCTTTGTCGATGTCGCAGATCTCAAGATACTGCGCATCCTCCTGCACATACATGCCATCCCGGTCCGGTCCCTCCCCCGCAATGATGCCGGTGTCGCCTACGCCATACCAATCAAAGCATTGCGCGCCGCCCCAGGACCGAGAAATCGCCGCCTGATCCTCCCGTCCCATATGGCCGCTGATCATCCGAATCCGGATGTCGCGTCCGGGTTCGACGCCGTGCTCGCGCGCCACGTCAGCAAGCTTCTTGATGTAGTCGGCAAAGCCGACGATGACGGTGGCGCCGAAATCGCGCATCAACTCGACCTGCGCAAGTGAGCGGGTCTCGACACCCGTGCCGGCCGACATGAAGATCGCGCTCGTCCAGTGCGTCACCGCCTCACGGACATAGTGGCCGCCATTGATCATCCCATGGCCGTACACTGAGTGAACCACATCATCGGTGCGCAGTCCCTGAAAGCGATACATGCGCGCCAGCATAAGGTTCTGCACCTCACGCGATTTTGCGCCGAACAACAGAACCTGGGGCCGTCCGGTCGTGCCGGAAGTGGTGTGAAAGATCACCGGCGGACGCTCGCCCGGCGGGTAGCTTGAAAACCCTGCGAAATCGCCGAACGGCGGATGCGCTGCGATCGAAGCCATCAGGTCCTGTTTATCGAATGTGGGAAGCCTCGTGATGTCGCCGAGCCCGGTAATATCCCCCGGCTCAATGCCATGGGATCCCCACAGCCGGCGATAGAAGTCGACCTGCCAGGCCCGCGCCAGGCAATTTCGAAACAAGGCGTCCTGGCGCGCATAGATCTCGTCCCGGCTTGTGCCGGTGGCGAACGCCGTCCACGCCTCGCCGATCGGATGGTCCTTCTGCAACCGGGCAAAGTCCACGGAGTTGAAATAGGTGCGATGTCCGTCCGCCATGGCGTCCTCACGAGCCGTCCAACAAGGCCTTCTGGTCCAATGTCGCGGCGAAGGTCAAACGGGCGAGAACGCCAGCGTCGCTGGCGTCTTCCAACCGGTCAACCTGCGCGATCAAGGCCTCGGCGCGGGCTTCCTCCCGCACGCCCCGGCCATAGGCCAGCGCGTCAGCGAACTTCGCCAGATGCGCCGCGCGCGAGAGCGGCGCGTCCGGCGATCCTGGCAAGGCGTCAATGCGCACGGCGATCACCCGACCGTCGTGCAAAACCGCCTCTGCGGTCTGCGGCGTGAATGCGGCCGGATCATCACCCCCGTCGTCCTCCACGAAGATGCGCCGCGCCAACGCGCCAACGGCCTCGTCCTGCAGCGCCTGCGGGGTGAAGTCTTGAAGCCCGACCCCGCCAGAGGCGAGCGCGCGGGCCCCGACATAGGCGAAACACAACCGCGCATAATTTGGCGTCATGTCTGCTGTCCATGGACGTCCAACCAGCCGCCGGATCAGCGGCGGCGCGCGCAGACGGATTGCCGCGACCGCGTCAGCACGCACCCCCATGCGCGCCAGCTCGCCCATCGCTGCAATCCCGCCCTGGGCGGCGCGGCCGGTGGGGAAGGGCTTGTGCGACACTTCCATGATCCGCCATGTCACGCCGAGCGTCGCCGCCACCGGGGCGAGATCGAAGCGCTCCTCGAACAACGGCAGATATCCAAACGGCCCCTCCAGCGCATCCGACGGTCCCGACATGCCGAACTCGGCAAGATCGCAGGCATATATCGCCGCCCGACCCGCATTGGCGATCTGCACAGGCAAGGCGGGCTTGCCTTCGACATGCGCCTGCATGGTGCCGCTGGCGAAGGCCAATGCATACCCCAAGGCGTCGCGCGCCGCGCCGAGCTCTAGTCCGCGCAGCCGCGCCACGCCCAGCGTCGCGCCAAACACGCCCGCCGTCGCCGGACGAAAGAACCTGATCGGGCTCGACACGGCAATGCCGAGGCCCGCCGCGACGTCCACCGCCCCGACCAGCGCAGCGATGAAGTCGGCGCCGCTGACCGGCCCGGCGCGCTCGCACTCAGCCAGCAGCGCCGCTTGAATGGTCGCCAGCGGATGCACCACCGCTGGTTCATGGACGCAATCATACTCCTGACAATGAATTTGAAAGGCATTGACAAACGCAGCGCCGCCCGCCGGTAACCGCGCGCCGCCGCCCCACACATGCGCCGCGCCTGTCGCGCCGGCTTCACCCCACCGCCGCACCGCGCTGAGCACCTTCTGCGTCAGTGGCGCGCGCGCGCCGGCAACACCGACGCCAAGAGTGTCCAAGATGAAGGTCTTGGCCGCAGTCGCCGCAGGAGCAGGCAGATCGTCATAGGCAAGGCCCATGACATGCCCCACGAGGGCATCGCTCGCGCCGCTCACCCGACAGCCTCGCTGAAGGCGCGAAGATCCGCCGCACCGTCAAGCGCGCGCGCCGCTTGCAGGATCAGCGCGCCGTCCCGCGACGTGCGCCCTGCCGCCTGCATCAGCATCGCAAGCTTGGCTTGCAGGCGAAGATCGCCAGAAAAGGTGCCCGGATCGCCGCTCGCGCACGCCACGTCGCGCCGAACGATGCGCCCGTCGGCGAGCGTCGCGCACACACCCGACCCGTAAGCCAGCGGATAGCGGGCGCCATAATCCGGCGACGCCATGACCGACACACGCGCGCGCACCTCCGCAGTCGCAGGATCGGCGATCGCGGCGGGCTCAAAATCGTCAAGCCCTAACGCACCGCGCCGGGCCATCACGGCGACAGCATGCTGAAACGAAAACTTGGCCTCCAAAGATGTGCCGGGATGCGGCTTATCGCAGAACGTCACAGCCGCAGGATAGGTCTCCACCACAAACGCACGCGCTCGGGCCAGATCGGGGCCGATCTCAGCACGCAGAGCCTGCGCCGCGTCGATCGCAGCATGGACATGACGGCATGCCGGCCAGAACTTGAAACTGACCGCGTGAATCGCCCAGGGGGCGTCAATGTCAGCGTCAACCGCGTCCGGCGTCGCGTCGGGACACAGCGCCTGAAAGAAGCCCTGCTCTCCCTCAAGGATGGCAAGCGGTCCGTGTACCCCACGCTGCGCCAGATCCGCGCTCTCCAATCCGTCGCGCGCCGCACGCGCGGCATGGATCTGCTTGGCGAGAGACTGCGGCTCATGGCGGGTGCGCCAAAGCCCGCCCGCCGTGGTGCCGGCCAGACCCAGCGCCGACGCAGTCGCCGACGGATCAAGACCAAGCACGGACGCGACCGCCGCAGCCGCGCCAAACGGACCGCATGTCGCCGTGTTGTGGAAGAAGCGATAGTGGCCAGGTCCCACCGC
This sequence comes from Caulobacterales bacterium, assembly GCA_044375455.1. GTDB lineage: Bacteria > Pseudomonadota > Alphaproteobacteria > Caulobacterales > Aquidulcibacteraceae > JBEIHX01. Next base: position 4,848 of record JBILMQ010000070.1, on the reverse strand, counting down.
ACGCCCGATGCGGATGACCGCCTCATAGCCCCGCACGATCGCTTCCAGCAGCGCCTGCCCGGTTGCGGCCGCGCCCTGCCCGGCGGCGAGCGCAGCCGGGATCACGGTCGGGCCGGGATGCAGCACCGCGCGGTTGTCGACGTCGTCCATCTCCAGAATGTTGCCAAGCCCGCCATGGGCAAAGGCCGCGCCGGGGGGACCGGCGCGCCCGCCGCCGATCAGTCGGCACGGACCCGAGCCCTCTGCCCCGCGCGCCAGCAGGATGCGCCCGACCGGGCTCGCCGCGCCGGCGATCGCGCAGCCCGCCCAATCCGCAAGCGCCCCAGCCGCCCGCGCGCGATCAGCCGCCGCAACCGGACGCGCCAGGATCGCGGCGAGCCTTTGGGATTTGGTCTCTTGCGCGCCGATTTGTCCGGACATATTGGGCTTGTACCACAGGGTCGGGGGCGCGCAACCGGCGCGCCCGGACCGCTCATTCCGGAGCTCCATGACCCGCACCGTCACCGCCGCCGACGCACTCGCGCTCATCAGAAACCGCCTCGGACGAGGCGCCGCCGTCTATGTCGCTGGATGCGCCGGAGAGCCTGTGCTCTTCGCCGACGCCCTGCGCGAGGACCCGGACCTGGCGGCTGGCTTTGTGTTTTTCGGCGTCTGGATTCCCGGCGTGAACAAAACCGACTGGGCAGGCTTTCATCAGGACGCCCGCGCCCAGACCATCTTCCTCAGTCCCGATCTGCGCGCACGCCACGCCGCGGGGCAGGTTGACTTCCTGCCGCTCTGCTACACCCAGGCCGAACCATGGATCGCGCGGCGCACCGGCCACGCTGCAATCATCCAGGTCGCCCCGCCAGACCCCGCTGGACGCTGTTCGCTCGGCGTGTCAGCGGATTTTTCCGGGGCCGCCTTCGCCGGCGCGAGCCTGCGCATCGCCCACCTCAATCCCGCCATGCCAGCCCCGCGCCATGCCCCGAGCCTGGCTCTCGCCGATTTCGACGTTGCCGTCGAGGTATCGCATCCGCTCATCGAAACGCCTCCCGCAACGCTTGACCCGGCCTTCGCGGCTATCGCGCGAAACATCCTTGCACAGATAGATGACGGGGACACCCTGCAGTTCGGACTGGGCAAGGTTCAACTCGCAATCCTCTCCGCGCTGAAGGGCGAACGGCGGGTGCGGATCCACTCCGGCATGGTGTCAGATCCGATCCTGGACCTGCTCGACACCGGGGCGATCCCCGACGAACCCGACGCCGTTGTGACCGGCGTCGCCGTCGGCTCGCGCACGCTCTATGACCGCCTTGCAGAGGATGATCGGGTGCGCTTCGCACCCGTAAGCCACACCCATGCAATCGCAACGCTCGCCGCGATCCCGCGCCTGGCTGCGATCAATTCCGTGATGGAGGTCGACCTCTTCGGGCAGGCCAATGCGGAGTTCCTCGACGGGCGACAGATTTCAGGAACCGGCGGGCTTGTCGATTTTCTGCGCGGCGCCCAGCTGTCGCCCGGGGGCAAGCCGATCATCGCCCTTGCTGCAAGCGCACAGGGCGGGAAAATCAGCCGCATCACGCCGCGCCTCGCAGCGCCTGCAGTGTCCATCGCGCGCGCCGACGTCGCGATCGTGGTCACCGATTACGGCGCTGCGGACCTGCGCGGGCGCTCACACAGCGAACGCGCCCACAGCCTCATCGCCATAGCCGCGCCGCAGCATCGCGAAGAGCTCGCGCGCGCCTGGCGCGACATGGAAGCCCAGCTGTGAGCAGCCCCGGCGCGCCGCTCTACCGACAGCTTGCTGATCATCTCCGCGACGAGATCCGGACTGGCCGGTTCGGCGTCGGCGCCCCGCTGCCCACCGAACTGGAGCTTTGCCGCGCCCATGAGGTGTCGCGCCATACCGTCAGGGACGCCCTGCGGGTGCTGCGCGAAGAAGGCCTGATCGCGCGGCGGCGCGGCGCGGGAACGACAGTCGCCGCCAGCGCTGCGCCGACGGCATTTGTGCAGCCGCTTGGCGGATTTGACGAGCTTCTCCACTATGCCCGCGACGCCCGCTTCGAGGTGCAGCGCGCCAGCCAGCGCATCATCGATGACGAACTCGCGAAAGTCCTTCGCCAACCCACAGGCTCGCTTTGGATCACGCTCGAAGGCGTGCGGCGCAGCCACGCACGCGCGCTCGCCGCCACGACAATCTACCTTCACCCCGACTTTCAGGACCTCGCCAGCGAACTGCGCGCCTGGACCGGCGCCGCCACCCAGCTGATCGCCTTGCGCACAGGCGTCACTGCTGCGCGCATAGAACAGGAGATCTCGGCCGTCGCTGTCTCCAAAGCCGACGCGCGCGCCCTGGACGCCAGGCCCGGCGAGCCAGCGCTGCGCACGCTTAGACGCTATTTCGATGCCGCGGGTCGATTGCTCCTCGCCTCGGACAATCGCCACCCGGGCGACCGCTTCATCTACGCCATGGACTATCGGCGGGACGGGTGACGCGCGCCAGCGGCTGCACAAGGGGCGCCTTTCGCAGTCTGAGCCGCTTGCACCTGCCCCTCGAAGCTGAAAATAGACGTTCCACATGTCTCAGGCTTGGAGGCAGCCATGCGGCGGCTCATGCTCATTCCTCTTCTGGCGGTCCTTGCGGGCTGTCTGCCGCCCCCGGCCGGCAAGATGGGCGAGGCCGAGCGCAAGGCCTTGCGGCAGGAGGTGCGCGCATACCTGCTCGAAAACCCGGAAATCATCGACGAGATGCAGGTCGCATACGGCCAGAAGCAGGACGCGGCCCGCAAATCGCAGATGGCTGACATCACCAAACGCTATCGCGAGGATGCAGCCTATCGCGACCGCTTCGTCGCCGATGCAGCCAATTTCTCGATCGGCCCCACAAATGCAAAGGTCACACTCGTCGAATTCTTCGATTATCGCTGCCCACGCTGCCATGAGAGCATCGCCTGGGTGCGTCGCGTGCACCAGAAGCACCCTGAGGTGCGCATCATCTTTAAGGAGATGCCCTTCCTGTCCCAGGGATCGCTCGACGCCGCGCGCGCCGCGCTGGCGGCTGGCCGCCAGGGCAAGTATTGGCAGATCCACCAGGAACTGATGGACATCACCGGGGATCATACGATCGAGCGCATCAATCAGGCGGCGCGCAGGGCCGGGGTGGACGTCGCGCGCATGCAGGCTGACATGCAGGATCCGGCAATCATCGACCACCTGAAGAAAGTGTCAGACCTCGCCGCCGAGGCAGGCATCGAAGGCACGCCGACCTTTTTGGTCAACGGCGAGGTGGTCGTCGGCTTTGACGAACCCAAACTGGATGCCGCGTTGGCAGCCGCCCTCGGCGGAAGCGGCGCAGGGCGCTAAACCGCCCCTGGCTGTGCGGCCTGGGTCTTGGTGACCGTGGCCAGCGCGGCCGGGCGCATCAGATCAGGCCAGCAAGCGGCGAACTCGGATCAGCATAGCGCTTCTTCGCCATGCGCCCGGCAAGATAGGCCTCACGCCCGGCGATAACGGCCTGACGCATGGCTCCGGCCATGCGTATCGGATCGCGCGCCTCGGCGATGGCCGTATTCATCAGCACGCCGTCGCAGCCAAGCTCCATCGCAATCGCCGCGTCAGAGGCCGTTCCGACCCCGGCGTCGACCAGCACCGGCACACGCGCCTGCTCCACGATCAGGCGGATGTTGACCGGGTTCTGCACCCCGAGACCGGACCCGATCGGGGCCCCGAGCGGCATGATTGCAACACAGCCAGCGTCCTCCAGCTTGCGCGCGAACACCGGATCGTCAGTGCAGTACACCATCACCTCGAACCCCTCCGCGACCAGCACACGCGCAGCCCTCAGCGTCTCCTCCATGTCTGGATAGAGCGTCTTCTGGTCGGCCAGCACCTCAAGCTTGACCAGCTTCCAGCCGCCCGCCTCGCGCGCCAGGCGCAGGGTGCGCAAGGCGTCCTCGGCGGTGTAGCAACCAGCGGTGTTCGGCAGATAGGTCACTCTTGCCGGATCGATGAAGTCCACCAGACGCGGCGCCTTGGGATCAGTCAGGTTGACCCGCCGCACCGCCACCGTGACAATTTCAGCGCCGGATGCCGCAACCGCTGCGGCATTCTCCTCATAGGACTTGTACTTCCCGGTCCCAATGATGAGACGCGAGCGATAGGACTTTCCAGCAATAGTCAACAAGTCCTGGCCAAGGCCTGTATCTGCAAAATCCATTAACCACCCCCCACAAACTGAATAATTTCAAGACAATCACCATCACGCAGTACAGTGATGCCATATGCAGACTTGGGAACAATCTCCCGATTACGCTCCACCGCCCCGCTCCGGGGGTCGATCCCCAACTCGGTCAGAAGCGCCTCCACGGTGATGCCCGCAGGCGACTCGTGCGGTTCGCCATTAATTTCGATGCGCATCGCCTGTCCCGCTCACCCTATCTAACTGCCTGATTTGCCTGCCAGCATCGCCTGCAAACATCGCCTGCGAACATCGCCTTAGAAAATCGCCTGCATGTCGCGCCGGATCGCCGCACGCCAAACACCCTGATCTCGCCGCCACGGCCGTGGGCGCGCTGATTGCTTGTGACTTGGCGCTGACGCGCCTAAGACTCAAGATGTGTCCTCATCTGCAGCCTGCCCGTCCTCCATGTCCAAGCCGATCTATGTGCTGAACGGCCCCAACCTGAACCTGCTGGGCGTGCGCGAGCCGGAAATCTACGGTCGGGCGACGCTGGCGGACATCGAAGCCAGCGTGCGCGCGCGCGCGGCCGGGTTTGGGATCGACGTGACGTTTCACCAGACAAACAGTGAAGGCGCGCTGATCGATTGGGTGCATGAAGCACGCACCCAAGCCTGCGCCCTGCTCAT
>JBILMQ010000319.1:0-3911 GCA_044375455.1 Caulobacterales bacterium | reverse complement strand
ACCAATTGCGGCGCCGCCGCTTCCACTGCGGGGGACGGCGGCGCTAGATTTGCCGCCGCAGCAAACACGCACGGAGCGTGATGAACAGCCGCACCATCTTTTTTGTGCGCGGGCGCTTCACCGTCGCGGTGTTCTCCGGTGTCGAGATTGAGCGCCATCTGCATCGGGCCCGAGCCCGAACACATAGTTACGACGATCCAGCGATCCTGGTCTGGCGACAGCATGAAACCGACGGGCACCGCGGCCCTGATCGCCATTGCAATCAGAGCAAACGCCATCAGCAGCCGAAACGGCCCTGACCGGAGGCGCGCGAAGTGGTTCATTCGGCGCATACTTGATACAGTGTAACGGTGCGTTCAAGTGCGACGAAAAGGCTGGAACGCTTGGGCGATAATGCTCTCTGGCTCGCCGCAGCACGCACCGCAAACGGCAGTCATTGGCGATATTTCCCCCTTTCCGCACCACGCCGTTCTCTCCGTTCAAATGTCTGCACAGCCCATGCCCACCGCCCCGATCCACGCCGCGATCTGGGCGGCGCGGGCGGCGTCGCGCAACGGCTGCGCCGTCTTCCGCTCCGCTTCAGCCGCTCTGGGTGCGCGTCGCCGCCCACGCCGCCGTTTTGGCTCGCGTCGCCGGGGCGGCGGGCATAGGCCCGCGTAACGACTTTGCATTCGGCGACGGGAGATCGTCGCCATGCGTTCCGCGAAAACTGTTCCACCATCATCCGAAGATCGCCTCTCGCCTGCCGAGCGGGTGACGCGCCAGATCAAGGCCGCGCTTGAGCGTGGCGTGCGGCCGTGGGTTAAGCCGTGGTCGGAAACCGGCGCTGCGCCCTTAGTCCTGCCCCGCCGCGCCAATGGCGTCGCGTACCGAGGCGTCAATGTCCTTGCCCTGTGGGCGGCGGCGGTGGAGGCCAGCTATGCGTCGCCGTTCTGGTTTACCTTCAAGCAGTGCACGCTTCTCAAGTCGTCTGTCCGCAAAGGCGAACGCGGCAGCCCGGTCTTGTTCTACAAGCCAATCGCGCGGGACGAAGTTGCCGCGCCCTGCCCAGCGGACGGCGAGGACGGACCCGATGGCCGGCGGATTTTGCGCGGCTACACGGTGTTCAACGCCGAGCAAATTTCCGGCTTGCCGGACCACTTCTTCCCGGCCGCGCCAGCGCCCGCGCTCGGCGACGCCGACAACGCCAGGCTTGAAGAGCTGTTCGCCAAGATCCCAGCGACGATCCGCTATGGCGGCGACCGCGCCTTCTACGCGCCCGGCCCTGACATCATCCAGATGCCGCCAAAGACCGCCTTTCCAGATCAATCGCGGTTTTGGAGCACCCAGATTCATGAGATCGCCCATTGGACAAAGGCATCAAGCCGGCTGGACCGCGATTTCGGACAGAAGCGCTTTGGCGACGCCGGCTATGCCCTGGAAGAGCTGGTCGCTGAGCTCACCAGCGCGTTCGTCGGCGCCGTCATTGGCCTGCCTGCCGATCATATCGAGGACCATGCGAGCTACATTGCCAGTTGGTTGACCACGCTGACGGCGAGCCCGTCGGCGTTCCTCACCGCCGCCGCGAAAGCGCAGACGGCGGCGGATTATTTGTTGGGGATGATCGGGGCAGCCCCGTCGAACATGGCCGCGGACGAAGGCCTGTCGTCGGATTGACGACGAAGGTTTCGGTCGGCACGCACAGGCTTCTTCGCCTCTGCGTGCGTCCCCCTCTCACCCAGCCTGCGAGCGAGACGAGGACCAGCCCGCTTAGCCAGGGGCCAAGCGTCTTCCTCCTTTTCGGCTTTCGCTTGACGCCAAGGCCTGGAAAGAACATAAGCAGAACATGGTTCAAAGGAAATATCTCGGCCTGCAGCCGCCGGAGGAGCACTTCGAACGCTTGCGCCCTTACCGCGAAGCTTTGCTCAAGATGGCGCAGGCGTACCGCCCCGGCGGGCCGGAATATCTGGCCCTGCATCGCGCAGTGCTGGCGCTCGATGATGCGGCCGGGACGGTGATGAACCGTCCAGCGTTCTTCCATAGCGGCGGGCATTCGACGCCTTAGCCGCGATTGCCGCCAGATCATTGACGACTGCGAACCGACGCCCGCTTTGGCGCCGCTCCACAGCGCGCGCCAATCTTGCGCCAACGCTTCGACAAGCGAGAACGCTGGATCAACGCCATCTGATCCGCCCTTCCGTCCGACCAGCGCGATAACCTGGGCGGTGCGGCGCCCGGATGTGCCGATGCCCCCAAACGACTGGCCCGCCCCATCTGAGCCCGCCGCATGCGCCGCGGCCTTGCCTCTTCCATGCTCGTGATCGGCGCGGCCGGCTTGGCCGCTGCGTTGGCTGCGCCGGCCGGTGTGCGCGATCTTGTCCCGCGCCGAGCGCCTGGCGCACCGGTCGCGCAATCGGCCACCGCAGCCGCCCCAAACGCACGCCTCCGCGACCTCGCCTAGCATCATGTCCGGACGCCTGATCGGCTGATCGACGGCGGGGTTGCTTTGGTGCGCCAGCACATGCGCGGCGGCGCCCGGTTCGGGCAGGCCCGTCAGCGTCATCGCGGCGAGGCGACACGCTCAACCCCACCGCCGTGACGTCCAGCGCCGGCGCCTCATGTTGGCATGGCTCAATCGCAAGCGCCGCCCGATTCCGCGCAGCCGCGCAGCGCCTCATTAACCCTACTCGCCTTTTTGGACTCTGCAGGATTTTTAGACTCGATCATTGGGGAACCACTTTGGGCAGGATACGCATTGTGTGTGACACAATGCGACGCATCGCCGGTTTCGGCGATGCCGGCGCCCCTGAAGGGGCGTTATTTCCGCCAGTTTGGCGCGGAGCCGATCATGCCGCAGCGCCCGCCCTCGCCGCCGCTTTCACCGCCGCACACACCGCTTTCAGGCGGGGCCGATCTTTTCGCCTGGGCTGAGCAGCTGAGCGCGCAATCTGAGCCGTCTGCCCGGACCCATTCTGCCGCATCCGGACGATCCACCTCGCCCACGCGGCGCTCCGCCAAAGCGACACACTCAGCACGATCCGCCCTGGCGCATGTGCGTTTAAGCCCTGCCGAGCGGGCCGAAATGGAAGAAGCGGCGGCGGCGTTTCATGTCTCGCTGAGCGATCTGATCCGAGCCGGCGCGCTCAATCTCGCCCGCCAGGACGCTGCGCTGTTGCCCCAGGAAGCCCGCGCGGTCGCCCGCGCCGCCGGCGCGCTCGCCGAGAGCGGCCGGGCTTTGGCGCAAATGTCGGCCTTGCTCCATGCCGGCGCCCCGGCGCCGTTGGAGGCATTGATCGCGATCGTGGAGTCCTTGCGGGTCCGGGTCGACGCCTTGACCCTGGCCGATCAGGCCCTGCTCGCGGTCCACCGCGGCCGCGCGGCTAAAGCCAGGCGGCTCTTGCGCCGGCGCGATGACGGCCAAGTCGACGCCGACCGGTCGGATGGCGCGGCATGACCACACGCGGTGAAAGCGATTGGGATGAGCTCGATCTGCCGCGCGGCGCAAAGCCTGCGCCGAGCGCGTCGGCCGCAGGACCTGAAGAACCGCAAACGCCGGCCGCTGCGCGCGCCAAGACCCGCCAATCGTCCGTCTCCGGATCAATGCCAGCGCCGCCCCGATCCGTTCCTTGGGGCGCCGGCGCAGGCGGCGAATTGCAGCGTCTGCGGGCGTTGACTGGGGCGCCGCAGGCGGTGGTCAAGATCATCGGCTATCGCCGCGGCGATGGCGGAGGGGCGGCAGCCAGCCTGCGCTATATCGGCCGCGAAGACAGTGACCGCGCGAACGATCCCAATGGTCCCAATGATGGTGGACTGGGCGAAATCGCGATGGAGACCCAGACCGGCGAGATCTTGCACAGCCAGGAGGGTCGCGACCGGCTGCTGAGGGAATGGGCGGACGGTTTCTCCAGCCGCCGTGACGGCCGCGACGTGAT
>JBILMQ010000069.1:0-13182 GCA_044375455.1 Caulobacterales bacterium | reverse complement strand
TGCCTTGGCGCATGTGACGATGATGACGAAGTCATCGGCATAGCGGCAATAGGCGACAGCGGGTTTCCATTGGCGGTTCTCGCGAACCGTAATGGGGCGTCCCTGCTGGATGCCGAAGTTCCATGCCCAGCGATCCTTTCGTGCCTTTTGGCTCAGGTATCTCCTCTCCAGCCATACATCGAACTCATGGAGCATAATGTTGGACAGGAGCGGCGACAGAACGCCGCCTTGCGGAACACCTTCGCTTGAAGCGACGAACAGGCCACGATCAATATGGCCTGCCTTCAGGAATCGCCAGAGCAGGTCGATGAACCGATCATCCCTGATACGCCGCCGAATGCAGCGAAGCAGAAGCCGATGATGGACCGTATCGAAGTAGCTCGCCAGATCACCTTCGATGATCCAGCGGCCCCGCGTCTCGGCGCCATTATCCTGCAACTGCAACTTCACGGTTCGGACAGCGTGATGCACGCTGCGTTCTGGCCTGAAGCCGTAGGAGAGGGAATGGAAATCGCTCTCCCAGATCGGTTCCATGGCCATCAGCATCGCACGTTGGACGATGCGGTCTTTCAGGGTCGGAATACCCAGTGGGCGTTTCTTGCCATTGGCTTTCGGGATATAGATTCGCCTGACTGGCTTCGGGGTGTAATTCGCCATCAGCAAGTCCGTGCGCAGGCTGACCAGATGATCTTCCAGTTCGGCCTGCATCCGCTGCCTATCGATTCCGTCGATGCCCGGCGTATTGGCGCCACTGGACGCCAGGACGATCCGGGCCGCCTCGGCAAGCCACGCCTTGTCGGCAATGAGCCGGAGAAGGAGATCGAACCGGCGCTTCGGGTCCCTCTCGGCCCATGTCGCGATCTTATTCTGCATTTCACTGATTATCAAAGGTCTTCACCTCGTTAGGTCAGGTAGTTTGCACTCCAAGCAGATTGAACTGTCCCCCTTCGCCATGTGACAGGCTTTCCCTGTCGCGGACTACTACGAGGACTCCGCCAGCATGGTGGACATCGGGGCCAACTCCCTTGGCATTCCATCATGCCTTCCCTCGTTCATATGCTGGACTTTCACGCGCTGGGGAGGTTGCCGGTCGCAGACCTTGTCCTTGCGTCCTGCAAGTCGATGCCGATGCCATGGTCTGGCTGCGTTCTCCCCATGACGCCCCGCAGACAGCATCCGTATTTGCCTGCGTTCGGATTTCGCCGGCGCAGACGTCTGGCGTCATCATCAGCATTCCGCCTGGTAAGCCGTGTAGGCGAAGGCGACATTTCAGCCCTCGGATGCGGATTAACCGGTTCGTGTTCCTCAACCTTCCAGCGCTACAGCCTCGGGGACCATCTCGGCGTAACGGCTTCACCTCAATCCCCTTTACCTGCGGGCTACGTCACCCTGCCAGTTGACAGCAGATCACCGCCGCTTGGGCTCATGCCCCCTCACAGCAGAGGGCAAGGCATTCGTTCACTTCCTCCTTTCTTCTTTGCATTCCAGTCATATGCGCTCGAGGCGCACCATAGGTAAAGTCGCTGACCCAGAGCGTGTTCGGCGCCGGTGCCTTGAAGTTGCGCTTCACCCGATCGAGCGGGCAAGGCGCCGCCTTTTCGCTGAACGTGGTGCGATGCGGCTTGCCACGGATCATGCCCTTGAGCCCCATGGCCTTCATCAGCCTTGAGACCGTGCAGCGAGCAATGTCGAAGCCTTCCCGCTGAAGCTGCCGCCAGACCTTGCGGGCGCCATAGACCTGGAATTTCTCTGAGAAGACTCGCAGGATCTGCGACTTCAGCGCCGCGTCGCGCTGAATCCGCGGCGGCGCCGTCTCCGGTCGCGAACGCCGTGCCGCGTGCGCGTGGAAGGTGGACGGAGCGATCTTCAAGACACTGCAGATCGGTTCGAACCGGTACTCACCCCGGTGATCGTCAATGAGGGCGATCATGACTTGAACCGGCGGTCGAGCTCCGCCTGGGCGAAATACGCGCTGGCCTTGCGCAGGATCTCGTTGGCCTGGCGCAGCTCTCGGTTCTCGCGCTCCAGCGCCTTCATCCGCTCGCGCTCGTCGGTCGACAGACCGGCCCGTGAACCGGCATCGCGCTCGGCCTGAGCCACCCAGTTGTGCAGCGTCTGCGCCGTGCACCCTATCTTCGCCGCAATCGACACGATCGCCGCCCACTGCGAGGCGTGTTCGGCCCCATGCTCAATCACCATCCGTACCGCCCGTTCGCGGACCTCAGGCGAGTACTTCGCTGTATGCTTCTTGCTCATGGCTCCACTTTCTCAAGAAAAGGAGCCTCCGGCAAATTCGGGGCGGTTCACTTTTGGCGCATGCGCGCCTTAGCGTGGTACGCTCTTTTCGGCGTTGCGGTTTCTGCCGTGTGAGAGCTTGCAGGCTTTGGCAATATTGACTATCCATATGGATGGCGAACAGCTGGGAAGCTACGAGGAAGACGTACGTGATTGAACGCCACCCGCGCAATCGCAAGTTCGCATGGCGCCCGACGCAAGGCCCATATACGATTCTGACTTCACAGCAGGCGCGCCAGTACGATGAGCACGGATACTTCGTGCTCCAAAACGCCTTTACGCATCAAGAAATTGATGACGTGGCGCGCGCCATTGACCCCTTTGAAGAAGAGGTGGAGCGCATGCTCCGCGCACAGCCTGATGGGCGCCTCATGATCGCAAAGGCTGACGCGATCACTTTTACGGTTCATTTGGTGAAGAAGTCCCCGGCTCTGAAGGCCTTCAGCAAGCATCCCGTCTTCGCGAAACTTTGCAACGACATTATGGGCCTGCAGAGCCGCCTTTATTGGGACCAGGCGGTCTACAAGAAGCCAGGCAACCCTGAAGAATTTCCCTGGCACCAAGACAATGGCTACACCTTCACAGAGCCACAGCAGTATCTGACGTGCTGGGTCGCGCTGGTGGACGCGACCGTGGACAATGGCTGTCCCTGGGTGGTGCCGGGGGTGCATAGGATGGGAACCCTCAAGCATGAAGCCACACCGCTGGGCTGGCAGTGCCTGAAAAATCCCGAAGGCGCGCTGCCCGCACCTGCCAAGAAAGGCGATATTGTCGTCTTCTCATCGCTCACGCCGCATCGCACCGGGCCGAACCTCACGGATGGCGTTCGCAAGAGCTATATCCTGCAATACGCCCCGGTCGGCGCCGTGGCCTATCCTGGGGGTGAGGGAGATGCTGTGCCGCAGGATGATGCAGAACGCCAGTACATCATTCCAATGCCCAACTAGCGCTATGGGCCTTAACGCTGAGCCGCCCGTAACAAAAGTCCGGCGACTTTGCGACACGGGGCTGCAGGTGTCGCCACTGTCGTTTGGTTCGATGTTGATCGGTGCTGATCAAGACTCAGCGATGGCGTTTCGCCTGCGCTTCTGACCGCCCTCGAAAGCGGAGTTCGGTTGATCGACACCGCCAGGATCTATTCGGGATTGGAGAATATTATTGGCGCGACACTGAAAGTGTGGAAGGGGGAAAAGCCTCTTATCTCTTAAAAAAGTGCGCCGCTCAGCGCGCGAAACATTCGCCACGATCAGCCAATTCAAATAGCGTTTACGCCCGTTTCCATCCTCCAATCAGTGGAAACAAGCCTGCGGGCGCTACAAGTTGAAAGCATCGACCATATTCACCTGCATCAGTGGTTCTATCTCCGGAGCTTTGAGTCGGAGTAGCGCGCGGCTCTGGCTGATCTTCAGCAGGAAGGCAAAGTTCGATTTTTCGCGGTCAGCGCAGAAGACCACGAGCATGACGCGCTGTTGGAGGTCGTGCGTAGCGGCGCGGTGGACGCGGTCCAGTTTATCTGCAACGTGTTTGAATCGCGACCGCGAACATCCGTACTTCCCATGGCGGCGCGCCATGGGGTCGGCGCCATCGCCCGGTGCGTCCTGGATAGCGGGGCCTTGACGGGTTTGATGGACGATGCGGCCTTTACGGCGCATCATTTCTTTAAGGGCGCTGACTATGCCGCCTATAAGCGCTGGCTTTGCGCCTTGCGTGACGCGTTTGTTGACAGCGCCGTTGAGAATCTTGACGAATTGGCGCTGCGTTTCGCCATAAGAGATCCTCGCATCTCAACAATCACGCTTTGGCTAAAGACAGTTGCAAAAGTGCATGGGGCGACCGACATTATAGCGCGCGGGCGCCTGCTGGACTCCGTGCTGGGTCAGATCGTCACCCACCATGTTTGGACGAAGAACGCCTATGAACGCCTCGTTTGAGGAGACCCACGTCATCAGTTTTTGCTTCGACGACGGGTATCGCGCTTCATGCGAAGCGATTGCTGAGATTTTTGAGGCGCGGGGCATAGCGGCGGCCGTCGGTGTACTGAGCGATCCGGTAAACGCAGAGGACGCATTGATACGCGCCGGCAAGATCGGAGACTTCTCGCTATGGCGTGCGCTGGCGCATCGCGGGCACGAAGTGATGCCGCACGGGCATCATCACGTGCATCTTGGCAACGCCACACCCGAGATCGCGAAAGCGGAAATCGAGGCCGCGCTTGCCGGGTTTGCCGCCGGCATGGGCGAAGACGCGCCAAGCCAGATTGTCTACCACTGCGCCTACAACCAATTGCCGGGCGCCCTGGTCGATTGGATACGGCCGCGCGTCGCTGCGGTGCGCGCCACTGTGACGAATGCAGGCATCTCCCCGCTTTATTGGGGCGCGGGGTCCCTCTTGTTCGACGCCGCGTTTCCCTTGCCGCCACATGTCGGCGACGACGCGCGCGCTCGGCTAGAGCGTTTCTTGGCAGGGCCGCCGGCTTGGATAACCTTGTGCTTCCATGGCCTCGACCATGAGGGCTGGGGCCCGCTTCAGCGCGATCAACTTGAGCGCTTGCTAGACCTTGCCATGCGAAACGCGACCAAAGTCTTTCCGCCCGGCGCCGTGATCCATCAGCTGCGGAGCACACCCAAGTGACCGAGACATAAGCATCCTCGACCTGAGATGGCATGACGCGCCTCTTATTTGCTGGCGGTGACTTGCCTTCAACCCCTTTGGGCCGGGCAGCGCCCTTGTCTTGATGTCCTTTTACACAGAAGTGCTGGGATTGGGGCCTGCAATGGGGTCCCGTAGAATGGTAGAAAAGTGGGGATAGCGTAGCCTTCGGTTGCCACGACCAACCGAGTTAGCCAGCGATCTTCCCTCGCCCGGAGCCCAGTTCTCCATATTCCTCGAATGGCTCATGGAAACAACCCCCACGATCCCACCTGTCATTGGCGGGAGATAATTCCAGCAGGGGGCTCCTGGGAACCGCCAGGCAAGGCAGCGCTTGTCGGGGGCCGCGATAGACGCTGCCGCCTTGCCTGCACACTCCGTGTCGGGCGAACCTCATGTTGGCTTCCGGATGGGCGATGTCGTGTAACTTGGCTTCGCAGGCTCGATGCGTCGGAGATGCCCTGCAATGTCGACATCGGCGCGTCCGCACGCTGCGACAGCGATCGGCGAGATCGAGCCAGGTAGCTGCCTGGGTTAACAATGACAGCACTGCTGTGACCCTGCCTTTCGCCGAACCGGACGAGGCCGGCCGACCTGGTCTAAGGGCGCCGGACCAAGCCTTCAGAAATCGGCTTCAAAGACCAGGGTCGGCTCGTCACGAAATTTTCGTCTTGCGCCCCGCCCAATAGGGGTCGCGCAGCATACGCTTGTAGAGCTTGCCAGTCGGTAGGCGCGGCAGCTGGTCAGTGAAGTCGATCGAACGTGGACATTTTATGTGCGCGAGGTTTGCCCTGCAGTAGGCGATCAGCTCCGCTTCCAAAGCGGTGTCCGCCACGACACCGGGCGCGGCCTGCACCACGGCCTTCACTTCCTCGCCGAGATCCTCATTCGGCACGCCGAACACTGCTGCGTCCATCACCTTCGGATGCGTAATCAGCAGGTTCTCACATTCCTGCGGGTAGATATTCATCCCGCCAGAGATGATCATGAACGTCCTGCGGTCGGTGAGATAGAGGAAGCCATCGTCGTCAAGATAGCCGACGTCGCCAACCGTGCTCATTGATCCGTCCGGTGAGCGGCTTTCCTTGGTCTTGGCGTCGTCCTCGAAATACTCGAACGGCGAGGCCGTTTTGAACCAGATCGTGCCGGGCTCGCCTTTGGGCGACGGGTTCATCTCTTCGTCGAGGATGTGAATGTCACCAAGAACCACTCGCCCGACCGTCCCCTTGTGCGCAAGCCACTCGGGGGTGTTGCAGGCGGTGAAACCAAGGCCTTCGGTGGCGCCGTAGTATTCATGGATGATCGGTCCCCACCAGGCAATCATCTGCTCCTTGACCTGAACCGGGCAGGGGGCGGCGGCATGGATGGCGACTTCGAGCGAACTCAAATTGTAGCGCGAGCGCACGTCCTCAGGAAGTTTCAACAGCCGCGAAAACATTGTCGGCACGAGCTGGCTGTGCGTGACCTTGTGGCGCTCGATCAGTGCGAGGTAGCTCTCGGCATCGAAGTGCTCCATGATGACAGCTGTGCCGCCTGAGCGGATCGTCAATGCGACCGCCATCTGTGGCGCTGAGTGATAGAGGGGTGCGGGCGAGAGGTACATCATCCGGTCGCGGCAAAGCCAGAGAGATTGCAGGAACTTCAGCACAGGCAGGTCTTCATCCGGCCCCGCGTCCGGTAGCGGGCGAACGATGCCCTTAGGCCGGCCGGTGGTTCCAGAAGAGTAGAGCATCGCCGTACCAAGCCACTGATCGGCGATTGGCGTATCAGGCATTCCAGCGACAGCATCGTTCAGTGCCGGGAACTGTTTTCCGTCGCCCGCGCCATCGACGACAAGGCAGAGCGCGAGACCTGGCGCCTTCGCCATCGCCGCTTGCGCCACTTCGAGCTTGGCCTGCGAGGTAATGAGGATCTTTGAGCGGCTGTTGTTGAGGATGTAGGCCAATTCTTCGACGCCAAGGTAGGAATTGCAGGGTGTGAAGTAGAGCCCCGCCCGCATACCCGCCCCGCAGCACTCAACGTAGCGCGCGTTGTTCTCCATGAAGATGGCGTAGTGATCGAGACGGTTCAGGCCCTGTTGGCGGAACAGATGCGCAAGCCTGTTGGTGCGCTTCTCCAGTTCGCCATAGGTAATGGTTTCACCTGACCCGGCCATAATCACGGCGATCCTTTCCGGATCGGTTGTTGCGATCGCGCCCGGTAACATCGCTTCCTCCGGCCTTCAGCAAGTTGGCCTCGCCCTGAAAAGTCAACAACACGCAGTTTGGGCGTGTCAAGCGAGGCGGCAGAGACGCCCTGCGCGGCGGTTGCGCAACAGGTTCAGGCTCAGACCTTTCGACTGCGTACGCAAATGATTCAGCATCGCGCGGTGACACTTCGGCAAGGCCTGATGCGTGGGTGCGCCCTGGCGTTCAGGCCAGCCACGTCAAGAGGTCCCGCCCTCTGGCAGGCCGGCAAAGTCACTGCCTCTGCCGTAAGGCCCCGACCGCCAGTGGCGATCATGTCCCTGATGCGCCTACTGACAAGGCCTCTGCAATCCGCATCGATCCATCCGAAATCAGGGTAGCGTCCCGGGGCATGGTGTATTGCCGGTGGTGTATTGCCGGTGAACAGGATGGCCGCGCCGACCGATCAACGTCTGCGCGCCCACCTTTCCCGGGACGTGAGGGCGCAAATCTCGTGAAAGCTGCGGTTGTCACACCTGCAACTGGAGCTTCAGACTCATGTCCGATGACAAAATGGCGCTTTTGGATCTGATAGAAAAGCGTGCAGACGCCGATCTCGTGCGCGAAATGCTGGCCTAAGCCGCCGATCAGCTCATGGATGGGCAGGTCGGCTGCCGGCGGCATGAAGACGACGTGAAAATAGGCAACGGGCAAGAGATCAGCCGCACGCGGTTCGGCCCATCCCGCCTGGGCGGCGCCGTGGCATTCAGAGCAGTGACGATTGCGGCACGGATTGTCTCCCGGTCGCGGTACGCCGCAGGCCTTGCAGACCTCGATATGACCGCCGAGCGCGGCGGTGCGGCACAGCTGCAGGTCGTTCATCACACGCCGTTCGCTCCGGCGAGCGCCGCTCCGCAGCGTCGCGGTCGCTAAGCGCAAGATCGCCGCGCGGCGTGTGGCCTCTTTAACCCGCTTTCTGAAAGGCCTGCACTTTCGTCAAGAAGGCTGTGCGCATGGATTTGGCATGAAGCCCCTGGGCCGCGAACAGGTCGGCGAAATCCTCGTTCAGATAGGATCGGTAAAAGGGTTCGTGAAACCCTTCTGGAAAATACTCGAGAAGACCATCAAGACCTGGGGCGTCGCCGGTTTGCAGGCTGTCGGCGAACAGGAAGACGCCACCGGGCTTCAGCACACGGGCTATTTCGCGCGCCGCGTCGCGCCGCACGCGCGGCGGCAGTTCATGAAACAGATAGATGGCGCTTACTGCGTCCTGACTTGCATCGGCGAAGGCCATCGCCTCGACCGGGCCCTCCACGATCTCGACCTGACGCCAGGATGACAGGCGGCTGCGCGCGGCGGCCGCGTATGCCGGAGACAGATCAAGGCCGCACGCGCGCAGACGTGGAAACGCACTGAGGACCTGCTCCAGAAACCGCCCCGATCCGCAGGCGATGTCGAGGAACGAAAATCGCCTCTGGTCGCGCCCGGCCATGGCGCGTGCGAGGTCGCCAAGAACGTGGCGACGCATGGCGTCTGCTGCACCGGTGAACAGAACTTCAACCTGCGTGTCATAAAGGTCAGCGGAGTCCTGAGTGAGCCAGCCGCCGGTCTGATAATGAAAGTTTTGCCGGTAATACACCGGAAATCGTTCTGCGCCCGGAACGCTTCGCGCCTCGACGCCAGCGCGGTGCATGCGACGGCGATCGACGGCGGGCAGATCTGCGAAAAACCGGCGTGACTGGCGCAACGCCGCGCCCAGCCGGTTGAAGCCCGCATGCCTTGGCGCGGGATAAAGGCCTGCTTCTATATTCGCGAGATCGTCCTGGAAGAGTTTCACAAAGGCTTCCCGCACACGACGCGCGTCAGGCTGCGACTGCGGTCGGAACGCTGGCTCGCCAGGACGGTCGAACGGGCCTGAAAGCCGACGTGCAAGGGCATAGTGACTGGCGTACCAGGCGACCCGCAGACCCTGACCGGTCGCATAGGCCGCCCGCATCATCGCCCGCGACAGACCGCTGTCATCGCCATGTCGGTGCAACCCTGCGGGTTCGCTCATCGATCGAACACTCCCACAATCTCCACGTGGGTCGACCAGCGGAACTGATCAACCGGCGTGACAGAGTGCAGCTGATAGCCGCCGTCGATCAAGATGCGTGCGTCGCGCGCAAACGTTCCAGCGTCGCAGCTCACCGCCACCACACGCGGCGTCCGGCCCGCCGCCAGCATCTTTGCCTGTTCCCGCGCGCCGGCGCGCGGCGGATCAAACACCACAAGATCAATGTCGGCGAGCGCCTTGCCGCCGATCGGGTTCACAAACAGATCCCTGGGCTCCACCACGACCTTCTTCAGTCCCGGCGTCTCTTCAAACCCCTGTCGCAGAGCCGCTGCGGCGCCTGGCTCCTTTTCGACGGCGCGCACCTCCATGCTCTCGGCCAGCCTGAGTGCGAATGCCCCGAGACCAGCGAACAGGTCATAGGCGCGCCGCGCTCCTGCGCCGGCCGCCACAACCAGACGCGCCAGCGTGGTTTCTCCAAGCTTGGTCGCCTGCAGGAACGGACCAGGCGGCAGACGCACCTGAGCCCGCCCCATGGTGACGACCGGTGTGCGGCGCACCACCAGCGGCTCATGTCCGACCGACAGGCGCGCCAGGTCCAGGCGCTCGGCCAGCGCCGCCGCTCCTGCCTGACGGTCGGCCGAAAACCGAAATCCGCCGCGCTGAAACCCGCGAACCGCAACATCTACCCCGGTATCGCTTGCCGTGAGCCACAGGTCGACGGCGGGCTGGCCGTGCAGAAAATGCGCAGCGATCTCACGCAGTCCCGGCAGCGCGGCGGCCAGCGGCGCGGCGAGGACAGGGCAGCGGTCAATATCCACAATCTCGCGCGCGCCACGCTCGGCGAAACCAAGCACAAGCTCGCCCTTTCGGCGTCGCGCATGCAGCACTGCCCGCCGGCGACCCTCGCCATGGGCGTCAATCGTGTCGCTGACCGCAGCTTCAACGCCGGCGCGCGCCAGCGCCTGCTCCACGCAGCTGCGCTTCCAGGCGCGCATCGGCCCAGCCGCCCAGTGCTGCAGGGCGCAGCCGCCGCAGGTTCCAAAATGGCGGCAGGCGGGCGTGATACGGTCGGCGCTCGGCGTGAGGATCTCGACGCCTGACGGCGTCACGCGAACGGTTTCTCCTGGCAGCGTGAATGGCGCACGCACCAGGTCAGCGCCGGTTCGCGCCACGCCGTCGCCGCCAGATGCAATGGCCTCAATGGTCACGTCCACATCTGGTCCTTCCCAACAGGGGCTTCATGCACCGTTCAGGCTGAGGGCGCGAGGATGGCCTTAACGCGGCGATCGACGCCCGTTTGGAGATGACCATGCGCACCTTGATCCTCTCGGCCGCCCTTGCGGCCATCGCCAGCCTCGCCGCCGCCACCGCAAGCGCGCAATCGTATCGCAGCGACGGGATCTCTCCCGCAGCATGGAGCTGGGGCGACGGTCAATACTATTCAAGCTACCAGGACTGCGAGACGGCGCGCCGCAATAAGACAGTGGCGGGCGCGGTGATCGGCGGGGTCGTCGGCGGCGTGCTCGGCCGCTCCATCGCCGCTGACAACGCCCGCACCGAAGGCACGGCGCTCGGCGCCGCCGCTGGCGCCGTCGTCGGCGGTGCAATCGGACGCAGCCAGGCCAAGTGCGACAGCGTGGCGGGGTATTCCGATCGCCGTTCCAGCAGTGCGCCGGTCTACCGCGACAGCGGCTATCAGGACGTCCACTATCGCTTCCCGGCCGGTAACGGGGACGATCGCTACGCCCGCGATTATGACCGTGACGGATATGGGCGCGATGCACATGGCCGGGACCCCTATGGCCGGGACAGTTACGGACGCGGCCGCGTCCAGCAGTGCGGCTGGGGCGAGGCGATCGTCACCGACCCTCACGGCCGGGTCATCCGCCGCGAACCGGTAGAATTCTGCCGCAGGGGCGCGAGCGGGCGCTGGCGCCCGGTACACTGAAGAGTGGTCCGCTGGCGCGAGCCGTCCTCAAGCCAGATGTGCTGAAGGGTGAGCGCCACAGACTGCATCAGCCCCCGGAGCGCGCTCCGGGGGCTGATCACGTTGCCCGGAACGCCGCGCCCCACTGAGCGTCAAGTGACCTGAGGGCCTGCGCGGTGTCGACGCCCGCCAGGCCTTGGGGCGTGACGATCGACAGGCCGAAACGCTCGAGCTTCGCGAGTGCATCGGCAACGTCGAAGTTGACCTGAAGTCCGAAGCGCTCAGCAATGAATGTCTCGGCGGCCGCATCAAGGTCGGCTTTGGTCATGGGCCCCTGGAGCCGTAGCAGGCCATAGGCCAGGAGCGCCTCTTTGGCTTCCTGATGCTCTGCGGCGTTGACAAGACCATCGATGACGCCCTCATTGTTGGCGACGGTGTGAAAATAGACCGTGTCGGACAATCGCTTTTGATACAGCAGCTTCTGACGATCGAGCTTCAAACGTTGACGCATCACATAGGCGCCGAGAGCCACAAAACCCGACAGGGCGGCGAGCGCCTGTTTCAAGCGGCTTTCGTCAATAGCGCCTTGATAACCGAAGTAGGCGGCCAGCACTGCAAAGATCACGGTTGCGGCATTGATGATCTGCGTCACCAGGGGCACTCCGGCCGCGATCGCCGGCACGCCGAGCATCAACTGATCCTGGCGGCGCATGGTTGGCTCGGCGCCCGGGTGCAGGGCCCGAAGTTCAGTGTGCGGCACGTCTGAAAAGTGTTTCAATAACACCGCCCCGGGGCGCACGCCGCGACGCGCTCTTGCGAGATCCTTTGCTTCTTGCGGGTCGAGCGTGTCATGTGATTTCAGCAGGACGAGCACGACGACGTCGTCGATCACATCGGTTTCGATCGCGCGTGGGACGAGGCCGAAGAAGCGCTTGCTTGAAAAGGTCTCGCGCCGCGCGCCGCGCAGGAAGAACCGGATGGTCCGCACGCCGGCGTCCCGGGTGCGCACCCGCACGTCCGCGAGCGTCTCTCGATCGGCCTCGGCAAGGAGTGTCCCTGAGGAGGCTTCCTTGAAGTCCGCTTGCGCCAATATCGCCTCGATCTCGCTCACAAAGGCGCTTGGATCGCCGCCCTGCAGCGGTTTCGGGGCTGCCGGATCGAACGGGGCATAGAGATCCTTCAGGCGCTCGAGTTCGTCCAAAGTCTGGTAATGGATCAGGGCGGTCAGGCGTCGGGCCACCTCCCGAAAGCCTGCCCGTTCCGCGTCGCTCCATGCGGGTTCTGCGGCAAGCGCCTCGGTGAGCGCGCTCTTGCGCGCTGCAACATACGCTCCGCGCTCGCCTCTGGTCACCTGGACTTCTCCTGCGCCGACCGCTGCCCTGGCCGGGACCCGGTGTGCAGCTTGGCCCGCCGCGCGCGCGGGCGCAACCAACTCCTCGGCGCATCGAAGCCGACTGCGAAGGCTTGCGTCGGCGGTGGGGGCGTGGCGAGATGATGATGGGAGGTCACCATGGCTCGCGTGTATTTTTGGGGCGTGCTGTGCGCCGCCTGGATGGTCGTGTCGCCGCTGGCCGGAGCGCAGCAGGCGCAACGCCCCAGCGAGTGGCGTAATGCGACCGGCGCATCGGGCGCACAGGCCGTTTCCGAGGCGCCGCCCGCTGATGCGCTTCCGCCGGGCATGGCCAGTTTTTCGCCTGCGCGTGCGCCTGGCATGCGCCCGCTGGCCAGCGTTCAGATCGCCTGGACGCCAGGTGAGAGCCTGATCCAGCACCGGTTGCTGAACACCGCGCTGCAGGGCCTCGCGCCGCAGCGACCGGGCAAGGTCGATGTCTATGTTCTTGCTGTCGCCATGTGGGGTGACAATGTCTTTGAGAGCGAGGCGTCCGGCGCTGCCGACGTGCTGTCACGCAAATACGCCGCCCAGGGGCGCACCCTTGTGCTGAGCAATGGGGGCGGAACGGTCACAAACCGTTTCCCGGCCGCAACCCCCTCGTTCTTCACGGCTGCGCTGGCGCGGATCGGTGAAGTGATGAACCCAGAGGAAGACCTGCTGATCCTCTTCCTGACCAGCCATGGCAATCCCAAGGACG
>JBILMQ010000318.1:0-3915 GCA_044375455.1 Caulobacterales bacterium | reverse complement strand
CAGGGTATGGCGTGACTCAGCCCGGCTAAAATTGTTTTCGCAGCGAGACTTCAATCACCCGTCCGCGCGGCGCTTGGAAACCCTTCTGAAACGCAAAGGGCGTTGCTCCAGACGCGTCCTTCACATGCTGCCCGCTGTCGGTGACATTGTCGGCCCGCACGAACACACGCACCCCCTTGAGGTAAGGATGCGCAGCAACCAGAGTGCGGTTTGCGCTGAAATTCATGAACAGGCGCAGATTGGCGGTCAGAGCGTCGTCGTAAAAGAGAGTGCTTGCTGGCGTGGGCCCGTCGACCCGGCTCTTGCCCTGCCAGTTGGCGCTCACGCGAAAGCCAACCCCCTTGTAAAACCAGCCGCCCTCCAATTCGAGTTCATGGCGGGCTGTCCCGCCTGCCTCGCGCAAAGCATCGCCGTCAAGCAGGTCGAGTTCGGTCCCCTGTGCAGACAGACGTGCTGTCTCGGCAAATTTCCAGGTGTGGAAGAGCGACACGCTCCAGCGCCCAGGCGCGCCGCTGGGGCTGCCCGGCGGACCGCCCATCCAGCCCGAACCGGCCGCCATGCCCGGGAACTGCCCCCCGCCCATCCGGGCGCCGCCCAAGCCGCCCGGCACAGGTCTGCCACCGGGACGACCGCCGGGGCCTGCCGGCGTCGAGGGTCCTGCTGCTGGCAGAGCAGACGGCAAGGATCCATCAGACCGGCCAGCAGTCGCCGCGCCAGGGCCGGCGCCAGAACCAACCCGCCCGCCGGAACCAGGGCCCGCGCCAAGACCGGGCCCACGCTCCGGCGCCTTGCCGATATTGCGCGCAAAACTGAGGCCCCAGCGGAGCTGATCAGTGCGGCGGGCCGCTATGTTGATCGGCCGGCGATCGATCGCCACCAGACGACCAAGCGCATCGCGCGAAATGCGGGATGGGAATGCCTCTTCCAGTGCAGGGGTCAGCGTCGGAAATGGCGACAGCGCGTTCTCAGCCGCAAACTTGGCATAGGTGGCCTGCACCTCGAGGCCATCCACCGAGGGAACCTCCCAGACAACGCCGAGCGACCAGTCCGTCCGGCTCTCCGCCGTGAGCAAGGGATTGCCGCCGGTCAGGCGCGTCACGATCGCGCTTTCTCCACGCAGCGGGTCAAACACCGCTCCCGCCGGCGTGGCCACTTGGGCATCACCCAGCTGTTCCACAGTTGGCGCAGCCTGCGAACGGTCGCGCGACACCGTGATGCGAAGATCCTCCACTGGAGAATAGGTCAGCGCCGCCGAATAGCTCGTCAGTCCCTCAAAGTCGGACATCAGCAGATGCGCCGCACTGGCCGTCAGGCTCCATTCTCCAAACTCGGCCCCAAAATCATTTCGCCGGCTGGTGATCGGAACAGTGAGACTGGCGCGCGCCAGGACCTGCGACCTCGCCAGCGTCGACGCAGCGACGACGCCTGCGCGCTCACTGCGCGCATCGACCAAGCGATCCTCCACACCAATGCGAAGACCCGCGCGCAGGGGACCGGCTGGAAGCTCGGACAGGGGGCCATTGGCGTTTGCAATCGCCTCCCACAAGCGGGTATCGGTCTGCGCGCGCGCCGCTGCGCCAGCGGACAGGCCCGATGTGTGCGCTCCTGAGGTTTCATCAGTGATGACGCTGCGGTCACTTCGATCGTGAACCACGCTGGCGCTCCATTGCCAGTCGCCACGAAATCCGTCAACGGTCAGCCCGGCGCGTCCGCTTGTGGTGAGCGCGTCCTGGGTCAGCAAACCCGTCGCGGTGCGCCCAAGCAGGCTTTCAGTGTCCGTCTTGCTGTAGCGCAAATCAACCGTCACACCCGTCTCACCCAGGGTGCGGTTCGCGTTGAGGCCGAGGTCCCACTGCGACGTCGCGGGCGCAAGCGTACGAAAGGCGCTGTCTCGCAGCCCGGTCAGGTCGACAATGCCGCGATCAGCCTCGCTCACACCGTCGGCTTGGCTGTTTTCAAGGGTAAGGTTGATCCGACCAGAGGGCGTTATGCGCAACAGCCCGAACTCGAATTCCCGTGTGGCGCGCGTTTCACTGCCCAGCGCACCAAGATCTGCTTCCGCCGTCACCGAACGAAACCGTTCCTTCAGCACGAAATTGATGACGCGCTGGTCCGGCGCGAAACCATAGCGCACCGCCACCTCTTCCGGGAGCACGTCAACGCGAGCGATCGCCTCGCTTGGCAGCAAGCGGATCTCGTTGAAGCCTGCGATCCTGCGCCCATTCAACAGGACGGCTGGCGGCCCGCCCCCCCGGCTTCGACCGGAGCGCGCCTGGGGCGTCAACGTCGCCAGAAGCTCCCCGAGATTCACTGCTCCGGCGGCTTCGATCGCCGCCTCATCGAGGACCTCGATCGGTTGCGGGGCGCCCGCGACACCCCCGCGCTGTTTCTCAGCAATGACAACGATAATCTCACCGCCCGCATCGCGCGACTGAACCTCCTGCGCAGTCGCGCCGCTCCAGGGCGCAGTCAGGGCCAGAACGGATCCAGCCAGCGGCCAGCGCGCCTGTGCGAGGAGCGCGGGCCTGCCACCCAACCTTGGCCCCCTCGAACCGCCAAAACGATCACGCAGGATCACCTTACCCCCTTCCGCATCTGTTCGCTCGCACCGGTCGTCTCTCCAGCGCGCCGGCGAGGACCGCATTCCGCGCGCCCTGCAAGATATAGCCCGGCAGCGCCAGCCTGCGAGGCGCGCCGCCCGCGTGCGCCGCGCACGTGGTTTAACGTGGCAGCGCGCCGCAGGCCGTCGCAGGCCTTTGACCGCGGCGCCGTAGCCGGGCTAGCTAGGCCAAGTAATCGCCAAAGGCACGATTCCATGAGCGAAATCGCCAAGATCAATGCCGCGGCGGCCGCCCTCGCCTTCGTCGAGGACAGCATGATCGTTGGCCTCGGCACCGGGTCAACTGCCGCCCACTTCGTGCGCATGCTTGGCGAACGCTGCCGCCAAGGCCTCAAGGTCCGCGGTGCGCCGACCAGCGAAGCGACCCGTAGGCTGGCCCTGCAAGCGGGCGTGCCGCTCCTGGAACTGGATCAGTGCGATCGTATCGACCTCACAGTAGACGGAGCCGACGAAGTTGACCCCCGGTTCCGCCTGATCAAGGGCGGCGGAGGCGCACTGCTGCGCGAAAAAATTATCGCGAACGCATCCGACCACATGGTCGTCATTTGCGACGAGAGCAAAATCGTTGAGACGCTGGGCGCCTTCCCATTGCCGGTTGAGGTGTCGGCGTTCGGCTTCACCATCACTGCCAAGAAAGTGTTCGACGCGCTGCGCGCCGCCGGCTGTCCTGGAACGGATGTCGAGCTGCGATCTGCAGGGGATGCACGCAAACCTTTTCTGACCGATGGCGGCAACTACATCCTGGATTGCAAATGCCAGCGCATTCCTGACCCCGAGGGATTGGCCGAGCGCCTGCGGCGCATACCGGGCGTTGTCGAGCACGGGCTGTTTCTTGGGCTCGCCCGGACAGTTGTCGTCGGCGGTGCACGTGGTGCTTCAGTCAGGGAGCGCTAGGCTATGACCAACGCCGTGCTGCGCTACCGCGACCTCGCCGACTACAACGCCTGGGCCAATGCGAGGCTCTATGCGGCGGCGCGCTCCCTGTCTCCCGCGGACTTCCACGCCGATCTTGGCGCATTCTTTCTGTCCGTGTGCGGCACACTCAATCACCTGCTCGTGACTGACCGCATTTGGCTCGCGCGTCTCTCCGGCACGGCGCCGCCCGCTGATCCGTTGAACACTATCCTATATGCCCAGATCGACCCCCTCTGGAACGAACGTCGCACTGCTGACGCGCGCCTGATCTCACTGGTTACCGATCTCGCGGGGGGCGATCTGAACCGGCGCCTCAGCTACCGGACAGTGACAAAGCCGCAAACCATCGAGCAGCCGGTGTGGAGCGTGCTCGACCATGT
>JBILMQ010000317.1:0-3925 GCA_044375455.1 Caulobacterales bacterium | reverse complement strand
TGCCGAATGGTTTCGACTTTTACGAGTTCACCTTTGCAATCTGGCGGCTTGGCGCGACGCCGCACGTCGTCTCGCACCGCCTGCCTGCTGCTGAACTCGCCGCCATTCTCGACACGGCTCGCCCGCGCCTGCTTGTGGGGGCGCACGACAGCCTTGTGCGCGACTTCGCTGCGGTTGATGCGCGAGCACCAGCGTGGTCGCACGAGGGCGGGCACGATGCGCTGAAGGGCCCCAGCGCCGTGGCGCGCCATTGGAAGGCGATGTCATCAGGAGGATCGACCGGTCGGCCCAAGATCATTGTCGACGCCATTCCGGCGCAGATGGACCCTGAATACGAGTCGCTGTTCCAGCCGCGCCGCGGCGTCATCGTCAACCCGGGTCCGCTCTATCACAATGCACCGTTTTCAGTGACCCACCGCGCCCTGTTTCGCGGCAGCACCGTGGTCGGTATGGCGCGCTTCGACGCGCTGGAGACGTTGCGTCTGATCGCGCTGCACCGGGCGAGCTGGATCTGTCTTGTGCCCACGATGATGGCGCGCATCTGGCGGCTTGATCCCATGGTGCGCGACAGCTTCGACCTGTCATGCCTGACGCACGTCTGGCACATGGCGTCTCCCATGCCGCATTGGCTTAAGGAGGCCTGGATCAGCTGGCTCGGGCCAGAGCGAGTTTGGGAGCTTTATGCCGGCACCGAAGCGCAAGGCCAGACCATGATCTCCGGAACCGAGTGGCTTGCCCATCGCGGCTCTGTCGGACGACCTGTGCGCTCACAGATGAAAATTCTCGACGACAACGGCCATGAACTGCCGCACGGCGAGGTCGGAGAGATCTACATGCGCCCTGAATCGGCCAGCCTGACGTATCATTACCTTGGCGCCGAGGCGCGTCGCCGGCCGGACGGTTTTGAATCGCTTGGCGACTTTGGCTGGATGGACCAGGACGGCTATCTCTACATCGCCGACAGGCGCACTGATCTGATTCTGCGGGGCGGCGCCAACATCTACCCGGCAGAGGTTGAGGCTGTTCTGATGGAGCATCCCGAGGTCGATGTGGCGGTGGTGATTGGTCTGCCGGACGCCGATCTGGGCGCCCGCGTTCACGCCATTGTGCGCCCGCGCACGCCCGCCGCGAGCATCATTTTGCCTGGCGAGGCGGCTCTTCGTGCTTTCGTTGCCGAGCGCCTCGCTGCCTATAAGGCCCCCGCAAGCTATGAATTCACGCAGGCGGAGCTGCGCGACGATGCGGGCAAGGTGCGCCGCTCGCAATTGCGCGCCGAGCGATTGGCGCAGGCTGGTGCAGCGCAAGCAGCCGACAGCTGACGCAGCGCCGCCTCGCTTCGCCCGCTTGCGGCAGGCATGACGACGCCCCGGCGGTCGTGCAGGCGGTCTGGCTGGCAGTTTTTTCGCATGCCCACGACGACCGGCCGGCGGCGCGTCGCGATTTGCTTGCGTCGCTGGCGCCGGCCCCCATGGCCGCAACCGGTCCGAGGGGCGAGGCTGAACACGATGGTCACCCTATCCACAAAGCTCGGCGTTCTTGAGGGCGTCGAACGGCCCGGCGCTGTCTCCTTCCTTGGCGTTCCTTACGCGGCGCCGCCGATCGGGGCGTTGCGCTGGCGCGCGCCTGCGCCGCCGGCGCCCTGGTCGGGCGCCCATCGTGCAACCAGGCATCCCAACCGCGCCCACCAGGCGCCGTTCCCGCCGGACCTTGCGCCTCCAGGCGGTATTCCTGGCGATCTCAGCGAGGACATGCTGTATCTGAATGTCCACACTCCAGCGCTTGGCGGGCCGCCGCGGCCGGTAGACGGATATGCGGCCTATGAATGAGCAGCATCATTGTGATTGGGACGGGGGGGGCATCATCACGATCCGAGCGTCCGAATGCCCCATCGCGGACAAGCGCGTGAGTGTCGCCTGAGCGCCGTCTGGCGAGGACCATGGGCCCAGGACGACCCGGTAAAGCGTTGCGCCATTCACGACAGCGGAGCGAACTGTGACGGAGCCGACGGCCGAGACACCCGCTCGCGCGCGCTCGGCGTTGGCGGCGGATGCAAAGGCGCCGACCTGCACGAAGTAGCCTGCAGACGGGACACTTGGCGGCGCAAGGGGCGCGGCGCTGATTGTCGCATTGCCCGGCCACACCTGCGCGAATGCCGGTTCGCCATCGCGCCTTGAGGGCAGAGCATCTGCGGAACTCGCTGTGAGGCCTTCGTCCGGGGCGCGCAAGACGGTGGGTCTTGGCTGGCTGACTTGCAAGCCTGCGACCGCACCTGAATGGGCTGTCAGACGCTCATCAGATCCCTGGGTTGTGCCGGGCCCGATATAGCGCACGCGCATGCGTGCGGTGCCGCGTTCGCGCATGCCCAGAGCCAGCGCGGCGGCCTGCGAGAGGTCGAGGGATCGGCCAGCCACGAAGGGCCCGCGATCGTTCAGGCGCACAATAACGCGCCGACCGTTTTCAAGATTCGTGACGTCTACCAAGCTCGGCAACGGCAGCGTGGGATGTGCGCCGGTCATGGCGAACTGGTCGTACAGTTCGCCATTGGCTGTGAGTTTGCCGTGGAACGGGCCGCCATACCAGGAGGCGACCACATCCTCGTCGTAATCGGGCTCGTGCGCCGGGATGTACCAGACGCCATTGACCTGATAGGGGGCGCCGATCTTCAGTGGTCCAACAGAGGGAATGCTTGGGTCAGAGGGGCCGACTTGCGAGAGAGGGGTGCGAGCGGCTGCAGATGTTGGCGCAGGGTTTGCGCCGGCCCGTTCCAGACGCTGCGGCGGCGAAGTGCGGCCTGTGGAGGCGGGGCCAAGCGACGCGAGCGCCATTGGCGCGTCCACTGGCCCGCTTGGCGCATAGAGGATATGCGGCGGCCCGAGCTGCTGGGACCCATTGGCCCAGACGGCGGGCTCGGGCATTTCCTGCGCGCGCGCCGACGGAGCGACCAGCGATGCCGCCGCCAAACTGAGACCAGCTGCCGTCAGAAAGGCCGCGCCGGTTTCGCGAAGCCCGAAATGGAGTTCTTCCACCACGCCCATGTCCTATCGCCCAGTCCATTCTGACCGTGCCGCGCCGGTTGGACCGACGTCTTCATGACTTCAGACACTGACGCAGAGTCGCTTGCAGCGGTCTTAACTGACGATGCCATTTGATGGCGAAAACCATTATTTTTGCTGGATTTCTTGGTTAATTTCGGCTCATCATGAATCCATGATGACGGGGTGTGTGCTTATTAGAAACAGATCACGGCGCGTGCTCTTCAGCCCGGTCAGTCAGATGCGGGGCCGCGGCGCTCTCTGGATCGCATGCATGCGACTGGCGCCTCCTGTAAGGTAGCGTTCATTCTACAAGCTCCCCCGATCGGGCGTTGACCAGGAGGAGCAAGTTGTGGGCGCGGCGCCTTTCGACCTAAGACGGCCCGGAGGCGGCGCTTCGGTCAGCCCCGCCTCGCTAAACACCCCTCTGCCCGAAGCCATCGCGCATCATTCCAAACGAGAGACCGGCAAGTCCTTCCTGTCGCAAAGCGGGAGATGCGCGATATCGCCACCAATCGGCATGCGGTTGATGGGTCGCTACGCGGGCTGCGTTGCTGTTTGTACTGCCCGTTGCTTGCCTGCCGCTGCGCGAACCTGCTAGGCGGGTCCGTGCGCGGGACAGGTGGCCGAGTGGTTTAAGGCAGCGGTCTTGAAAACCGCCGTGGGGGCGACCCCACCGTGGGTTCGAATCCCACCCTGTCCGCCATGTGCCCCTGATTTTATTAGTGTTTTTGGCTTTAGTCGTTTTCTGCCACCGCTCTACCACCCAAATATGCCGGCTTGGGGCGGCTTAGCAGGTTGCGGAAATAGTCTTCCGCTGTTGAGCGAACGGTGATTCCATTTCTCTGGCCTCTGGATGCTGGAGATAATGATGCGCGGCTCGGATGTTCGGA
>JBILMQ010000068.1:0-13293 GCA_044375455.1 Caulobacterales bacterium | reverse complement strand
CAGCGAAATCAACAGCCGCCCCCCGCAGACTCGCCTGGGCCTCCGTCATCGCCACCTGCGCCGCATCGACGATCGAGACCGTCGCGCAGCCAGTCGCCAACCAGGCAGCCCCAGCGAAAAGGAACACGCGTTTCCTTGTCATGCCTCTTGCTCTCCCGCCCACGCCACAGCTATGCGCTCACCATGACCCATTCGCCGGACGTCGGGATCCTGTGTTGCGACGCTGCGGCCCTAGCATGGCTTCAATAAGTTCGGATGAATCGACCCACGCCGATCCGCCGCGACCTTTATCCGCCGATAGAGCCCTACGCTACTTCGCGGCTCAAGGTGTCACACCTGCATGAACTGCACATCGAACAGGTGGGCAACCCAGCAGGCATCCCAGCGCTGGCGCTCCATGGCGGACCCGGCGGGGGGCTCAGCCCCGAAATGCGCCGGTTCTTCGACCCGCATCGATATCGCTTGGTGCTGTTCGACCAGCGCGGCTGTGGCCGCTCAACGCCCCACGCAAGCCTGCAGGACAACACAACCTGGGACCTGGTGGAGGATATCGAGCGGATCCGCGAGTCGCTGGGCATCAGCCGGTTTGTGTTGTTTGGCGGATCGTGGGGGTCGACCCTGGCGCTTGCCTATGCGGTTCGTCACCCCCAGCGGGTCGCAGCGCTGATCTTGCGCGGCATATTCCTGATCCGCCGGCAGGAACTCGACTGGTTCTATCAGCAGGGCGCGAGCGAGGTGTTTCCCGACGCTTTCGAAAGCTTCCTTGCACCCATTCCGGAGGCAGAGCGCGCAGACCTCCTCACCGCCTATTACCGTCGCCTGACCGGCTCCAATAAAGCCGAGCGGGTCGCCGCCGCCCGGGCCTGGAGCCAGTGGGAAGGCGACACGCTCTGTCTCGCAGGCCCCAGTGCGCGTCCGCAACGTTTCAATGAAGAAACTTTCGTAGAGGCTTTCGCCCGCATCGAGTGCCACTACTTCATCAACCGGGGATTTTTCCCGCGCGATGGGTGGCTGCTGGAGCAGGCGGAACGCTACCGCCATATTCCCGGCGTGATCGTGCACGGCCGGTATGATCTCATTTGTCCCCTGTCAAATGCCTGGGCGCTGCGCAAAGTCTGGCCAAAAGCGGACTTCGAAATTATCCCAGATGCTGGTCATTCGAGCCTTGAGCCAGGCATTGTCGACGCGCTGGTGCGCGCAACGGACCGGTTCGCGCGCGATTTCGCCGCCTGAAGTCTAGCCTTAACTCCATGCCATCAACGCGCCTCGCACTCTTGGCCACGTTTTCCGGCCCTTTGATTGTGACCAATGCCCCGTGACAAGGTCTCAGGCCAAGACCTGGGGCCAAGACCTGGGGCCAAGACCTGGGGCTGAGATCTGGAGCTGAGGTCCCGGGCAAACATCTGAGGCAAACATCTCAGGCCATACCGCGCAGTTGCGCGCGCGCTGATCTTGAATTTGCCGCTAGTCTTTGGCGCGCCGGCGTCCGGCGCCGATGCTGACGCTCAGGTTGAGCCGCGATGCGCCAAGCGCAAGGTCCCGGTCGCGGTCGCCAGCCAGCACCAGCGCGAAACCAACCAGAACGGTGAGCATGACCGAGCCGCCATAGGACACCAGCGGCAGCGGTATGCCGACCACGGGGATGAGACCCATCACCATCGAGGTGTTGATAAAGACATATCCTGCAAAAGTTGCAGTCACGCCCGCGATGGCCAAGCGGCCAAAGGCGTTTCGACAGCGGATCGCGGCCCGAATGCAGACCACCATGACCGCCGCGAAGAGCGCCAGCAGAAGCGCTGCGCCAATGAAACCGGACTCCTCAGCAAGCGCCGTGAAGATGAAGTCAGTCTGCTTTTCCGGCAGAAAATCGCCTTGAGCCTGCGTCCCCTCGCCAATGCCGCGGCCAAACACGCCGCCCGAACCGATGGCGATCTTTGACTGGGTGACATTGTAGCCAGAGCCCAACGGATCGGTCGAGGGATCAAGGAACGTCAGGACCCGCTCGCGCTGATAGTCATGCAGCACGAAAAAGTAGGCCAGCGGGGCGGCAATGGCCGCCATGACGCCAGCCACCGCAATGTACCGCCAGCGCAGTCCGGCCAGAAAAATGATGGCCCCTCCCGAACCCACGAGCAGTATGGTCGTGCCAAGATTGGGTTGCATGAAGACAAGCGCTGCCGGCAGCCCGATCAGCACAAGCGCAGGCACTGCGGTGGAAAACTTGCCTAGATCCTGAGCCGGGCATCCATGATAGTATCTTGCCAGGGCGAGAACGAGGGCGATTTTCATGAATTCCGAGGGCTGAAGACCAACGGGACCAAGATCCAGCCACCGCTGTGCGCCCTTGCCGGTCCGGCCGAAAAATTCCACGGCGATGAGCAGCAACAGGGAGAGGATGTAGCTCGGATATGCGGCGCGCATCCACCAACCGATGGGCGCGGACGCCAGAACGAACATCAAGATAAGACCAAAGATCAGGCGAATCGCCTGTGGACCGGCCCAGGGAGACCATGCTCCCCCAGCAACCGAGTACTGCATGGCGATGCCGATCGTGGCGAGGATGAGAATCAGCAGGACAAGCAGCCAATTCATCTGGATGACGCGACCGACGCCGATGCCGCGGCTGACGAACAGGCCTGATGCGCCGGACGCTGTCATGCACCCCTCCCCGATTCAGCCGGGCCAAGTCCGGCAGTGCGTCCGCGCGGCGTAAAGACAGGCTTGTCGCCGGGGTTGCGCATCAGGCACTGGCGCATGACGTCCCGCGCAATGGGCGCAGCCGCCTTGGAGCCGCCTCCGCCGTGATCGACGACCACCGCACAGGCGTATCGCGGTCGATCCGTCGGCGCATAACACACGAACAATGCGTGATCGCGCAGGTTCCATGGCATTTGATCATTGGACCGCACGCCGCGAGCACGCTCTTCAAGGGTGATCCGGCGAACCTGCGCCGTGCCGGTCTTGCCGGCCATCTTCACGTCCCCGAGGTCGAGCTGCGAGGGCCGCACGGCGGTGCCGCCCGGTTCGTTCGACACGCCATACATGCCATCCTGGATGATCTTGAGCATGGCGTCCGTGATGTCCGGGGAAAGTCGCGGGAACTGCGCAGGCTCTGTCTCGCCGGCAGGGCGCGTCAGGCGCGGCTCGACGGCGCGTCCGCTCGCAATACGCGCAGTCATGACAGCAAGCTGCAGAGGCGAGGTGATGATGAAGCCCTGACCGATCCCGGTGATCAGTGTTTCGCCCGGGTTCCACGCCGACTTCCGCTTTTCAAGTTTCCAAGCCTCCGTGGGAACGATGCCTGCAGCCACGCCCTCCAGGCCGATCGGATAGCGCTTTCCAAGGCCAAACTCGCGCGCCGTTCTCGCGATGGCGTCCACACCCGCACGCCGGGCGACCTCATAGAAATAACAGTCGCAGGAATGCTTGATGCCATCATGCATGTTCATCGGACCGTGGCCCGACCGATCCCAGCAGTGATAGCGCCCACCGCCAAAAAACGTCACCCCAGTGCAGTTAACGCGTTCCTGTGGTGAAATGACGCCGGCTTCAAGCGCCGCCATCGCCGTCACCATCTTAAAGGTCGAGCCGGGCGGATAAAGTCCCGTCACCGCTTTATGATAGAGAGGCTTTTCCTTGTTCTCGAGCAGATCACGATAAAGCCCGCGCGGGATGCCATTCACGAATTTGTTCGGATCAAACCCGGGAAACGACAGCAGCGTGATAACATCGCCGGTCTGCACATCCATGACGACAACGGACGCGCTTTCGCCGACCAATTCGGGGTCGGCGAATTTTTCTTCCTGCTCCTTGCGGGCCTGAAGCAGGCGACGCACCGCAAAATCCTGGAGTTCGGCGTCCAGGGTAAGGACAGTATCCTGGCCAGGCACGGGCGGCGTCGAGCCCTCAGGCCATACGCCAATCGCACGACCTGCAGCATCCACCTCGACCAGCCGCACGCCAGCCTGACCGCGCAGCTCAACATCCATGCTGCGTTCGATGCCTGACTTGCCGACGCGCATGCCCGGATGCTTGAATTGCGTGCGCGTGCGCTCAAACAGATCAAGCGCGCGCGTGAGCGCATCGCCCCGCATCAGGATCGGGATGCTTGCGAGTTCTTCAGACGTCAATACTTTCTGCAGAAAGGGCGGATCCTCCCGTAGTCGGGACAGAAGATCGCGTTCGATTTCCTTGAGTTCACGCCGCCGTCGGTCGAAGCGCGTTTCTGTTCCGCGCTCCTGGGTCATGGTCTGCATGAGACGCTCGAACCAGTTCTGATCGGCAAAACTGCGCCGGGAGATGGTGGCTTCAAACCGCCCACGAAGCAATTTCTCGTTCAAGGACGTCAGCGCCGGCGCCCCCTCCTGCTTAATCTCAGGATAAGCAGAGCGAACCAGCCGCGATGTTTCGCTGACAATGTCCTTATCCGTGGGCTTGGCGACATATCCCACAACATGGGCGAATGACGCGCCCCACGGATAATTGCGCACCTCGCTGACCTCGGCGCGCACGCCCGGCAATTCCGGCGCGAAGAGATTGGCCGCGGCGAGCGCCTCCCAGCTTGCATCGTCTGACAGCACAAGCGGGTCAAAGCGCGACCCGGTCCGCGCCTGCTCGATCAGGGCCGTGACGTCGACCTTTTCAAGCCGGGTTGCCTCGACCGCACGTCGGGCGATCACTTCCAGACGCTGCAATTCATCATCGTTGAGCAGCCGCGAGCGACGCCTCGCTGCCTGTAGACCCGGGCCGGCCGCGCCTGCAAGAGCTGCATCAGGCGCAAGCACGATGCGGTAGGCGCGCCGGCTGGCGGCAAGAACCCGCCCCATGCGGTCGTAAATGATGCCGCGCGGCGCAGGACTTACCTCCCGGTTGAACTGGTTTTCCTGGCTGGCTTTGACGTAATTTTCATTCTCAACCACTTGGAGCTGGACAAGGCGGCCCATCAAGGCGAGCCACAAGGCGCCGCCGGTTGCGCTCGCGACGAACACGCGCCGCGAGAACACATGTTCCGGAACACGCTCGGCGGGCCTCATTGCTCGCGCTCCCTTTCCAGGACCACTTCCTGACGGACGAAAAGGAACCGCACGGCCGGAAACAAGACGATTGTCACAAGTGTCATCAAAGCCAAGCGTCCGGCCGGAAGCACCATCTCGGCTGCGTAGCTGGCAAGCAGCCAGCCCGCACCAGCCGCAGCAACGGCATAGGCGGCAAAACCTACCTCAACGCGAGTCATACCAGCATTGAACGCAGCGCGAAGGCGCGACAGTGTTTCAAGATATGCGCCGGCAAAGGCGATGCCCAACCCGGAAAGAGTGGCGCGATCGGCAGGAGAGGAACGCGCCGCTTTCAGCCCAGCGGCGATCAGCCCGACGCACATCGCAATCACCAGCGCCGGCCCGGCCAGCACCACAGTGAACAGGCTCTTGACAAGCGTGAGACGATCAAGCGCCAGCAGATAGCCGAGGGGAAACACCGCCGCCCACACGCCGATCGGCCCGCCAGTCGCTACATCCTGGATCGCGCCGAGCGCCGTCACCGCGAGAACAGCCTCAATCGTCGGGCGACGCCATCCCCAGGTGAAGGCCGCCCACAGACCCGCCAAAGGCCAGGGGAAAGGGGCTGACAGGAACGGGGTCAACGATTGCGAAGCCAGCGTCAGCGCCAGAGCCGCCAGGAAACCGATGCTTGCAAAGCCCGCCCCGCGCACCTTACTGATCCGTTGACGGAAGAACGTCCGCATCCGGCTCCGGGGCAATAGGAGCCGGCGCGGGCGCGATCGTCGGAAGGGGGTCGTTGGGTCCCGGCATCTGGGGCTGGCCCGCCTCTGGCGGCGCAGGGCGTGAGCGCTGTCGCACGGCGGCCCCTGGCGTAAGGGTCTGGGACTGCGTCTGGGGCTCAGCTGGCGGCAGGCGCGCACCCAGGGTCGGCAAGGGCCGTTCGGGCAACACATAGGCGTCAGGCGGGGGCAAATCGGGCGGCGCGAACTGGACGAGGCGGACGAATTCCAGAGGCGCGCGCCAGCCTGCAAGGCGCACGCGCCAGCCCCCGCCAGCCTTTTCGACAGTTCCCACAGGCAACCCCCAGGCAAACACGCCGCCCTCGCCGGATGTCATCACGATATCGCCCTCCTTGAGGCGCTCAGGATGATCAATCACGGTGAGGCGCGGGCGATCTGACTGGTCGCCCTGCAGGATTGCGCGCGCGCGCCCATCGCGCGTGACGACAGGCACCCGACTGAGAGGGTCGGTCAGGAGCAGGATACGACACGACCGCGCGCCGATCTGAGCAACCCGGCCCACCACGCCAAACTCGTTCAAGGCCGCCGATCCCGGTTTGACGCCGTGGCGCGCGCCGGCGTTGGCGAGGCGCGCATCGCCAAACACGCCTGACTGATCAGCGACCAACCTCGCTGCGATGCCCTTCGCCATCACCTCGCGCCGGCCATCGCCCTCAATGCCGAGGAGAGACTCATAGCGCTTGAGGCGCTCAACCTGCGCCCCCTGAGCCAGAAGGGTTTCACGCAAGACGCGGTTTTCCGCCTCAAGTCGGCGGATCTTGTCAGCGCCGGACAGCGCCGCCACAGCGTCGCCTGCGGCAGCCTCCATTGCGCGCACCGGAGCGCCGGCCACCGCGCCGGCTCCGGCCTGCAGATCCGAAATTGCTGTGGACGGCGTCACCTCTTCATCACGAT
Organism: Caulobacterales bacterium; assembly: GCA_044375455.1. GTDB lineage: Bacteria > Pseudomonadota > Alphaproteobacteria > Caulobacterales > Aquidulcibacteraceae > JBEIHX01. The sequence continues at coordinate 6,602 of JBILMQ010000068.1, read as the reverse complement.
CCGAAAAGCGGGCAAGAAACAAAAACGCGAACATGAAGCCGCCGACAAGCACAAGAGCGACCACCCCCGCCGGAGTGAGTGCGCGGCCACGCCCCCGCCGTCCTGAGCCGATCGCCACCACGTCGCTTCGCGCCTCCCGTGTCTAGATATCCGCCGCCAGCAGGTGGCGCATACTGGAAAGGTTATCCAGTACTTTGCCGGATCCGAGCACCACGCATCGCAGCGGATCGGCCGCCAGGCTAACTGGAAGTTTGGTACGCTGGCGAAGAACTGTGTCGAGATTGCGCAGGAGCCCGCCCCCCCCGGTCAGCATGATGCCGCGATCGACAATGTCCGCAGCCAGTTCCGGAGGCATGGCCTCCAAGGCGCTCTTGACGGCGTCGACGATCTGATTGACCGGCTCCGACAGGCTTTCTGCGACCATCCTCTCGCTGATCGTGAGTTCTTTCGGAACGGCGTTCATCAAATCGCGGCCTTTGATCAGCATGGTCAGCCCATCCGAACCATCAGCTGGCGAGGTTGCAGAACCGATCTCCTTCTTCACCCGCTCGGCCGTCGTCTCGCCAATGAGCATGTTCTCGTGGCGGCGCAGGTAGGAAATGATCGCTTCATCCATCCTATCTCCGCCGACGCGCACGCTGCGCGAGTACACTATGCCGGACAAAGACATGACGGCCACTTCGGTCGTGCCCCCGCCGATATCCACGACCATGGAACCTGATGGCTCATCGATCGGGAGACCGGCGCCAAGGGCTGCGGCCATCGGCTCCTCAATGAGGTAGACGCGCCGCGCACCGGCGGCGAGCGCGCTTTCAAGGATTGCGCGGCGTTCAACGGCCGTCGCGCCGGACGGCACGCAGATGATGATCTGCGGAGAAATGAACGCTCGACGCGAGTGAACCTTCTGAATGAACCGCTTGATCATCTCTTCGGCGACTTCGAAGTCAGCGATCACCCCATCGCGCATCGGTCGGATCGCCTGCATCCGGCCTGGCGTCTTGCCGAGCATCTGCTTGGCTTCATGCCCGACTGAATGGACGATCTTCCGGCCGCCTTCGATAATGTAAGAGACGACCGAAGGCTCATCGAGCACCACGCCCTTGCCCTTGACGTAGATGAGCGTGTTCGCTGTGCCGAGGTCAATCGCCAGGTCGGCCGATATGAAGCTGAAAAGGCTGCCCAGCATGTGTCCTCGCATCGCCCCCCGCCCAGCTGTGCGCGCAACGCGCCGACTCAGGCGAGACTAACCCGCACCACGATTGGCCGCTTCGCGCCGACGGCGCAAGCCAACCCTGGCGGCGCGCGCAGGCGTTTTTTAGACTTGCTGCCCTTTGGGACGGCGATGTGGCGGCCCAGGGGCAGTCGCCGCGACGCGTGTAACCGGCGCGGTTCAGCTATCCGCCAGTCTTTGCAGCCAGAGCCTCAATCTGACGCTGCATGACATCGATCTGACGCTTCAGCACGTGCAACTCGTCCTCCTCGCCCGATCCGGCGCCAGTACCCCTCGCCTCCTCCGGCGGCTTCGCCGAGGCGCGGCGGGCTGCAGTGGCGGCGAATGGACTGAACACGCGCATCGCCTGCTCGAACATGGCCATGTTCTGGCGGGCCTGCTCTTCGAACAAGGACAATGATCCCTGCCCGCCGCCCCAGGTCCGCGCCATCTGCTCGCGCAGCTGGTTCTGACCTTTGACGAACTGGTCCATCGACGCCGACAGATAAGCCGGCAGGAACGGCTGCATGGCGTCACCGTACATGCGGATGACCTGACGCAGGAAATCCGGAGGCAGGGCGCTCTGGCCCCGGTTCTCCTGCTCGAAAATGATCTGTGCGAGCACTTGCCGCGTGATGTCTTCGCCGGTCTTCGCGTCCTGCACCACAAAGTCTATCCCCGCCCGGACGAGAGAGGACAGATCATCGAGGGTGACGTAGCAGCTCTGGTCCGTATTGTAGAGCCGCCTGTTCGCGTATTTTTTGATGACGACAGGCGCGCCAGGGGTGGTGGGATCGGTGCGCTCGTCGGACACTGTGCTCATACTTCTTCCTCTTCACCACTGTGGTTCACCGTTGTGGCCGCACCAGGACGACGCAAACCCCGCGACACAGGCTGCCCGACACAGGCTGCCCGACACAGGCCGCCCGACACCGGTGGTTTGACATGGATCATGCGACCCTGGTCACCCAATGTTGGCCTGCGCCGCGCCAGGACGGTTGGCTGTTCGCCCCACGCCCCTTTGGTTCGCAGTTGCAGCATACATGAAATGTTGGTTCTTGCATCTGCCCTGTGAGCCAGCCCTGTGAGCCAGCCCTGTGAGCCAGCTCAATGCGCAAGCTCTGTGTGCAAGCCCCCATCGGGGCGCGCTGCCTGGAGCCATACTGAACGGGGTGGCCTCGCAAGCGTCGCCCCCATGGCGCAATAGACGCCGGTCTGCTACGCGCTTGGATCTATCCGGCCGCCTCTGCGCGGGCGCTGAGCTTAGGCCTCCGGCGCCATGCACCGGGGCATTGGGGAGATATCAGATCCATGTCCGCCATCGTCATCGCATCCGCCGCACGCACCCCGATTGGCGCTTTTTCGGGAGCCTTTGCAAACGTAGCTGCTCATGAACTCGGCAAAACCGCCATCATCGCGGCGCTGCAGCGCGCCGGGATCTAGGCGAAGGAGGTGAGCGAGGTGGTGCTCGGTCAGGTGCTCACGGCCAACCAAGGCATGAACCCGGCGCGCCAAGCGAGCCGCGCCGCCGGCGTGCCGGATGAAAGCCCCGCCTGGAGCCTCAATCAGGTCTGTGGATCCGGTCTGCGCGCTGTCGCGGTCGGCATGCAGCAAATCGCAACTGGCGATGCGTCGATTGTGGTGGCCGGCGGTCAGGAAAACATGAGCCTGGCCCCGCATGTCGCTCACCTGCGCAATGGCCAGAAAATGGGCGCGCTCGAGTTCGCCGATACGATGATTAAAGATGGCCTGACAGACGTTTTCTACGGGTACCACATGGGGATTACCGCGGAGAACGTGGCGGAGAAATGGCAGATCAGCCGCGACGAGCAGGACCGCTTCGCCACGTCCAGCCAGAACAAGGCGGAGGCCGCCCAGAAGGCCGGGAGGTTTGTCGATGAGATCGCACGCGTGACCGTGAAGGGCCGCAAAGGCGATGTGACCGTTGATGCAGACGAGTACATTCGCAAGGGCGCGACCCTCGATGCAGCCGCCGGGCTGCGCCCAGCCTTCAAGAAAGACGGCACTGTGACCGCGGCGAATGCGTCAGGGATCAATGACGGCGCCGCAGCCCTCGTCTTGATGACGGAGGCAGAGGCCAAGAAGCGCAACATTGAGCCGCTTGCGCGGATTGCATCGTTCGCTTCTCGCGGCTGCGAACCATCTGTCATGGGCGCCGGACCAATCCCCGCATCACGCGCGGCGCTGGAGCGGGCAGGCTGGAAGGTGCAGGATTTGGATCTGGTGGAAGCCAACGAGGCCTTCGCGGCGCAGGCGATTGCAGTGAACCGCGACATGGGCTGGGATCCCGAGACCGTCAATGTCAATGGCGGCGCGATCGCCCTCGGCCATCCGATCGGCGCGTCGGGTGCACGGGTCCTGACCACGCTCCTCTACGAACTGCGCCGCCAGAAGAAGTCCAGGGGGCTCGCCACATTGTGCATCGGCGGCGGCATGGGGATCGCTTTGTGCGTGGAGCGGTGATCAACGTCACCCCGCAACCTCTATCGCAGCCGGTCTATCTCTGCAGGCGCGCGCAAGACGCGTTCGCGTGAGCCGAAACACGCCGGGAAAGCCATTGCAGACCGGCGAGCATTGCGCACACGGATTTTGGCCCGCTCGTCTTTGGCCGGGCGACTTCAGCCCGGCGACTTTAACGTGCGCAGTGTCGCCGGATGCGCCCGCAGCAGATCTGCGTCCAAGCAGCGCCACTGCGGCGCTGGGCCGCAGGGTCTGGCGCAGACCAGATCCGGCGCTCCTGAACCCGCGCCGTCGCGATCCTCGCACGGCGCGCAGGACTCATCATCGCCCCGGGCGCTGGGGGGTCACCAGAATGCGCGTGGCGTCCGGCTTTGGGACTGCGAAACTGAGGCGCTCCTGCACTGTCCTCACATCTCCGCTCGGCTGATCGATCCAGCTGCGCGAAACGCTCAATACCACCCGCTCAGGGCGCGCTGACTCCACTGTGTAGCTGTTGAAGTCGCCGATCTTGAAAACCGTCCAGCCCTCATTCGGCCCCGCGAATACTGCGAGATATGTGTAGATGCCGTTGATCGCCGGATCTCCGCCGGCAGTCCCGAAAAGCTTGGCGTCCGCACCCCCGAGTGAATCGACCTGAACCACCGAGGCGGCAGACTGGATCATCGGATCATCGTCGACCTTGCCGATCTCGATCGCACCGCCGGCAGACGAGGCTGACGCCGCATCGGGCGCAGGCGGCGAAGCAGGCGCAGCGGCGCCGCCCAGGCTCGGCTGCGAACACGCGGCAAGCATGGCAAGAAGCGCAAACCAGACAGAAAATCTCACAATGTCCTCCTCCGCATGCCGCGCCGAACGTCGCCGCAACTGATGTCGACCTACTGGCTGGGCAAACCCACCCCACCGCACTAGATCGCTCGAAACAGGTTTTCCGGCAATGGAGGCGGATATGGCGCGCGTGGCTTTGGTGACGGGTGGGACTCGCGGTATCGGCAAAGCGATCACCGCGGACCTTGTCAAAGCCGGCTATTCAGTGGCGGCCAATTACGCTGGCAATGAAAAAGCGGCGCAGGAAGTCGCAAGCGAACTGGGCGTGAAAGTCTATCGATGGGATGTCGGCGACGGCGAGGCGTGCGCCGCCGGCATTCGCAACGTCGAAGCTGACCTCGGCCCGATCGACATCCTCGTCAATAACGCCGGCATCACCCGTGACGGCGCCTTTCACAAGATGACCGCCGATCAATGGCGAGAGGTGATCCGGGTCGATCTGGACAGCGTGTTCTACATGACGCGTCCAGTGATCGAAGGCATGCGGGCCCGTGGCTTCGGACGCATCATCAACATCTCTTCCATCAACGGCCAGAAAGGTCAGGCGGGACAAACCAACTACTCTGCTGCAAAAGCAGGCCTTATCGGGTTCACAAAAGCGCTCGCCCAGGAGAGCGCAAGCAAGGGCGTCACCGTCAATGTCGTCGCCCCCGGCTATATTGACACCGACATGGTCGCGGCTGTTGCGCAGCCGGTGCTCGAAAAAATCATCAGCACCATTCCAGTTGGACGGCTCGGCAAAGCGGAAGAGATCGCCAAGATGGTGACCTTCCTGGCCAGCGAGGACGCCGGATTCATCACCGGGGCCACCATGACCGTGAACGGGGCTCAGTATATCGCCGGCTGATCCTGACCGGGTGCGCGCCACTGGATGACTGTGGGGTCATGATACCGGCTGGCCGAGGGCTCCCTCAGCCGGGACACCTTTCGAACGTGCGGGCCGGACCAGCGTGCAGAGCGACGCCATTGCGCACCACTTCATAGGGTGCATGATCGCCATCGCGTCCGACAAAGTCCCATTCCTGGAAACGGTCAGGTCCAAGGATGCGATATCTCTCCTGCGTCTTTGAGCAGCCGATCGGGGCGCAAACCTGGGTTGAGACTGCGACATAATCTCCCTGCAACGCCAAACTCGTGATCGGCAGAGCCTCGCCCAAACCCGGCGCACCATAGCCAGCTTCGCTGGTCGCAGCGCCGGTCTCGAAGCGATAGTGTTGGAAGTTGCCGGCGCGGGCGCAGACCTCGCCGCCCCCGCTGGCGTCACGCCAGACCCCTCGCCCCAGGTAAGCGCGCGCCTCCACAGCCGCCAGCGCCGGATCAGAAGGGCTGATTATCCAAGGTTCGGCGAGTGTGACCGACGCGGCTGCGCCAATGAGCAGGCTTAGCATGAAACTCTCCCAGACCGCGCTGAGCAGGCAACACCGGAAAAGCAAAACCCAGGCCAACCCGCGCCCGCCTTCAGGACAGTTGGCTGCGCCGCCCCAGCGCGACCGGCCGGGCGGTCCAGTCCGGCGCCTGTACCCGCGTGTTTGCAACCGCCGCCAGGTTGATCGCCGTCCCCATTGCCATGAAGCATGATGCGGCCCGGCGACTCATTGGCGACAACGCGTGCTGTTGGGCTGCGCCTGCGCGAAAGACGACGACATGGCCGTGTTCACCCCCAGCGAGATTGACGCGCTCCACGCAGCATGGCGCGCCCGCGGTTCCGGGATTTGGGCGGGATGGTCAGCGGCAGGCGACTCTCCAAGGGAAGTCCGACTGTTTTTCCAGCACCGGCAATGGCGGTTTTTTCACCTTGTAAAACGAGGCCGCCTCTACGTGCTCCTCGACGATTTCAAAGAGGAAGTCTGGCGCGGCGCGAGCCTGCAGTCTTTGGCCATGGCGATCGAAGCGGCGCCTGATTAAGGCTGACGGCGGTCAAAGGGGGGCTTCTCTCATCGTCAGTGTCGCGGCATAGACGCATCATGACGCAAGATCCGAATGACGCCACGCCCACAGCCAGGTCACAGCCCGCCGCACAGCCGCCGCGCCGCACCGTTCTGGTTGGCGCTGCGGCGGCGTTGGCGCCCGTCGCCATCGCAGCGCC
>JBILMQ010000316.1:0-3950 GCA_044375455.1 Caulobacterales bacterium | reverse complement strand
TCTCGCAGCCGGCCTGGGCGCACTCGCTCAGGCCGGGCACGCGCCGGTACATTTCTGGCCTGCCGTTGTTCCCGCGTTTGTGGGGCTGATCTGGCTGTTTGACGGCGCCGCGCGCCTGCCGGCCCCTAAGAGCGCATTCTTCTGGCGGGCATGGGCGTTTGCCTTCGGCTATTTCGTCGTCGGCCTGTACTGGGTGGCTGGCGCGTTTCTGGTGGAATGGCAGAAATACGCGGTTTTCATTCCGATTGCGGTGTCCGGCCTGCCGGCAGGGCTGGCGCTGTTCTGGGGGCTGGCCGGCGTCGTCGCCGCCCTGCTGTGGACGCCCGATGCGCGGCGTGTGGCTGTTTTCGTCGCGGTGTTCACCGTGGTCGAATATCTTCGCGGCGTCGCGTTTACCGGTTTTCCCTGGGCCTGGATCGGCGCCATCTGGCCGGCCGGCGGGCCGGTCAGCCAGCTGGCGAGCGTCATTGGGGTCTGGGGCCTCAATGCGCTGACGTTCGCCTGGGCCGGCGCTGCGGCGGCGTTGATCGATCCGCGTGGGCGCATGGGCTTGCGGATCGCTGCACCAATCATCGCAGCGCTGACGTTCGGGGCGGCCTGGGGCTGGGGCAGTCAACGCCTGAGCGGGGTGACGCTGGCGCCGGCGTTCACGGCGCGCGTCGCCGACGCAGGCATCCCGCAGCGCGAGAAGTGGCGCCCGGGCAATCAACAGAATGTGCTGCGCGCGTATCTCGAAGCCACCGGCCCAGACTATGCGCGCGCGCCGCGCGTCGTCGTGTGGCCGGAGGGGGCGCTGCCGCTGCTGTTGCTCGAGACGCCGATGGCGCTCGACGCGACGGTCGCCGTGTTGGGCGAACGGACGCTGATTGTGGGCACGCTGCGCAGCGACCGGCAGGCCGGCGCCGCGCCGGAATACTATAACGCGCTGGCCGTCATTGAGGCCCATGACGGCGCGTTCGATATCGAGGCTGTCTACGACAAGCATATCCTGGTTCCGTTCGGCGAGTACATGCCGCCGGGGATCCGCGAAGCGGTGGGGCTGCTTGGCATCAAGTCACTGCAGGCCATCGGCGAGGGATTTGCGGCGGGGCCGAGCCCCGGGCCAATCGGGGCGCCGCCGGTCGGGCGGGCCGCGCCGCTGATCTGCTATGAGAGCATCTTTCCGGGTCTGGCGCCGCGCGGCCCGGATCGCGCCGAGTGGCTGGTCAACGTCACCAATGATTCGTGGTTCGGCGGCCTCACTGGACCCTGGCAGCACTACAATCAGGCAAGGTATCGCGCGATCGAGGAGGGCCTGCCCCTGGTGCGGGCTGCGTCAGGCGGAGTGAGTGCAATTGTAGATCCTCTCGGACGCGAAGTGGCGTCCCTGGATATGAGCCTGAAAGGGCCTGGTTACGCCGATGGCATGGTCAGTCAGCCCTTGCAGCCCACATTTTTCGCGCGCTGGTTGACATTGGGCATGTGGCTTCTTGTCGGCTTGTGTCTGCTTGTGCGGCTTCTGCCAGCGCGATTTGGGCTTGACGGCGCTGCGTCGGATGACGGCATCTAGCCAAGCGGGTGATCAATTCGCCCGTGTGTAGCGTGTGAGAGGCGTAGCGTATGTCTGACGAACGCAGTCCGAACCGGATCGATCATCATATTGGCGCACGCTTGCGCCTGCGGCGGATCATGGTGGGCATGAGCCAGGAAAAGCTGGCTGAGCTGCTGGGCCTGACGTTCCAGCAGATCCAGAAGTACGAGCGGGGCATCAACCGGATTGCAGCCAGCAGGCTGTTCGACATCGCGGGTGTCCTGGAAGTTCCCGTGACGTATTTTTACGAGGGCGCTCCGGCCGGTGCTGGCGGCGCGCGGCGTCAGCCAGATGCAGAGGAATCGGTGGTTTTCGATCTGATCGCCAGTCCCGAAGGGGCGCAGCTCGCGGCGGCCTACGCGGCCATCGAGAATGCGCAGGTTCGTCGCGGCGTGCTGGAGCTGATGCGCGTTCTGGCTGACGAAGTCGCCTGAGCGCCACACCGGCGCAGAGGGATCCGGGGGTGGGGACCGATTGACTTCGGCGCAGTCAGTCGGCGGCGGCGGCTATGACGCGTCGCACTGCGTCAGCAAACCCTTTGGCGCAGCGTATGTTTTGCCGCACTTTGGTCTCGGCTGGGCCCTTCGTCGGGCGCCAGGCTGCGCCAAAGTCGGATCTGGCGCCAGACCGCGCCAGACCGCGCCAGAGCGACCCGTCAGCGACGCCCGAGATGGCGACCACATGGCGACGCGCGTGCGCAGCGGCGCACCATCGGGCTTGCATTTTGAGATATAAAGATGTCTTTATGCGAGCCTCATGCATGGAGCGGGTCACAGTGGCGCGATCATCATACATCTTCACGTCGGAAAGCGTTTCCGAAGGGCACCCGGACAAAGTAGCCGATCGGGTCTCCGACACCGTCGTTGACGCCTTCTTGGCTGAAGATCCGTTCGCGCGCGTTGCGTGCGAGACGCTGGTGACCACCCAGCGCATCATCCTTGCGGGCGAGGTTCGCACCGGAGACGATAAGATCGAGCGCATCATCGCCGGCCTTGAAGACAAAGTGCGGGCCGCGGTGAAGGACATTGGCTACCATCAGAAGGGGTTTCATTGGGCCACCGCCCATTATGAGTGCCATCTGCACGCGCAATCGGCCGACATCGCTATGGGCGTGGATGAAGGGCACAATAAGGATGAGGGCGCCGGCGACCAAGGGATCATGTTCGGCTACGCGACGAACGAAACGCCGGAGCTGATGCCTGCGACGCTGCAGTTTTCGCATAACATCCTGAAAGCGCTCGCGGATGCGCGCCACTCGGGGGCCGCGCCAGCCCTTGAGCCGGACGCCAAGAGCCAGGTGACGCTGCAGTATGAAAATGGCAGGCCGACCCGCGCGGTGGAGATCGTGTTGTCCACCCAACATAAGGATGGGCTGACGCCGCAGGACGTCGCCGCGATTGTTCGCCCCTACATTGTTGCGGTGTTCCCCGCCGGGATGATCGACGACGCCACTGTCTTCCACGTCAATCCGACCGGAAACTTCGTGATCGGCGGGCCGGATGGCGACACCGGACTGACTGGGCGCAAGATCATTGTTGACACCTACGGCGGCGCTGCGCCTCATGGCGGCGGCGCTTTTTCGGGCAAGGACCCCACGAAAGTCGACCGGTCAGCGGCCTATGCCTGCCGTTACCTGGCCAAGAACGTGGTCGCCGCAGGCCTTGCCGACAAATGCACGATCCAGATCTCCTACGCGATCGGCGTCGCGCGTCCCCTGTCATTCTATGTCGACCTGCATGGGGCCGACACGGTGGATCCGGCAAGACTGGAAACTATCTTGCCGCAGCTGATGAACGGATGCACGCCGCGCGCGATCCGCCAACATCTCGGGCTCAACAAACCGATCTATGCGCGCACCGCGGCCTATGGCCATTTTGGTCGCCAGCCAACCGCTGATGGCGGCTTTTCCTGGGAAAAGACCGACCTGACTGACGAACTGAGGCGCGCTCTGGGCTAAGTCCCCCGCGAACGGGGCGCCAAAGGCGGCGCATGGCAGTGTAACGTGACGTCTGGAAATTGCCGTTAAGGCGAGTTCTAGGGGTGCGTTGCCGGCCCCCTGCGCAGGGGGCCGGCAACGCGAGTCACGCATCGGTGTTCTCCGACCAAGAGGAACTCCGAACACGACCACGAACGATGCGCTGATTGCGCAGCTGCTGGAACACCTGAGTGCGGAAGGTCCACAGGCGATGCGGCAAGTCATGACGACACTCATGAATGTTGCAATGAGCCCGGAGCGCGAGCAATTTCTCGGCGCTGGCCATTATGAACGCGACCCTGCGCGGCGGGGCTATGCCAACGGCCACAAACCCAGGCGCGCCGACGCCTTTCTATCCGCAAAGCCTTAAGCGCGGGCGCCGTTCGTGCCGCGCGGTGATGCGCG
>JBILMQ010000315.1:0-3955 GCA_044375455.1 Caulobacterales bacterium | reverse complement strand
GTGGTAGAGGATCACCGACATGCCGATGCCGCAGTCGGCGGCAATGTCCTTGTTGGTCGTGCCGTCAAAACCCCTTGTGGCAAACAGGTTCAGGGCGGCCTCCAGGATCCGCTCGCGCACCGCCGGACCGCCCTTCGCGCTCTCGCGCCGCGCTGGTTTTGCCGGTTTGGCTTGCCTGGCCTGTGTCGTGGTTTGCAGCCTGTCGCCCGCCATTGCCGCTGTTCCGCCCGCGCCCGCCTAACCGCGGCGCCGCGACCAATTCAGCCCAGTAAACTGAATAGAGCAACGAAATTTTCGACTTGAGATTCTAATTTTGCTCAGCAAGCATGGCAAAATGCGGATTTTTGCTCAGCAAGGGCCAAGAGAGCCCTGGACCGCGGGGGAGGGCTTCATGAAACCATCTGGTGAGACTGAGCGCGCGGCCGCTGGCGCGGCGTGGCTTGTGCTGTGCGGGGCAATCTTCGTGGCCGCGCCTGTGGCGGGCGCGCAGGATGCGAAGCCGGCGGACGAGGACGAGGCCACCATCGTGGTCACGGGCAGCTACATCAAGCGTGCGCCCGACGACGCGCCGACCCCGATCGCGACGCTCGGGCGCGACTCGTTCGACGCCAATGCGCTGGCGACGCCCGATGACGTCCTGCGTCTGCTGCCGGGCAATTCGGGGTCGGTCAATCAGCCGGACACCACGGGCTCGCCGTTCCAGGTCGGCACCGCCCAGCTCAATCTGCGCGGACTTGGCCTTGCCTCAACACTCACTCTGGTCAACGGGCGCCGGCAGACATCCGCGCCGATCCCGAATGACGACGGCTCAAGCTTTGTCGACATCAACGTCCTGCCGCTGATCATGGTTGACCGTCTGGAGGTGCTGCAGGACGGCGCGGCGGCCGTGTACGGCTCCGACGCCATTGCCGGGGTCGGCAATTTTCTGATGCGTGAGCGCATCGCCCGCCCGGAACTGCGTTTGTCCTATCAGTCCACCCTGGAAAGCGGGCAGGTCGACTGGATGGCGGCGGGCGCCGCGGGCTACGAGAACGGGCCGCTGCGGGTGGCTGCGGGGCTCGAATATCTTGACCGCTCGCCGCTCGACCAGAACGACCGGGCCGTGTCGCGCGGCAAGATCCGCTCTGCACTTGGCTTTCCCGGGGCGTTCCAGCCTGCGACGCTGCCGATCATCGATCCCAATTGTGAGGCGGGCGGCGGACGGCGTCAGCCTTTGGGCATTCCAGGCCAACCCAATGTCGGCTTCTGCAGTATTGACCTTACGCCGTTTTTTGAGCTGATTTCCGCCGAGCAGCGTCTCACCGGCTATGCAACCGCAACGCTGGATTTCGATGGGGGCCGCACGGCCTATGCGGAGCTCGGCTTTGCACGCAACGAGGCTGAGGTCAAATCCGCGCCAGCCTTCCCAAATCTGAAGTTTCCGATCGTGCCGGCCAACAACCCCGGAAATCTCGTCGCCAATGGCGGGTTTGGGGTTCCGGTGCGTTTCTTCGGGCGCGCGCTCAGCGGGCGCAATTACGATCCCACGTTCCAGGGACGGGAAAACACCGCGTTTCGGCTTGTCGCGGGTCTGCGCGGTCCGCTGGCGGGCGGGTTCGACTATGACGTCGCCGCCGTGCACAGCACCCAGCGTTTCAAGGCGACCAATGTGCGCGACGTCAAGATCGACCGCTTTGCAGCGGCTCTTGCCGGTGTGGGCGGGCCCAACAACAATCAGTTCTTCAACCCGTTCGGCAGCTCGCTGACCAATCCGGCGCTGGCCAATTCGCGCGCCGTGATCGAGGACTTTACCGCCAATTCCTGGCGTGACTACGAGGCAAGCCTTACCACCGGCGACGCTGTTCTGTCGGGCGATTGGCTTTCCCTGCCGGCCGGGCGGATCGGCGTGGCGTTGGGCGCGCAGGTGCGTTCGGAGCGCTTGTCGTTCGCCAGCGACGCTGACAGCCGCAACGGCAATCTGACCTTTCTGTTCAGCGGGCCCAATTTCGAGGAGAGCCGCACCATCTATGCGGCCTTCGCCGAACTCGCCGTGCCGTTGCACAAGCGGCTCGAGGCGCAGCTTGCCGCACGCTACGAAAGCTATGGCTCCGGCATTGGCGAAAGCCTCGATCCCAAGATTGCGCTGCGCTGGGAGCCGGTGGACGGTTTGGTGCTGCGCGGATCGGCCGGCACAAGCTTCCGCGCGCCCTCGCTGTCGCAGATCACATCCATCTCGACGATCAATGAGTCGGTCGCCGATCCGCTCAACCGCGCCACTATTCCGTTCTTCACCGCGGTGGTGACGACGCCCAACACCGCATTGAAGCCGGAGGAGGCGGTCAACACCAATCTCGGCGTGGTCTGGACGCCGGTCCCGGCGTTCACCGTCAGCCTCGACTACTGGCGATATGATTATTCCGACATCATCGTGAAGCAGAACGCCCAGGCGATCGTCAACGCCAACCCGAACGATCCGCGCGTGCTTCGCCCGACCGGACCGACGGGTCTGATCTCCCAGGTGCGCGTGTCGTTCGTCAACGCCAATTCCGTGGAGACGGACGGGTACGACATCACTGCCAGGTACGATGTCGGTCTGGGGCGGGCGGGCGCACTGTCGCTGACGGCGAGCGCGACGTATATCGCCTCCTACCTCGCCAACGAAAACGGCGTTGAACTCGACCTCGTGGGTCTGCGCAACTTCCAGAATTTCGCCCGCTCCCTGCCGCAATGGCGCGCCAGCGCCAGCGCCGGCTGGGAACTCGGCCCGCACAAGCTTGGGGCGACGCTCACCTACATCGACAGCTACAAGGAAAATCTCAACGACCGCAACAGTCCGATCAATGGCTTCGAGATCGCGAGCTGGACCAGCGTCGACGTGCAGTACAGCCTCGCGCTGGAAGCGATTGACGCCGATCTGCAGGTCGGTCTGATCAACGCCTTTGACGAGACGCCCCCGCCAACCGGCGCACCAGGCGATCTGCAGGGCTTTGACCGGCTGGTGCATGATCCGCGCGGCGCCATGGCCTATGCACGCATCGCCAAGCGGTTCTGATGACCGCCGGGCGCAGGGACGGGGCTGGTCCCGAAACACCCGCTCCCAGGTCCGATCGTTCTGGTCCTCGTTGGGCCGGCGGATCGCGATCGGGTGGGTCAGGCCTGCCTGGAACCGGAGCTGACGCCAGCGTATCGGCGCGGCCCCGGTTCCAGCTTTACCCCTACTTTGTCGTCGCGGTGCTGATGATCGCCTACATGGTGTCGTTCATCGACCGCACCATCATGGCGCTGCTGATCGATCCCATCCGCAGGGACCTCGGGCTGACGGACACCGAGATCAGCCTGTTGGTCGGCTTCGCCTTCGCGCTGTTCTATACTGTCCTCGGGATCCCGTTCGGGCGCTGGGTGGATGTGCGCGAACGGCGCTGGCTCGTTGTCACCGGCATCGCCTTCTGGAGCGTGATGACGGCGGCATGCGGGCTGGCGCGCAATTTTTGGGAGATGTTTCTCGCCCGCATGGGCGTTGGCGTGGGCGAGGCGACCCTGTCGCCGGCCTCCTATTCGCTGATTGCGGATTATTTTCCCAAAGAGCGCCTCGGTCTGGCGATGAGCATCTACGCCTCGGGCGTGACCATTGGCGGCGGGCTGGCGCTGATGGTGGGCGGTTTTGTGGCGCAGTGGGCGGCCCGCGTCGGCGCCGTCGACTTGCCGCTGCTGGGCGAGGTGCGCGGCTGGCAGGTCGCGTTCATGGCCGTCGGACTTCCGGGTCTTCTGGTCGCGCTCCTCGCGGTGTGCATTCGCGAGCCGGCCCGGCGCAGCGCTGGCGCCGCCGGGACTGCCCCGGCGGCCCCGGCGCCGAGCCTCAGCGAGACGGCGCGCTACATCGGGCGCAACGGGCGGGCCTTTGGCGGGGTGTTTATCGGCTACGGGCTGGTCGCGATCATGTCCTATGCCGTCGTTATCTGGGTTCCGACCTTTTACA
>JBILMQ010000067.1:0-13321 GCA_044375455.1 Caulobacterales bacterium | reverse complement strand
GGAAATCTCTGACCGATCAGCGCAAGCCCATGCGGATGGAGCCGTCGAGACGCACGCATTCGCCATTGAAGTACCCGTTGCGCATCATTTCCAGCGCCAGCGACGCATACTCCTCGGCGTTGCCGAGGCGCTTAGGGAAGGGCACGCTGGCGGCCAGGGCGTCCTTCACCTGCTGAGGTGCGGCGTTCATCAGCGGCGTGTTGAAGATGCCCGGCAGGATCGTGTTTACCCGGATCGCTTCGCCGGACAGATCGCGCGCGATCGGCAGGGTCATGCCCACGACGCCGCCCTTCGAGGCGGAATAGGCCGCCTGCCCCATCTGGCCATCCTGCGCCGCCACTGAGGCGGTGTTGATGATCACGCCGCGATCGCCGTCGGGAAGCGGCGGCAGGCTCAGCATGCCGGCTGCGGATTTCGCGATGCAGCGGAATGTGCCGACCAGATTGATCTGAATGATCAGATCGAACTGGTTCAGGGGGAAGTGCTTGATCTCGCCCGTATCCTTGGAGCGGCTTGCCGTTTTGACCGCATTGCCGGTGCCGGCGCAATTCACCAGGATCCGCTCCTGACCGTTCGCCGCACGCGCCTTCGCAAAGCCGGTCTCGACGGACGCCTCGTCGGTCACATTGACCTTGCAGAACACCGCGCCCACGTCCGCAGCCACGCGTTCGCCGGTCGTCTCATTCATATCGAAGATCGCCACCTTGACGCCGTGGGCGCGCAGCGCGCGGACCGTGGCCTCGCCGAGGCCGGACGCACCCCCGGTGACGACCGCTGCAATATTGGAATCGAGTTTCATGGGCGTGCCCTCCGATTGCGTTTCGCGCGCGCGCCGCACCGGCCCGCAGTGGGGCCAGACATAGCTTCGCACCGCGGCAAACCCAAGACTGCCGCAGCGGCGCCCCGCCTGGCCGCCGCTTCGGGTCCATGCCTCGGGCCCCCGCTTCGGGCGCCTGGTCGGTCTGCCTCGCGATCGGGTCTCGTCGTGTCCGATCGCAGCGCCGGTGTCTCGCGTCACCTGAGACATCGCCTCACCGGCGGACCTGCGCTCCTGCCATGGCGCGGGGGTCCGTTGAACACGCCTTCCTGTGCTGTGCATTGCCCATGCGACGTCTGGCCCATGCGTCGCGCCACCGGGTGCGGCGCGCGGATTCCGCCATGACACCGCGCTTGCGGCGCGGCAAGATGGGCTGATGTGGTTTGCACCGAGGACCCGACGAAAGCCCAATTGGGCGGCGCATCTGGCGCGGCGTCTGACGCTGTGGGCCAATGGTCCCGGCGCGCCATCGACGCGCGTGATCGC
The DNA here is from genome assembly GCA_044375455.1 of Caulobacterales bacterium. Taxonomy (GTDB): domain Bacteria; phylum Pseudomonadota; class Alphaproteobacteria; order Caulobacterales; family Aquidulcibacteraceae; genus JBEIHX01. The sequence goes on along the minus strand of JBILMQ010000067.1, from coordinate 12,018 downwards.
CATGCTGGCGGCCGCCCTGCTGTGGGCGGGGCTGCAGGCCTCAAAAGGTTTCAGCCTTCCGTCCGCCAGTCAGGCCCCAGAACAGGCGCTCGCGGCATTCAACGCCATGCGCGGGACCTTTGAGCAGCTGGCGCTCGCGGGAACGGTTGCGGCCGCCTTCCTGCAGCAGATCACTGTCTTTGCCGGGCGGGTGCTTCTTTCGCTGTCGCGTGGTCATGTCATCGTGGCTGGCGTCGGCGCCCCGCGCGGCGCCTTGATCAATGATCTCGCGCAGGATCGCGCCGAGGGCCCTGCTCATCCTGCCGTGGTCGTGGCCCATGATCTCAACCCAGCCGACGTCGCAGCGCTGCGGCGAGCCGGCGTTATTGTCGTGGAAGGAGATCCCGCCACGCCGGAGGCCCTCAAGGCCGGCAGGGCGCAGACCGCGCGCGCCGTCGTCGCGATCGACGACGATGACGCAGCCAATTTGCGTATCGCTGGGGCGCTGCGGGTGCTTCTGGCGCAGCAGAAACGCCCGCGCGGCGTGCGGTTGTTCGCCCGCATTGAGGACGCGCGCCTGCTTGCAGAACTCCGCGATGTGGACCCCCGCACGAACATCCGTCGCGAAGGGTGGCTGACATCCGGCGAGACCGGCTTCGAACTTCGTCCGTTTGCGCTGTCTGAGATCGCCGCAAGACGGTTCTTCCGGGCCGGCGAGGTGCTGGTCCAGGCCAGCCGGCTGGCGCAAGACCGTCCGCATATCGCCATCCTGGGATTTGCTGGGGCAGGCGAGCCGATTGCGTTGTCAGCGCTGCAGACGCTTTGGTCGGCGCATTTCGAAGCGCCCCGGGTCAGCGTGCTCGTCGCCGACCCCGAACTCGAGGAGGCGCGCTTCCGCGCCCGTTGGCCAGGCGCGTTCCGGGACGGCGAAGTCTGGCGCGCCGACCTCGCATTTCTGCGCTTCGACTGGAGCGCCGACGCCAACCTGGAGGCCACGCTCGAACGGCTCGCGGCCAAGCGCGGCGCACCGACCATGCTCGCAATTTGCCTGGGCGATGCGCGCATGAACGCGGCCGCCGCTCTGGCGCTCCGCAAAGCAGCTGCACGCACCTCCTGGGCGCGAACGCCAATTCACGTGTTTGAGCCTGCTCTCGCAGACCTCTCGCCCCGCGCTGGGGCCCTTGTCGCCAGTCCTGCGGAACCGGAGCTGCCCGCCATCGCAGTGGTTGGCGGTCTGGCGGAAATCGCCACCACCGATCTCATCCTGCGCGAAAGCCTGGAAGAGGGCGCGGCAATCGCCCATGCGGCCTACGCCCGTCTCCAGCTTGAGAAGGACGCCAAGGCGCGCGCCTGCCGGCCGCTGTGGGAAAGTTTGTCGCCGCGGGAGAAGGCGCTGGTCCGGGACCTGAATCCAGATGGCGGCGGCCCCGACCAGGACCGCGCTGCGCTGTTCGACCGCCTTGTCGAGGCCCTGATCCCAGCCGGCCGCAAAGGCGCGGCGCGGCGCGCCGACCGGCTTCTCAGCCACGCTATGGCCGAAGAGGCCCGGGCAAACCCGGGTGCGGCAGGGGTTGATTGGATGGATTTGCCCGAAACCTATCGGGCGGCCAACCGCGCCGTTGCCGAGCATGCCCTGGTCAAGCTGTGGGACGCCGGCTGGATCCCGGCGCCCCCTGGCCCCCGGGGCGACGTCGCACCGGACTATCCGAACGACCATATCGTCGAGCGGCTCGCCGAGATCGAAAAGAAACGCTGGAATGCTGAACGGCTGATTGCTGGTTGGCGCTACGCGCCGATCCGCAGCAATGTGCGCCGCGAGCACAATCTCCTCGTCACATGGGCGCAGCTCGACGGGCTCGGTCCTGAAAAGGCCGAGGCGCAGCGCGAGAATGATCGTAACATGGTGCGCACCGCTCTCAAGATTGCGCCCCACGTCGCCCGATATGGGTTTTTGCGCCGCACCGAGGGTCCCGTCCTGTAACCGCGCAGCCGCGCCCTTGCCTCGCAGGGGCTTTTCCTTTAGGACCCCAGCCTTCCGAAATTGCGGGCGTCAGCCCGGGCGCAGGTCCGGATGAAGCCCACCCACCCCGATCCGATTGAGCGCGCCATGAAAAAGGACATCCATCCCGATTATCACTTCATCACGGTGGTGATGACGGACGGCTCGTCCTACCAGACGCGCTCTACACTCGGGAAGGAGGGGGCGACCCTCAACCTGGACATCGACCCGAAGACCCATCCGGCCTGGACGGGTGGTACGCAAACCCTGCTCGATCGCGGCGGGCGCGTGTCCCGGTTCAACGACAAGTTTGCGGCCTTCCTCAAGAAGTAAGCCCTCCGCAGCAGAGCGCTGCGCGAAGTCGACGCGGCGACCCGGGTTACCTTGCCCCTGGGCTCTCCTTGGGTATTTGCTCACTGGCAAGTTGCTTTCGCCAAGGTGCTTTTGCGCTGGCGACCCAAGCCGGTTGCGGGTCGGCCGGGGTCTGTGGCACGGATGTCGCGTCGCCGCCCGGCGGCATCTCGCCGACGTCTGGGCGACGTCTGGGCGCGGGCCCGGACTGCATGCCAGTACGAATTTGGGTTGGCGCGCCGGTCAGGCGGAGGTTGTACGACTGAGCCCGCATGTGACGCTGCCCACAGGTGATCCATCCCGCAGGTCCGCCCCGCAAGTCCGCCCCGCAAGTCCGCCCCGCAAGTCCGCCCCGCAAGTCCGCCCCGCAAGTCCGCCTTGGCGCGAGACAATCGGCCACTGGCGGGGCGCTTCGGGAAACCACGTCCTAGATCTCGAACACCGCGCGCAAACGGTCCAGGTGCAGAGCGACCGGATTGGCCTTCACCGAGGGACCGAATATCGACTCATCCAGGCGGCGCAGCCGGTCATACAGTCTGGCCGCGCGCGCAATGAGCCCGGCAAGCCGTTCCGGCAGTTCATCCTCACCCCCGAACGGCTCATCGCCCATGTCGCGCTTGCCGGACAGGCGATAGTGCTCCTGCTGCGCCTCATCTGCAGTCATGTCGCCCTCGCGCACCGCCCGCTGCACGAGCAGCCAGGAGGCTGACTGCATCAGCCGGGTCGTCAGGCGCATGCTCTCTCCGGCATAGGCCAGCGCTCCCTGGCGGGAGAGACGTTTGGACTCCGCGCGCCCAGGGCCGTCAAGATAAGCGGCGGTCTCCTCAACGAGCGCCATGCCCTCCTTGAAGGCGCGCTCAAACATCTCAGAGGCCGCGAATTCGGAGATCCGCGCCGCCATAGCCGCGTCCGCCGGGTGCAGCCGCGTAATTTCCTCGCTGTGACGGTCGTTGGCCATGCGCTCGCTCGGCTCCGGTCGGGACAGTTCGCATCAAAGCGCCCGCAAAGCAAATCCAGGGCCAACTCGACGCCGCCGCTTACCCCCTGACGCGCGCACCGTCCGGCGAAACGGTTACCGCTTTCCGAAGAGAGCCTCGGCTGCGTCGCGATCCTGCCGCTTGCGCGCAATCAGCGCCTCATATTTCCCGATCTCGACACGCAATTCCCCGATCCGGAGCGCCAATTCCTCAATCGACCAGTCCTCTGGCGGGCCGGACGCTTTCGGGCGCGGCAGCAAGTCGTCTTCCATGATCTAAAGTCCGCAGGTTACACCTCGCCGCCGTCGCCGACTGAGAGGCTGTTTCATGACGTTAATGATGCGCGCAATCGAAGTTCCTGGCGAGGGCCCGGTGCGCCTGACCGAAATCGAACGCCCCAATCCGGGACCGGGCGAGATCCTGATCCGAGTGGCCGCCGCGGGCGTGAACAGGCCTGACCTGATGCAGCGCCGCGGTTTCTATCCGCCGCCGCCCGGCGCGCCGGCGACGCTTGGCCTCGAGGCGGCGGGCCATGTCGAGGCCTGCGGCCCTGGCGTCGAACGCTGGCGCCCGGGCGACAGCGTCACTGCGCTGATGTCGGGAGGCGGTTATGCCGAGTTCGCCCTCGCTGATGAGGGCGCCGCCCTGCCGACGCCCCCCGGAATGACCATGGCGGAGGCGGCCTGCCTGCCAGAAACCGTGTTTACCGTTTGGGCCAATGTGTTCGAACGCGGCGCGCTCAAACCTGGCGAAACCCTTCTGGTGCACGGCGGCGCCTCCGGGATAGGCACAACGGCGATACAAATGGCGGTCGCACTTGGCGCGCGCGTCCTTGCGACCGCGGGATCGCCGGAAAAAGTTGCGCTGTGCGAACGCCTCGGCGCAGCGCGCGCGATCAATTATCGCACCGAGGACTTCGCCGCTGTCGCCGAGGCCGAGGGCGGCGTCGACGTCATCCTCGACATGGTCGGCGCGCCGTATCTGGCGCGTAATCTGTCCATCCTCAAACCGGATGGCAGGCTCGTGTACATCGCGTTCCTGAACGGCGCGCGCGCCGAGATCGATTTGATGCGCCTTATGCTGAAGCGCCTCAGCGTCACCGGCTCCACCCTGCGCATCCGTCCGAAAGCGGAGAAAGCCCGCCTTTGCCGCGCCATCGAGGCCGCCATCTGGCCCCTGGCGGCGGCTGGGCGTCTGAAGCCGGTGATCGATTCTGCCTATCCGCTGGCTGAAGCAGACGCCGCTCTGACGCGCATGGAGGCCGGTCTGCACGCAGGAAAAATCGTTCTTTTGACGCCGTGACGCCCGCGGTCAAAGCTTGGCCTGACAAACGCCTCAGGCCGGTCGCAGTGTGCATGCCACATCAATCCGGCGTCTGGCGGGCCCGCTCCGTTGCGCCGGCCCGCACCGACATCTGAGCAAGGGGATCCCGCCATGTCCGTCGCCCGCACCTTCGCCGCCATGGCGCTTTCAGCCTTTGTCTGCGCCTGTCAGAGTGTGCCGCCTCCGCCCGCGCCCCCGCCCCCGCCTGCTCCCCCACCGCCGCCTGTGATGGGCATGCCCGCGCCCAGGGTCTATGCTGCCGCCGAGGCACGCTTTTCATCCCCGTCGACCCGGCCTATGCCCGGCGATATCGACCGAGAACGCTATCCGCAGGCAGAGGCAAATCCCATCCACTCGGTTCAGGCCGAGCCTGTCTCAACCTTCTCAATCGACGTCGACACTGCGGCTTATGCGAATGTGCGCCGTTATCTCAACGGCGGCGCGGCGCCGCCCAAGGACGCGGTGCGGATCGAGGAGCTGATCAACTATTTTGACTACGATTACCCGCTGCCCAGGACGCGCGAGCGTCCCTTCGCGCCGGTGGTCAGCGTCATTCCGTCGCCGTGGGCGACGGACAAAACCCTGCTGCACATAGCCGTGCAAGGCTATGATGCGCCCCGGGATCGGCGACCACCGCTCAATCTGGTCCTGCTTCTTGATGTGTCGGGCTCGATGAACGATCCGGCGAAGCTGCCGCTCGTCAAGAAATCCATCGAGATCCTGCTTGAGTCCCTGACCGAACAGGACCGCATCTCCATGGTTGTGTATGCGGGGGCAGCGGGCGTGGTGCTTGAACCCACCTCAGGCGCAGAGACAGGAAAAATCCGCGGCGCCCTGGATCGTCTGTCCGCCGGCGGATCCACCGCAGGCGGGGAGGGTCTCGAACGCGCCTATGCGCTTGCCGAGGCGAACTACCGCAAGGATGCGGTCAACCGTGTGATCCTTGCAACCGACGGCGACTTCAATGTCGGGATCGCCGATCCAGAACGGCTGAAGGACTTCGTTGAGCGCAAGCGCGAAACGGGGGTCTATCTGTCGGTTCTTGGCTTCGGCGGCGGCAACTACAACGACGCCCTCATGCAGACCCTGTCGCAAGCCGGCAATGGCGTCGCCGCCTATATCGACACCCTCAACGAAGCCCGGAAGGTGCTTTCCGACCAGATGCAATCGGCGATGCTGCCGATTGCGGACGACGTCAAGATCCAGGTCGAGTTCAATCCCGGGCAGGTCGCGGAGTATCGCCTGATCGGATACGAGACGCGCATGCTCAATCGCGAGGACTTCAACAATGACCGCGTGGACGCAGGCGATATCGGCGCCGGGGCCAGCGTCACGGCGATCTATGAACTGACCCCGGTCGGCGGGCGCACGCTGATCGACCCGTTGCGCTACGCCACTCCCGCGCCAGCCACGCCCAAAGGCGAAGAGATCGCTTTTCTGAAGATCCGCTACAAGCCGCCAGGCGCGGCTGATTCCATTCTTATCGAGCGCGCCATCACGCTGAACGACGCCTATCGCGACATCTCTGCAGCACCCGAATCGACCCGTTTCGCCACAGCGGTCGCCGGCTACGGACAGTTGCTGCGCGGGGATCCCTTCATTGATCCGCGTCGCTTCGGCTGGGATGACGTGATCGCGCTCGCCAATGCGGCCCGGGGCGAGGATCCCTTCGGTTACCGGGCGGAATTTGTCTCGCTTGCGCGCAACGCCAGGATCGCCAGTGCAGCGCATACGCCGACAAGCTCACAGGACGCCCCCGCTCCTTGAGGCGGGGCCAGCGATTCTGGCCGCGTCCGCAGCTCCTGGCCCAGAACCCTGGCCGACATTGCCTGCGCTCCGAGTTGTGGCGTCGCCAGTCTGGCTGCTTCGAGCCGGGGTTCCTGCGACGGGGCTGCGGCGGCGACGCGCAGCGAGATGAAACGCCAGCGGCGCCGCGCTTAGGGCGAGCGCCAGGGCCATGTCGCTCATGCGCGCCGGCGCGATGCCAAGCGCGCGCCCGAGGGGGCGCACCAGATAGGGCAGCGCCATCAGACCCCGGGACACAACAACCCCGGCCTCGACCCCCCAGTCCGCTACCGGATCGTCTCCTGCAGGCGGCGCGCGATCCAGCCGCATCACGACAGGATGCAGCAATTGCGCGCTCCCCAGCGCGAGAAAGGTCATGCCGCGGGCCTGATCGCCTGGCCCGTAGCGGTGCTGCGCCACAGTGTGGGCGAGCATCGCTGGCGCTGCAATGCCAGCCATGTCCCCGAGGAGGCCTGCAGTCTCGCGCACTGTCAGCAAGGGATGATCACCGCCGCGCGGCGGTCGCGAAAGAACATCTGTCTCCGGACTGGCCACAGCAAAGCCGAGCGCTGGAAATACGTCGGTCATCAGGTTGAGCCACAAAAGCTCGAGCGGCGTTTCGATCTTTCTCTCCCCGCCCAGGGATTCAAACAGAAGGAGCGCCACCTCGCTCAGATTGGTCGCGACAAGATAGCGCGTTGCGCGCCTGATGTTGTCGTCAGCTGCACGCCCGCGCGCCAGAAGCGTCGCCACCCGAGACAGTCCGTCGTCGAGCACCACCGCGTCAGCAACACTGCGCGCTGCGTCCGCGCCGGCATGTCCGAGCGCGATGCCGATGTCGGCCGCGCGCAACGCCGGGCCGTCATTCACACCGTCGCCGGTCATCGCCACAATGCGACCCGAATTCTGCAGCGCCTGGATGATCGCGAGCTTATCGGTCGGGCTGACCCGCGCGAAAATTTCAGCGTGCATCGCGATCTCGGCGAGCTGCTCAGGGCTCTTGCCGGCGAGCGCGCCAGCGTCGACGACGCCCATCTCGCCGTCCTGTGCGAGACTGAGGCGCCCGGCTATCGCGCGCGCCGTCTGCGCCTGATCGCCGGTCAGGATCAGCACGCGAATGCCGGCGCGCTGGAACGCCGCCACCATATCGGCTGCGCCGACGCGCAAGGGATCTTCCAGGCCGATCAGTCCGATAAATGTGAAACCGACTGGCTGCCCGTCCTCGCCTGGCGGCTCTGCTTCGGCCACCGCCAGCACGCGCAGGCCGTCGCCAGCCATCGCTGCGTTCGCCGCGGCGATCTCCACCCGATCCGCCGGCGTCATTTCTCGCGCCCGCTGACCGTTCCACAGGCGCGTCGACAGCGCCGTGACGTCTTCGGGCGCGCCCTTCACCGCAACCCATGCCTGTCGTGGCCCGGCATGGGCCGTCGCCATCCAGCGTCGCGCCGGGCCGCGCCGCCAGGTTTCCAGGCGCCGGGCCGCCGCACGCAGCCCGGCGACGTCGATCCCGGCAGCTTCGGCAAAGGCGAGAAGAGCGCTCTCCGTGCCGCTGCCGATAGGTCCTTCAGGACCGATCTCTGCGTCGTTGCACAGCGCCACGATTTCGGCGAGGCGCAGCGCAGCGGCGCGTGCGCCGCGCAGCGCCCGCCGGTCGGGGCCTCCGCCAGCAGACCCGCCGCCGCCCTGTCCTGCCGTGCGAAGCCCAGCCTGGAGGTCAGCTTCCGGGTCAGACAGATCGATGCGCGCAAGGTCTAGATCAACGTCAGCCACAAAGAGACGCGCTGCCTGCATGCGATTCTCGGTCAGCGTGCCGGTCTTGTCGAGACACAGGACGTCCACCGCTCCGGCGGTTTCGATCACCGACATGTTGCGCACCACGACGCCGTCGGCGGCGAGCATGCGACCGGCGCGCGCCTTGGCGGCTGCGGCGATCGCCGGCAGGCCCTCCGGAATGGCCGATACCGCGAGCGCGGCGGCGCTGCGCAACACTCCCGGCCAAGCCGCCCCATCCATCCGTAGGCGCAGCATCAGCACAAGACCGGCTGCGATGCTGACTCCGGTCAGGGCCAGACCCAGCCGGTCAAGCGCGCGTTCAATCGGCGGCTTGGGCGCCCGCACCGTGCCGATCAGCGCCTGCAGAGCGCCGATCTGCGTGTCCGCTCCGGTCGCTGTCACGAGAACAACTGCGCGTCCGGTCGTGACCACGCCACCGCGAAACAGCATGCCGCGGCGATCTGGCAGAGGCTGGTGGTCCGGCATGTGATGAACCGCAGCCTTGCGCGCTGGCCAGGCCTCCCCGGTCAGAGCCGATTCATCCACCGTCAGATCTTCCGCTTCCACAAGGCGTCCGTCACAGGGCACAAGATCGCCGACGGCAAGTTCGATCACATCCCCAGGCGCGAGATGGGCCGTATCACACCGCACGCGCTCGCCGTCCCGCCGGACCCATACCTCGCCTTGCGCGTCCGGCACGAGCGCCCGGATCAGACGTTCCGCCCAGGCCTCCATCGCATACCCGATCGCTGTGTTCAGTCCCACAGCGCCGCCGGTCGCGGCGGCGTCGATCAGCCTGCCAGCCGCGAGCGAGATCAGCGCCGAGCATGACAACAGGAGCGCCGGCACCGAGCGCATCTGCGCCAGAAGGATTTCCAGGTCGCTGCGCCGGGCAGGCGGGGTCAAAGAATTCGGGCCGTAGGCGGCCAGACGCCGCGCAGCCTCCGGCGAGGACAGTCCCTCACAGGCCGAATTGAGCGTGCTCAATAGCTGTTCGAGAGAGCCTGCCGCGGTGACCGGTTGCGGCGTCGGATTGGCCAGCGCCTCGCTGGCGCGCGCGGCGAGGTCGCCTGCCGTCAGTTTCGGATCATGCAGAACCAGCATCGATCCGGTCACCGGATTGACCGCAACCGAGCGCACCCGCTGGTCAAGCTTCAGGAAACCGGAGAGCCGCGCCAGTGCGTCAGGGCGCGCGATGAGACAAGGCGCCCGCAGTCGAGTTCGCCCTGCCGGCGCCGCGCTGCGCACCTCGACCAGAGGCGGCCCTGGGCCGGGGGATCCAGCCTCACGCTCAATCGCCGAATGCACAGTCACACTGGATGGTCCTCAGCCTGATATCATCGTGACGAAGCACGCCGCCTGATGCAAGCCGCAGCGACGGCCGCAGCGACGGCAGCAACGGTGGGCCGCAACAATGGGCCGCAACCCGCGCCACCAGAATGCGAACCCAGCGGTGGAAACGGCGAGCGACGCCATACATTTCGGGCTGCGGTGAATGCCCGCGCTGCCGCCAAGCGCTCGGGCGCCGGCTCAATCCGGCGCAACCCGCGAAAGGAGAATGCCGTGGGAGAGGCCGCCAAACCAGGTCGTTCATCTCACGAAAAGGGGGACTAAGTAGTAATCCGGACGCGGCGCAGCGTGCGCACACCATCGACCGTCCCCTGTTCATCGCCGCGATTACGATGGCGGGATTCTTTTTCATCTCTGACTCGCGCGCGCTGCGGTCGGGACGACTCGCCCATTTCCGCGCACCTGATGGCGCCTGGGGCCGAGATCGCAGCGCGCATTCGGGTTTTCCCTGGCGCTGACAGCGCCGTATGTCACAGTCCAGCTCTGGACCTGGCCGAGCGTCGCCCTCCGCCAATTCGCCCTTCGGATCGGGAACAACCAGTGACCCCGGCCACCACATCCAAGTCGGTATAACGATGCCGCGCCCGTTGCCGGTGCGCGTGCCGTCAAAGCACAACACGTGGCCTGCGCCGCGATAGACCAGAAGCTGGTCCGTGAAGAACGGCCTCATGCGACCGCGCACCATCCCGAAGCCGTCATGGATCAGTCCGGCCGCCTTGATCTCACGCGGCGCGGCAAAGCCGCCGTTGCCTACGGCCTCGACTTTTCCGCTTTTGGCGCCGCCACCGTCGCGCAGCAGGCGCACCGCCAACGCCGCGCCAAAGACAAGGCCCATGAAGACGATCACGCCGGCCGCGCCGAAGTCATTGGAGCCGGGCCGCTCCAGTTGATCCTTCCATTTTAAGAAGTCGAACGGCCAATAGAGCTTGACGCCTTCCAGCATCACCATCGGTTTGCCGAGCGCGGGATGGAAGTCGAACTCCAGGGCGATCATCATCGTCGCCAGGAACGCACAGCCGGTGAAAATGGCCAAGCCCGCCGCAGCCGGAAACGCCAAGCGGCCGAGCCACGCGTGCGCTTCATTGCTTCCGGCTCGGCGATAGTTCTGACGAGCGGATACGCCCTGTGCCCCATGGTACGCCCTGCGCCCCATCGCGCAATAGGCGAATGGCAACAGCCGCACCAAACACGCAGCCGGCGATCACGAATACGTTCGCCCAACCGAACTCCTTCGGGAACCTGTCTGCGGCGTGATGCTTCCATTCGAAATAGCGCAGCGGCTGATAAAGCGACCAATTATCGAAGCGCAGCAGCGGCGCCGCAAGCGACGGCTGGTAGGCGAAGAAGACCGCGATTTACTGCGTTGCCGCTCCGCACCCAGGCATCGCACCCATCAAGCCTGCGCCGATTGCGATTCCAAGCCGCTGCCCCATGCTCCCCGCTCCCGCGTTCGTTGACGCGCGACAAGAGCCGAGCCGGCGCTGTCGCGCATGCAGCCAGGCGACGCCAAAGGCGGGCCATTGAGGCGTGTTGCGTAGCTTTGAGTAGATCACGCCGGATCACACCTTCTCACGCCGTCTCAGAACGGGCGTCTGAAGGAAAAGGCGGGCATTGGCAGGAAAGCCCGGGAAACACCGGACCATGGCGGAGCAGGCCAGATGTCGGCGGATGGCGCCGGCTTAAGCGCTCAGGCGCCGGACGAGCCTGTGTCGGATTGAGCCAAACCGCCTGAGCCAAATCGGGGCGGATTTTCTGTGTGGCGCGAACGCCTCTCACGGGGTCGCCTCGGCGGCGACAGCCTCTTAGGGCCGGCCGCTCGTTCCACGCCTGCGAACAGGCCGTCGGCGCTGCGCTTGCCGGCTGTCCTGGGCGTCGAATGTCCGCCAACAGGTGATCGTCGATTTGAATCTGGAGGACTACCATGGCTCTTAAGATGCACCCGACGCTGTCCGTTCATGTTGGAGAATGGCTGCGCGCTGAGCTCGTTGAGCCCGCCGGCGTGAGCGTGACGGACGTGGCGACACATTTGGATGTGTCTCGGCAAGCGCCGAGCAATCTCCTCAATGGAAATTCTGGTCTTTCCGCCGACATGGCAATTCTCTTTGAGCAGGGATTTGGCGTGAAGGCGGACACGCTCTTGTGAATGCAGGCCACGTACGACCTCGCGCAAGCGCGAGCACACGAGAGGCAGATAGAGGTCCGCCGGCTCTCATCAGCTGCGTAACCCTTCCTTCGCTGCCCAAAGCCTGGGTCGCCATCCACGGCGAGCAACGGAGGCTGGGCGCCTGTTCGCGTCGACACGAATTTCAGCGTGTTGGATTTCGCTCAGCTGCGCGCCTCACGCGCGCATCGCTTCCAGATCACGGACTGGAGCCTGCATGAGCTTTAAGGCGCTCGCAAACTCGTCCGGCTCCATGCCGCCTGCAACACATTCAGCTTGCCGATGACGCCTTCAAGGCTCGTCGCCCGTGTGTTTCGCAA
>JBILMQ010000313.1:0-3973 GCA_044375455.1 Caulobacterales bacterium | reverse complement strand
CGCAGGTGCATCTGGCCATCCTCGCGCTCGGTGAAGAAGGCCTTGGCGCCGAGATGGCGCGCGGTCTCATATCCTGGAATGATGCCGCCCACCGCGGGCGACACGACCACATCGACTTTGCCGAATTCGGCGGCGATCTTTTGGGCGAGCGCCTGGCACAGACGCGCCGTGCGGTCCGGGTGGGCGAAGACAAGCGCCTTTTGCAGGAATACCGGACTTCGCAGCCCGGAGGACAATATGAAATGTCCCTCCAAGAGCGCGCCGGCAGCGCGAAATTCAGCAAGCACCTCTTGGGTATTCATGACACTTTTCCCACCAGACGCTCCATGCTAGCCGCGCGGTCGATCCACCGAGACCACGAAGAGACAGGCGCGCATCGCCGCGGCGATGTGCGTGAGATGGCGCAGGTCCATCACCTCAATGTCAAAAGCGAGATCGTAGAAGTCGGCAGACCGGCGCAGCGTCTTGACATTGGTGATGTTGCCATCGTGTTCAGAGACGATTGCGCACAGGCGCGCAAGCACGCCCGGGCCGTTCTCCACAGACACGCGCATTCTGCCAACCGCCAGGCCGTGCTCCTTGGCCTCGTCTGTCCAGCGCAGATCGATCCAGCGCTCCTCATCGCGTTCGGCCAGACGTTCGCAGTCGATGACATGAATGTCGACCCCGCGCGCACCGGCGAGCACACCTACAATCCGGTCACCCGGCATCGGCGAGCAGCATTCGGAGAAATGCAGCGTCACCCCAGGCGTCAGTCCCGAGCCGCTTACATAGAGACGGGCCGAGCGGTCCTCCATCAAGGAGCGACCGGTGTCGACTTTCAGTTTGACGGTAAGGCCTGGATAAGCGGCCTCTGCAAGGCGACGGCCATCGAGGTCACCACGTCCGACGGCTTCAAAGATGTCCTCCTCGCCAGCGAAGCCGAGCCGCTCGGCGGCGGCTGCAAGGTCGGTGTCTTCCAGGCGCTTGCCATAGCGGTGCAGGGCGTGGTCTGCAAGATTACGCCCTATGCGGACCAATTCTTCGCGGCGACGGGTGCGCACCAGTCGTCTGATAGCGCTGCGTGCGCGCCCGGTGCGCGCGATCGATTCCCAGTCTGGCGGCGGACCTGCGACATTGGATCGAACGATTTCGACGACATCACCGTTGCGCAATTGCGTCCGCAACGGACGATCCTGGCCGTTGATCCGCGCCGCAACGCAGGTGTCGCCGATCGAGGTGTGGACCGCATAGGCAAAATCCAGGGGTGTTGCGCCGGACGGCAGGGCGATCAGCTGGCCCTTTGGCGTGAACGAAAACACATGATCCTGGAACATCTCGAGCTTCGCATGCTCAAGGAACTCATCAGGATCGCCGCCATGCTCTAGGATTTGCACGAGCGGGCGCAGGATTTCCAGAGGATCCGGCGCTGACGCGGCGCGGGCCGCCTCGCCGTCATAGCCGTAAGACTTGTTCTTGTAGCGCCAGTGGGCGGCGACCCCTTCCTCGGCGACCCGATCCATGGCCGGTGTTCGGATCTGCATTTCAACGCGCAGATTGCGCGGCCCCATCACGGTGGTGTGGAGGGAACGGTAGCCGTTGGGCTTTGGCGTGGAGATGTAGTCGGTGAACCGATCCGGCACGCACCGCCATGTCCGGTGGAGAACGCCGAGCGCGGCGTAGCACAGGGACGGTGTGTCGACGATGACGCGAAAACCATAGATATCCGCCAGATCGCTGAACGTCAGAGACTTGCGCTCAAGCTTGCGCCAGATCGAATAGGGCCGCTTTTCACGCCCGAAGACCACGGCCGTGATCCCTGCGCTGCGCAGGGCCTCCTCGATCGCTTCGCGGATGACGCTGACAGCGTCGCCTTTTTCGGCCCGCATGGCGGCGAGCCGGTCTGCGATGGTGGCGAACGCACCGGGGTCGACTTGGCGGAAGGCAAGGTCCTCAAGTTCCTCAACCATGCGCAGCATGCCGATGCGACGCGCGAGAGGGGCGTAGATTTCCAGAGTTTCACGCGCGATCCGCTTGCGGCTTGTCTCCTTCGGCACAAAGTCGATCGTGCGCATATTGTGCAGCCGATCAGCGAGTTTAATCAGGAGGACGCGCATGTCCTTCGACATGGCGAGCACAAACTTTTGCAGATTCTCCGCCTGTTTCGTCTGCTCGGACACGTATTCAAGGCGGGTGAGTTTGGTGACGCCGTCTACAAGATCTGCAACGGTTTCCCCGAATTTTTCGCACAGCGCTTCGTGCGTGGCCTGCGTGTCCTCCAGGGTATCGTGAAGGAGACCGGCTGCAATCGTTTCGGCGTCCAGCTTCAACTCGGTCAGGATGCCGGCGACCTGCACCGGATGTGCATAATATGGATCGCCGGAGTGGCGTTTCTGGTCGCCGTGCATGACCATGGCGTAGACATAGGCGCGGTTGAGCAACTGCTCGTCTGCGTCGGGATCATAAGCGCGAACCCGCTCAACAAGTTCAAACTGGCGCAAGAAGCGATGCGCCGTCTCGGGCCGCCGCGCGCCAGAAGGTTTGAGTCCGGCCGGCGTCGCGGCTTCTGGTTGATGACCCACCAACCTGGCGGCCGTCCTTCCGCTTGCTTTTTTGACCTTGGCGCCTTCGGCCTTGGGCCCTTCAGCCTTGGGTGGCGTAGCTTTGTCTGGGGCTATCTGAACTGACTGCCCGCCTGACTGCCCGCCTGACTTCGATCTGGAGCCCAATCCGGCAGGGTCAGCCGCCGGTCCAGCACCCCGTACGTCAGGTCGTGACGCCTCACCGGTCCCGGAGGGTCTTGCCGCCGGCCCTGTGCCACTTGGCCCGCGTACTCCTCGGGGCTGCCCGCTTGGTGGGTGTGCGGGCGGCGGTCGCGCGCCCTCCGGCATGAGAATCAGAACCGATCGTCGCGCTGCGCTTCTGCTTCCTGCTGCAGCGCGCGCAGCACGTCGTCTTCAGTCACGCTAGGCTGTGGCAGACGCGCCGGCTGATCGAGTTCTTCCTCGTTGGCCTGGGTCTTCGGCTCATTTTGAAGATGCTGGATCAGGCTCTCCCGAAGGTCAGGGATGTCAACGCCCTCCTCCGCGATTTCCCGCAGTGCGACCACAGGGTCCTTGTCGTTGTCGCGATCGACGCCGAGGAACGAACCTGCGCCGATGGCGCGCGCACGGTGGGCGGCCAAAAGCACCAGCGAGAACCGGTTGGGAATCTTTTCCACGCAATCTTCCACGGTCACCCGCGCCATCGACCACTTCCTTTGTCGTGATTGGTAACAGACAACACTACGTGATGCGCCGGCGCACCGCAAGGCGCGACCTGCATGCGCGACCTGCAGGTGTTACTGTAGCGTCAGACTGTCTTCTTCTGGCGCAAGACGATGCAACACACCACTGTCCCTTGGGCGGGGCGGCTTGGGGGCGAGCTGCGGCGGATACCCGCTCGCAGCGCCGCCGCCGCGACCGCAGCGAGCCCAAAGCGAACTGGATGCCGCGCACTGTCTCGCGCAAAACCTTGCTCCTGCCCTCTGGCGCCTCAGCCAAGACGCTCGGCGTCGTCCCCTTCCCCAAGGCGCTCCAGGAGCGCTGCGGCGCCCAGCCCCGTCGACGGGCATCGCCAATCCGGCGCCAAGTCGGCAAGCGGACCCAGCACAAAACGTCGCTCGCGCATGCGGGGATGGGGCAAGGTCAGGCGCGGCGTGCGCAGGATCTGACCGCGGAAGTCCAGCATGTCCAGATCGAGTGTGCGATCGGCATTGGCCGCCCCGCGCACCCGACCAAACTTAGCTTCCAGCGCGTTCAGGGCGTCGAGCAACGCGTGCGGGTCATTGCCAGGCCAGGCGATGCGCCAAACAGCATTGAAGAAAACGGGTCTCGATTGGCCCGGCGGCTGGGCAGGCCAAGCCGTGCTGCGCCAGACCGGAGAAGATGACATCACGGTAATATTTAATTGATTTGCTGCCGTGATCGCGCTTTCAAAGAGCGCACGCCCGATT
>JBILMQ010000066.1:0-13357 GCA_044375455.1 Caulobacterales bacterium | reverse complement strand
ACCCCCGCACAAACCGAATGCGCCCTGCGTGCGACGGTTGGACAGGATCCCCGCGCTCATCGGCGCCCGGAAGCGGATGGCGCGCACCACGCCGTCCCCGCCGCGCCGCCGTCCCAGCCCGCCGGAGCCG
Organism: Caulobacterales bacterium; assembly: GCA_044375455.1. GTDB lineage: Bacteria > Pseudomonadota > Alphaproteobacteria > Caulobacterales > Aquidulcibacteraceae > JBEIHX01. The sequence goes on along the minus strand of JBILMQ010000066.1, from coordinate 13,227 downwards.
CGCCGGATCGCAAATCGCTCGACGAACACCGGAAATCGCGTCTCAAGCACTTCCGGATCGGTCAGGCGGCTGTTGGTCATGTGCGTCTGCACCGCGTCCGCGCCGTCGAAGTCGGGACCGGCCCCGGCGCCGCCGCAGATCGTCTCATAGTACTGCCTGGCAGCGTCGCCGAAGGTGAAGTTGTTCATCGTGCCCTGCGATCCCGCGAGCACGCCCAAGGCGCCATAGAGCGCATCGCAGGCGACCTGGCTGGTCTCAACATTGCCGGCCACAACGGCCGCCGGATAGACGGGCTCCAGGAGCGAGCCGGGCCGTGTGCGGATGATGAGCGGTCTGAGGCAGCCTTCGTTGAGCGGGATCGCTTCGTCGACCAGGGTTCGGAACACATAAAGGGACGCCGCCCGTGCAATGGATGCCGGCGCATTGAAGTTGGCCGGCGACTGATCGCTGGAATGCGTAAAGTCAATGACCGCTGCACGCGCAACGTGATCGACCAGCACACGGACATCCACCGTTTCGCCGCCATCAAGCGTGCAGGAGAAGCTGCCGTCGGACAACCGGTCGATCGCGGCGCGGATATGCGCCTCCGCATTCGCCTGGACATGCCCCATATAGGCGACAACGGCGTCTTCGCCGTAGACGGCGGCGAGCCGGCGCAATTCCTCGCCGCCGCGAGTGCAGGCGGCGAGTTGCGCCTTAAGGTCAGCGATATTCTGGTCAGGGTTGCGCGCCGGGTGGGGACCTGCCGTGAACAGAGCCCGGATCGCCGGCTCATCAAGAACCCCCCTCTGCGCCAGCACAACGCAGTCGATCAGAACGCCTTCCTCATCCACATGTCGGCTCATCGGCGGCATCGAGCCGGGCGATATCCCGCCCACGTCCCCATGGTGACCGCGCGCCGCCACGAAAAATGACGGCTCCGGCCGATCGTCCAGGAACACCGGCGTGATCACGGTAATGTCCGGCAGATGGGTGCCGCCCTTATAGGGGGCGTTCAGCATCACCGCGTCGCCAGGTTTCAGGCGGGCGCCATAGGCGGCCTTCACGGCCCGAACGCTGTCACCCATCGAGCCCAGATGCACCGGGATGTGGGGCGCATTGGCCACCAGCCCGCCCGCGGCGTCGAACACCGCACAGGAGAAGTCCAGCCGCTCTTTGATGTTCACGGAACGGGCTGACGCCTGCAGCGCCAGACCCATCTCTTCTGCAATCGCCATGAAGCGGTTGGCGAACATCTCAAGGCGGATCGGATCGACCGCGGCGTCGCCTGCCGCAGGGGCCTCGGCCATGCCCGACGCCGGCCCCAGCGCACTGGCGGGCGCGCGCGCCTGGCGGCGCTGCAGCACCAGATCGCCATTGGCGCGGACATCCGCCTGCCAGCCTGGTTCAACCACCGTCGTGCTCGCCGCCTCAACGATGAGCGCCGGCCCGGTGATGCGCGCTCCAGGGGGAAGACTTTCACGCTCGAACATCGGTGTTTCGTGATCCGCGCCAGCGCTGCGCATGATGATACGGCGCGTCGCCGGCGGCGCCATCGCCGGCGCCGCCGGCATATCGCGCCGCCCCGCCGCGCCCCCTGGCGGGGTCACGTCAACGGTCAGCCTCGTCACCATCACTGCCGCGTCAGGTGCGGCGAAGCCGAACCGCCGGCCATGGGCGGTGTGGAAGTCCTCGGCGAGCCTGCCGGCAGGCGCCAGCGCCAGGGCAATGGCGCTGTCCGCGCCGGCATAGGCGAGATGGGCCACCGCGGTCGCCTGCGGCGCGTCAATGCCGGGATGGTCGGCGCGAAACGCCGCCAGCGCTTCTGCTTCCAGCGCGCCGACCGCGCCGGCGAGGTCCAGTTCATCCGTCAGCGGTGCATTGACCGTTGCTTCGCGCACCACCCGGGGACGCGCCAGCCCCATGCCCCAGGCCGACAGCACGCCCGCGAGCGGATGGATCAGGACCGTCTCCACCCCGACCGCATCGGCGACCGCGCAGGCATGCTGGCCACCCGCCCCGCCAAAGGCCACGAGAACATAGGCGCGCGGGTCATAGCCGCGCTGCAGGGATATCTTTCTGATCGCCTCCGCCATCTGGTCCACCGCGATCGCCAGGAACCCCTCCGCGATCGCCCGCGGATCGAGGCGCGCGCCGGCGGCGGCGATCTCCCGGGCGAGGGCGGCGAAGGCGCGCTCCACCGCGGCCGCATCGAGTGGCGCATCGCCCTCGGGGCCAAACAGAGCCGGAAACTGGGATGGCTGGATGCGCCCGAGCAACACATTGCAGTCGGTGATCGTCACGGGACCGCCGCGCCGGTAACAGGCCGGACCCGGATCGGCGCCGGCCGATTGCGGGCCGACGCGCAGCCGCGCGCCGTCGAAGCGGCAGATCGACCCGCCTCCGGCGGCAATGGTATGCACCTGCAGCATCGGCGCGGCAAGCCGAACGCCGGCGACCTGGGTTTCCTCCGCCCGCTCGAACGCGCCTGCAAAATGGGAGACGTCCGTCGACGTGCCGCCCATGTCGAAGCCAAGCGCGCGATCAAATCCGGCCGCCTCTGCCGCTGCCGCCATGGCCACCACCCCTCCGGCAGGCCCGGACAGGACGCTGTCGCGGCCGCGAAAGGTGCGGGCCGGCGCAAGCCCCCCATTCGACTGCATGAAACTGAGCCGGTCGCCGACGGCCAAAGCGTCGGCCACCGCCGCCACATAGGCCCGCAGCCCAGGCGACAGGTAGGCGTCAGCCACCGCTGTCTCGCCGCGCGGCGTGAGCTTGATGAGGCGCGCCGCCTCATGGCTCAGGGTGATCTGCCCGAAGCCTGCGGCAGCCGCCAGTGCTCCGAGCCGGCGCTCGTGCTCGGGATAGGCCCAGCCATGCAGACACACGATCGCCACTGCATCGAAACCTGCAGCCCGCGCCGCGGCGAAATCGGCGGTTGCGCGCGCCTCGTCCAGGGGGGTCCTGACCACGCCCTCCGCCGTCATCCGCTCGCGCGCCTCCATGACGCCTGCATAGAGCGGTGCAGGCTTGCGGATATGACGGGCGAAGATGTCCGGTCGGCTTTGCCACCCGATCGCCAGCGCATCGGCAAAACCCTCGGTGATAACGAGAAGCGTGGGCGCGCCCTTGCGCTCCAGGAGCGCGTTCGTCGCCACCGTCGTGCCCATCTTGACCGCACCGATCGCGTCGAGTGGCGCGCCGTGCTCGGCCAGAATAGCCCGCACCGCCGCCACGGCCGCGTCTTCGCGCTGCCCCGGGCTCTGAGACAGCACTTTGCGCACGAGGCGCGCTCCAGCAGGGCTTTGCGCCACCACATCGGTAAACGTGCCGCCGCGGTCGATAAAGAATTGCCAGGCAGGAGAAGCGGGGACGGACTGCATGCATCGACTTGTGCCGCGATGTAGGGCGAAGCGGAAGAGGGAGATACCAGGATGGGCGTCAGATATGGGGACGTGTTTGACGCGGTCGTGCGCGCTGTCGACCCAGGCGAGCCTGCTCTGCGTTGCGTCGGCGCCGCCATGACTTGGGGCGTGCTCGAACACGCCACGAAGGCTCTGGCCCGCGCGCTGATCGCCGCCAGTTTCGCGCCCGCCCACTCTGCGAGGGACGGTGTCGTCGGCTATGCCAGAGACATTGTGGTCTGAGGCGGGCGGACCAGGCCGGGAAATTGGTTTGCTCAGTGGATTGAAAGACGCCGGTGCTGGCGAAGATGCCGCCGGCGAACATCATGCCCCGCGCCCGCTGGGCCGAGGAGGACGCGATCAGCATGGCGACGCGCGCCAAGCGGCGGGCTGAAGCACGCGCGAAGGCGCAGTTGCTGCCTGATGCGACCGCCGGCCCGCAGGAGGTGACCTCTGAGGACAGGCTGGCGGCTGTGATCGAGACAGCGTCTCTGAACGAGGCAGCTCTTTGGTCTTTTTGCCGACGCCGCGCAGGCCCTCCAGCACGATGCGGATCTTTTTTGGCTGTGAAGTGGCGGCGCGTCGCCCCCCAGATGTCCTTTAGAACCCGCTCGGCGGCTTTTTTGTCCGGCCCGGAATTCTGTTTCATCGTCGATCCTCGCGGCTGCGACGTGCCGGAAATCCTCCGCTCTCGAAACGGCCAGCAAGAGCTCACGGGTGATGACGGGGCACAGCCGCGGGTGTGCACATCAGTTCGGGTGCGCCGATCGAACAGCGCCTGAGGCAAATGGATCTTCGCATCGTCAAGCCGGCGCAGTGGATCGCCAGGCGCCTGCTGATGCTCCTGGATGTGCGCGGCGCGTTGCGCGCCACGGGCGCTGCCGAATGAAAAGATCGCCAAGACGACGCCGATAGCGTTGATCCAATCGCGAGACAGCAAGTGGGCTGCGCATCTGCTCAGAGTGCTGGTGGGGATAATCATCGCGCCGCGCCCCCAGCGCGCTCGCTGATGTGATCCAGTGTCGTCACCTCACTTGGATCTCTTCGCTGTGCGATCGTGGTTGCGTATGCGCGGTATGGCGTATTTCGTCTTTCTTTTTACCGGCGGGGTCATTGACCGGCGTGCACACAAGGACAACGCACAAAGACACAAGAACGAAAGGCAGGATCACCTGAGGTATTTCGTTCGTTTTGTCTGTGTGCGCCAGAGCGATTTCGTGAGGTGCGCTTGAAACCTGCGCGATGCCGATGAGGTGCGCGCCGCCCCGTGCGGGCAAACTCAGCCATCGCACCGCCTCGTTTCAACCGCAGAATGCGTGACGAGGCTCAAGACGGCGAAGATGCACGGTCGATCAAGCTGCGCAGCGGCAAAGGCGCGCGCATCGCCGCGCAAAAACGGTTTTTCGCAAGGCGGATGAAAATAGTCCGGTCACGCCTGGGTCCGGCGACATCGGCAGCGTCGCCACATGGGGCAATCTTCCGCTCGGGTATTACAGAATCCCGAGAAGACCGCTCACACAGATGTGACGATCGGCGCCGTGCGCGACCCGATCCGCGGCGATCTGGCCACGCTGGAGTCCGAGGGGCAGATCCGTCTGCTTGGCCCCGCGCCAGCCCTTGCATCAAGTCCGGCGGCGAGACAATTTGTCCTGGGTGACGTCGAGGAGGCGCTGAAGGCGAATCCCGCCATTGCGGATGGGCTGGTGTTCGGTGCGCCCGATCCACGCTCTGGCCCGTCTGTCGCGGCCAGTGTCGGGCTGGCGCCCGGCGCTGCGGCGCAGGAGGGTGATCTCATCGCCCATGTGCGCGCCAGACTGGCGGTGCACAAAGCGCCGCGCCGCAGTGTGATCGCAGACAAGGCGCCAGCAGACAAGGTCGCCGCGTGCGCCCAACGGCAAGGCTGACTATGCTGGCGCGAAGGCGCTGCTCACCGCGGCCGCTGGCGAGATTGTCTCACGCGCGGCGCGCCCGCCGCATTGAAAGGAGCGCCGCCTCCCCACAGAATGACAAGCGCAAAACCCGCGCCCGTCGGGTCATTGTAAGATGGGCAAAGTGCGGCGCGGGCGAGAAGACGCCGGGGCTGTTGCCGGCTGGGCCATGGCCGGCGGGGCTATGGCCTGCTGGGGTGATGGCAGGATCTGGAGAGAGCGGGGTCTTAAGATGGCGATGGCTGGCGGTGCAGGCAGGCAGAGGCGCAAGGCGGTGATGCGCCCCGATGGTGCGGGCGGCGCGCCTGCGCCAGGCCTGGGCACGACACTCGCCTATGGCTTTGGATCCGTCGCGTATGGCGTGAAGGACAATGGCTTTGGCTACTTCCTGCTGCTGTTCTACAGCCAGGTCATCGGTCTGGATGCGCGCCTCGTCGGCCTCGCCATCACGCTGTGTCTGATCTTTGACGCACTCAGCGACCCGGTTGTCGGCTATTGGTCCGACACTCTGCAGTCCCGCTGGGGGCGGCGTCATCCATTCATGTATGCCTCCGCGCTGCCGGTGGCGGCGAGTTACTTCCTGCTGTGGACGCCCCCGCAAGGCTGGTCGCAAACCGAGTTGTTCTGGTATCTTCTGACGCTCGCACTGATCATCCGCACCGCGATCACATTCTATGAGGTGCCGAGTTCCGCGCTCCTGCCCGAACTGACCAGCGATTATGATCGGCGCTCTTCCTTGATGTCCTATCGTTATTTTTTCGGCTGGACCGGCGGCAATCTGATGTCGGTCTTGATGTTCGTGGCGATCTTTCCAGCCATGGCCACGGCGGCGATCCCGAACGGTCAGTTCAACCGCGACGCCTATGCGCTCTACGGCCTGATCTCGGCAGGCCTGATCTTCATCGCGATCCTCGTAAGTGCGCTCGGCACGCATCGGCGCATCGCCCATCTGGCGCCACCGCCGGCCAGGCGCCGGCTGACTTTTGGTCAGATATTCAGGGAAATCTTTGAAACTCTCGCCAACCGCTCGTTTGCCGCGTTGTTTGTGGCGACCATTTTCGGCGCCATCGCAAGCGGTCTGTCGGCGGCGCTCACCTTTTACCTCAGCATCTACTTCTGGGGATTCTCTTCCGCCCAGATCGGCATTTTGACGCTCGGAGTGTTTGTGTCGGCGCTCATCGGCGCTGTCATGGCCCCGATTATCACCCGGACGCTTGGCAAGAAGCGTGGGGCGATGATCATCGGGCTGATCGCCGTACTCGGCGCGCCCGCGCCGATCGTGCTGCGGCTCCTCGGACTTCTGCCTGCGCCTGCCGAAGCTGGCTGGGTGTTTTGGGCCTATTTCGCAGCCACTGTCATCGACGTCGGACTGATCATCTGCTTCCAGACCCTCGCCGCCGCCATGATCGCCGATCTGGTGGAGCAATCTGAATTGAAGACCGGGCGACGCTCGGAGGGTATCTTGTTCGCTGCGAGCAGCTTCATCCGCAAGCTGGTGACCGGGATCGGCGTCAGCGCCGCCGCGTTTGTGCTGGCTTTCGCAGGCATTGAAAGCGGCGCTGCTCCGGCCGATACGCCGCCAGAGGCGATCTGGCGGCTCGGCGCGTTCTATGTTCCAGCGGTCCTGTCGCTGTGGCTCGCAATGATCGCCGCGATCGCCTTTTACAGGATCGACCGGGCAGGCCATGAGGATAATGTCCGTAAGCTTGCAGAGCGTCGCGGGTCCGCCAGCAGGTGACCACGGCGGTCACGCGTGCGCGGTGACGATCCAGACCGCCGCCGGCATCAAGACGCCCGCAGGGGTCTCAAATGCGGCGAGTGCGGCGCGCACCGCCGCGCGCGCCGGTTCCGCCTTGTTCGGCTGCTCGCGCACCAGAGCGCCGAGCGGGCCGACTTTCAGCGCCATGGCGACGGCGTCCTCGAGCGGCCCGCCGTTCATGCGCGCGTCATACGCCTCAACAGCTATCTCGGCGAAGCCGGCGCTGGCCAGAATGGTGCGAATGCGCTGCGGATCTGCGAAGGCGAAAGGCCCCGGCGCGTCGGGGACCCCTGCTGGGGGCGTTTCGCCAAGCGCGGCGCAGGCCGCTGCGAGCGGAGCAGCCATCCAGGCGTTTTGTGCAAGCGGGCGCCAGCACACAAAGGCGAGACGCCCGCCAGGTTTGAGGGCCCGTCGCAGATTGGCGAACGCAGCCTGCGGGTCGTCAAAGAACATGACGCCGAAACGCGAGTACACGCCGTCCGCTGCAGCCGGCGCGAAGTCATGGCTCTGGGCGTCCGCCTGCAGGATAGTCGCGTTGGTGATGCCCTCCAGACGCGCGCGTGCAACAGCGAGCATCGGCGCTGAGACATCGATCCCCACAACACGGCCGCCGGGAAAGACCGCCCGGGCCAGATCAAGCGTGCTTGCCCCGCAGCCGCATCCGACATCGATGATGGTCTCCCCGGGGGCGGCGGCAAGGGCGCCCAGCGCAGCTTCGCCGAGGGGCGCGAGTTGGCGGTCGAGGCTGTCTTGCACCTGCGCCCAGGTCGCTCCGGCAAGTGCGTTCCAATAGGCGATCTGGTCTGCGTTCACGCTCATCGGATGCTCCTGTCCCGGGGCTGGCGTCGCGCCGGCCGCACTCGCCCGACCGGCGGCCTGCCTGGCGGCCTGCCCGGCGGCCTGCAGTTTGCCATCTGCCCGGCATGGGCTAGCTTAAAGAACATGTATATCGATGCGTCCATCATCGTGCGCGATGCGTCGGAAGCCGACCTTGTCGGCATCACCGCCATCTACAATGACGTCGTGGCGACGACGACCGCCATCTATTCGGGCACGCCTGCAACCCTTGCGGATCGCCGCGCCTGGCTGACGGCGCGCGTGAGCGCCGGCTTTCCGGTGCTTGTGGCCGTCCGCGCCGAGGAGGAGGTGTGCGGCTTCGCCTCCTTCGGCGCGTGGCGCGGCGCCTGGCCAGGCTATCGCTATACGGTGGAGCACTCAGTGCACGTCGCGGCGGATTGGCGCGGCGCCGGCGTTGGGCGTCAGTTGATGAGCGCGCTGATTGCGCGTGGGCAGGCCATGGGCCTTCACGCCATGATCGGCGCCGTCGACGCCGCCAACGCGGCCTCGCTCGGCTTCCATGAAAAACTGGGCTTTCAGCGTGTCGCCCTGATGCCGGAGGTGGGCCGCAAGTTCGACCGATGGCTCGATCTCGTCTTCGTGCACCGCTTTCTGGACGCCCCGGGCAGTGCTCGACAGGTCGAGCGTGCAATCACGTCACCGCCCGGTTGATCCCGGCGCGCCGTGCATGATCTGGCTGTCAATCACCGCGCCCGCCTCAGTGCAGGCGCGGTTTACCGCAGGTGTCGCGCTCAGTGTGGCTGACCGTCCAGAGCGAGGCCTGCCGCAACGCCTGACGGCTAAGACATGGTGAAGCGGATCGGGAGCTTCTTCGGGCCGTTGACGAAATTCGCCGCCGAGAGGCGGGCAGGCCCGGCGTGCTCGATATGCGACAGGCGTGGAATGATCTCTTCCCACAACATCTTCATCTCAAGTTTGGCGAGGTGCTGGCCCAGGCACAGATGCGCGCCGTACCCGAATGCAAGATGCTTGTTTGGGCTGCGTGTGATGTCGAACCGGTCCGGCGCTTCGAACACATCCTCATCCCGATTGCCCGACGGGTAACACAGCATCATCCAGTCGCCGGCCTTCAGCTGCTGGCCGCGCAGGACATAGTCCTCGCGCGGAGAGCGCATGAAGTGGCGCACCGGCGTCGTCCAGCGGATCGACTCATCGACAAATCCCGGGATCAGCGAAGGGTCGGCCTTGAGCCGCGCGAGTTGGTCTGGATTGTCGAGCAGCGCCCACAGGCCGCCAGCCGTCGAGGAGCTGGTCGTGTCGTGGCCCGCGGTTGCGACGATGACATAGTAGGACATCGCGTTGAACGGATCGAGCGGTTGTCCGTTGATCGCACCATTGGCGATCACGCTCGCCAGATCATCGCGCGGGTTCTTGCGCCGGTCTTCAGTGATCGCGTTGAAGTACTGGAAGAAATCCATCACCACGCTTTGCAGCACTGCGACCCCTTCGTCGGAGGCAAGCGCGTCTCGCGCCCCGCCGCGTCCCAGATCTTCGTCCGTTGCGCCGAACAGCTCCTGCGTCAGCTTGAGCATCCGCGGCTCGTCTTCACGCGGCACGCCGAGGATCTCCATCACCACGCGCAGCGGGTACCACACGGCGACCTCGTCGACGAAGTCGCACTCCGGCGCCTTGGCGGCCATCAGATCGGCATGCTCGCGGGCGATCGCGCGCACGCGATCCTCCAGACGCTTCAGGTTCTGCGGCATGAACCAGGCCTGGGTGAGCAGCCGGTAGTCGGTGTGCTCGGGAGGGTCCATCTGCACCAGCGATTTCACCAGGTGAGGCGTGCCGGTGATCTTGTAGACCTGAGCCAGAAGCTCCTTGGTGGTGAAAGTGGTGGCGCGCACGCCGTTGGTAAACAGCGCATTCTGTCGGCTCACTTCCAGAATGTCGGCGTGCTTGGTCACGACCCAGAACGGATCGCAGCCCTCGATGTCGGCCACCCCCAGGGGCATGTTCGCCCGCAGCCACGCGAAGGCTGCGTCCAGGCGCAGCGGATCAGCATGCGCTTTGGGGTCAACCACGGTGCGGGCAATGTCGTCCGGAATTCTCGGTGCGGTCGTCATGGGCGCAGACATCAAACGTCTCCTCAAGGCGGGCGGGCATCGCCGGCGATCAGGCGCCGTCGCACCCGGCCAACCGAACTGATCCTACCGGCGAGATCCTCTCCACAGCGCAGCCCGGGCGCTGGCCAGAGGCCGCATGACCCGCAAAAGCCAACGAGCCCGTCCAAGCCAGATGAGAGGCTGGTTCGCCAACAGTTCCGCCAGCCAATGTGCGCCGGGCGAGGCCGGCTTCAAGTCTGAGCTGCGCGATGCGACCGCTCAGGCTCATATGCCGGAGCGAACCTTGGTCCATTCGCGATTGATGTCGCGCACCAAGGTCGGCGCTTTGGTCGTCACCACGAACGCCCTGCTCAACACCTCATCCGACGGATAGACGCCAGGATTGTCGCGCACCGCCGGATCGACCAGCTGCTTGGCGGGAAGGTTGCCACTTGCATACTGCACGTAGTTCGAGGCGCGCGCGGCCACGTCCGGGCGCAGGATGTAGTTGATGAACGTGTGCGCCGCCTCTTTGTTCGGCGCGTCCTTCGGCATCACGAAGCTGTCGAACCACAGCTGTGCGCCCTCTTTGGGGATAACGTAGTCGATGGTCACTGCTTTGGCGCTCGCGCCGGAAGCGCCCGCCGAAGCAGCGCGTGTCTTTGCCTGGAACACGTCGCCCGAGTAGCCGATGGCCAGACAGATGTCGCCCCCGGCCAGCGCGTTGATCAGCTCTGAGGAATGGAACTTCTGGATCGAGGGACGCAACGCCATCAGCAACTCGGTGGCTGCTTCATAATCCGCGACGTTGGTCGAGTTGGGATCCTTGCCCTGATAGCGCAGCACAGCCGGATAGATCTCTTCCGCACTGTCGAGGAACATCACGCCGCAATCCTTGAGTTTGGCGAGATTGGCCGGGTCGAACGCGATCGCCCAGCTGTCGATCGCTACGCCCGGAAGCCGCTTTTGGACTGCCTCAACATTATACCCGATCCCGACAGTCCCCCACATATAGGGCACCGAATGGGCAAGGCCGGGGTCGAACTTTTCCATCTGCTGCACGATAAACGGCCACAGATTGGTGCGGTTGGACAGTTTTGTCTGATCGATTTCGGCAAGCGCTCCGGCCTGGGCGAGGCGTTCCACATACTGGTTGGACGGAACAGCGATGTCGTAGCCGGATCCGCCGGCCAGCAGGCGCGTCTCTACGATCTCATTGTTGTCGTAGGTGTCATAAACAACATTGATGCCGGTCTCTTTCTTGAAGTCCGACAGAATGGTCGGATCGATGTAATCTGACCAATTGTAGATGCGAAGCGTCTGGGGTTTTTTGCCCAGGTCGCCGCAGCCAGCAAGGGCGGCGAGTGCAAGCGCGCCAATGGCCGCGAACCCGATAGCCCGAGGGCGCATTCTTGGCTGGTCACTCATCCGGGGTCTCCTCGTGCTGTGGGGGCTGTTTGCAAAGCTAGCCTAGCGCGCTGCGCGCGCTGCGCAACCGGCAGCTGACGCCTGATGCCGGGCTCCAGGCGAGGGCTCCGGGCCAGAGCTCCGGGCCAGAGCTCTGGGCCAGGGCTCTGGGCCAGGGCTCTGGGCCAGGGCTCTGGGCCAGGGCGCAGGCAGGGCAGGCGTTGGGGCCACGCCGCGGGGCCAGGGCCGCCTTCACCGCTGGCAGCGCAGCCAGGCGCCGAATGCAAGGCCCCGCCGGCGCCGCGGCTCATGTCCCAGGCTGATCCGGGGCGTCGTCTGGCATGATGCGACGTGATCGGCCAGGATGACCGTATGAATGACGTTGCCCACGTAGCCTCCTGGTATGCCGCCACCGCTGCGCCGTCGCCCCGGCGCCCCCCCCTGCAGGGCGCCCGGCGGGTCGATGCGGTTGTGATCGGGGGCGGGTTCACCGGACTTTCGGCCGCGCTGCGCATCGCGCAGGCGGGGCGCAGCGTGGCGCTGCTGGAAGCCCGGCGTGTCGGCTGGGGCGCCTCCGGTCGCAATGGCGGGCTCCTGATCCCCGGTCACCGGCGTGAGCCTGGTCATCTGATCGCCGCCTTCGGGCCGCAGGACGCGCGCCGGCTCTGGGACTTCGGGTTGGCCGCCTGCGACAGTCTCACCCGCACGGTGTCGACCCACGCCATTGCCTGCGACCTCACGCTCAGCGGGCATGTCTACGCCGCCGCGAACCGGCGCCATCTTGGCGAACTCGCCCGCGAACGCGACGCCATCGCCGGGATCTTCAACGACCATGCGATCGAAATGCTGGACCGGGACGGTGTCGCCGCACATCTGCCGGCGTCACCCTATCCTGGCGGCTGGCGCGACCCGCGCGGCGGCCATTTTCATCCCCTCAACTATGCGCTTGGACTGGCGCGCGCTGCTGAGGCCGCCGGCGCGGTGGTCCATGAGGCCAGTCCGGTGCGCGCGCTCACGACCGGGCGCTCCATCCGGGTTGCAACCGGCGAGGGCTCTGTTGAGGCCGAGATCGGCGTGCTGGCGAGCGACGCCGAACTAACGGTCCTTGAGCCGTCGCTGGCCGGCATGATCATGCCGGTCAGCGCTTCGATTGTGGCCACCGAACCGCTCGGCCAACGCCTCGACCAGAACCTGCCCACGCGCGCAGCAATCTCCAACACCCGTTTCGTGCTTGACTATTTCCGTCCAACTGCTGATGGCCGGATCCTGTTTGGCGGCGGTGAAAAATACAGCCCGCGCCCGCCGGCGGATCCCGAAGCCTTCGTGCGCCCGTTCCTGGAGCGGGCTCTGCCGGCGCTCGCTGGCGTCCGGCTGGACTATGGATGGAGCGGCGTCGTGTCCATCACCCGCACCCGCAATCCCGTGTTCGGGCGACGCGGCGGGCTTGTGTGGGCCGGGGGTTACTCCGGGCATGGCGCGATCCTGGCTGGCTTCTCCGGTGCGCTGGCCGCCGAGGCGGCGCTCGGCCTTTCGGACGCTTTCGATCTGTTTTCGCGGTTTCCCCAGGCCCGGTTCCCAGGCGGCCCGCTGGCGCGCGATCCACTCTACGTCGCCGGCATGATCTATTACGCACTTCGCGACCGTCTGGGCGTTTGAGGAGGGCGTCGCACCGCTGGCCCCGCGCGCCGTTGTGCGCGCCAGCGTAATGCCCGCCCATCCGAGCGTCCTCGGTAAAGGCCGCTCGGACATGGGCGGCCTGCCCTGTCTCTGGTCCGCGGTGACGACCGATGCACTGCGGGGCTGCGGGCGCTGCCGGGCTTTGGGGGGGCTGCGCCGTCGCTGGAGCC
>JBILMQ010000312.1:0-4012 GCA_044375455.1 Caulobacterales bacterium | reverse complement strand
GTAAGGTTGGTCAGGCTCGGCTCGCCGGCGCCTGCCGGATGGCCATAAGCGACTTGGTGAGGCCGAAGACGCGCTCCGCGCGCTGCTCCGCGTCAGGAAACAGAACACGGAACATCGTGCGGTCCGGCAGGCGGGCGTGCTCGACGTCCGCCCATGCGGTGTCCCAATCCCCAGGTCCCTGGCTGTAGCCCATCTTGCGCCGAAACAGGCATTGCGCACGCATCGGCTCCGGCAGCCACTGAAAACCGACCGCGGTGAAATGCGGCTCCAGCGGAAACCACAGATAGGGCGCCTGTACGAAGTACGCGGGCGCAATGCGGCGGATTTCGTGGGCAAAGGCGCGCATTCGCGCCCAGCCGCCAACATGCTCAATAACAGAGTTGGAGTGGGCGAGGTCGTAACTCATGTCTGCGACCGCGCTCAGATCGCAGGCGTCGCCGGCCAGCGACCGCAATCGCGGATCCGTCACCGGCTCTGTGGACAAGTTGATCAGATCAATGGACACGTTGCGTTGGTCAAGCAAATCGCCGACCGCGCGCCAATACCCCTCAGCGCCGCCCACATCAATGATCCGGCATGCCCCGGTGCGGGCGATCGCAGCGTCGATCAGATGCAGCACATGGCGAAACCGCCTGCGCCGGAATGCGTTTGTCCGGGAGTTTGGGTCGGTGAAGCCAGGGAGCGCCATCGCCTGACTCTCGCGCGATTCCGGAAAGAAACAGCAAACGCGCTTACACCGCCCGGATGTCCGACGCCATCCACAGATCCTTGATGCGGACGTCTGTCTCGATGCCGACATTCACCCAGGCGATGCGGTCATTCGTGCAATCGGCGATCACGGTGCGATCACTGCGCTGCAGGCCTGAGGCGAGTGTGGCGCGGACTTCGGTAAGTGAGTGGCGTGACCGCAGGATCCACAGGCTTTGCCCGACGCGCGTCGATTTGCCGAGATGCTCCAGGTCGCGCTCAAAGGAGGACGCCATGCCGGACACGATGTCGGCCCAGATCATGAAATTCGCGATCCCGTCAGCCGCCGGGCGGGGCTGCCCGGACATCAGGGGTTGATGTCTCGCCTCTGCTTCGGATTGGACGACCGGGAACAGATAAGCGAGTTCTGCTATCGTGCCTGCCGGCCGGAAACCGGTATCCACATACTCCGAGACCAGCGTTCGCCCGGCGATCCGGCCCTCGGCGATGAAGCCGGCTAAGTCGGCAACAGCGTATGGTCCATAGACCGCTTCCCGCACCTTGACGTGCCATGAGGGCGCAGGTTGCGGCAGCGTTGCAGGCGCTTCGGCGGCGCGATCTGATGGCTGCCCGGCAAGGCCGGCGGGCAGGAGGCGCACAAGCCAATCAGGCGCCCATGAGGTCGTCCAGGCGGGCATCCGGGCAGGCATCTGGGCAGGCATCTGGGCCGGGGTCGGCGAGGGCATGCCTGAGAGCGCTCTTGAGGGCGTTCCTGAGGTCGATTCCGGGTGCGAGCGCGTGAATGTCTGTGAGGGCGCCAGACCAGACAAACGGGCGCGCATATCGGCGCCTGCAGTTCTACCTGATTTCCCGGCTCGCACAGACACGCCAGACGCTCCATAGTCTCGCAGCAAAGCCATTGGGGAGACCTATGACCCAGCATGAATTCTGCACCGTTCAGGTGGATGGACGGTTAATGGTGGTCACCATAAATCGCCCGGAGGTCATGAATTCCCTCCATCCGCCGGCCAATCACGAACTCGCTGGCGTGTTTGATGCGTTCGCGGCTGATCCTGAGCTGTGGGCGGCAATCATCACCGGGGCGGGCGACAAAGCCTTCTCCGCCGGCAATGATCTCAAATATCAGGCGATGGGCGGCGCCATGAGCGTGCCCAAGACCGGTTTCGCCGGTCTGACGTCACGGTGGGATCTCGACAAGCCGGTGATCGCAGCGGTCAACGGCGTCGCCATGGGCGGCGGCTTCGAAATTGCGCTGGCTTGCGACATCATTGTCGCGAGCGAGACGGCGACCTTCGCTCTGCCGGAGGTGCGCGTCGGGCTCGCCGCGCTGGCCGGAGGCCTGCATCGTTTACCCCGTCAGATTGGCCAGAAACAGGCGATGGGCATGATCCTGACAGGGCGGCGCGTCAGTGCGGCCGAGGGGCAGCGCCTTGGTTTCGTCAATGACGTCGTCGCCCCTGGAGATCTCATGATGGCCGCCCGGCGCTGGGCCGGCGAGATGCTGGAAGCCTCCCCGATGTCGGTGCGCGCCTCAAAACAGGCGGTGCTGCGCGGTCTCACGGAGGCGAGCCTGCAGGCGGCGTGCGAGAACCAATCGGGCTATGAGGCTGTGCGCGCCATGTTCAAGAGTGAGGATATCAGGGAAGGACCGCTCGCCTTCGCCCAGAAGCGAAAGCCGGACTGGAAAGGCCGCTGACTGCTGGCGGTCACACCCGGTGATCTGCCTTTTGGGGTGGCGCGCGCCCCATCGCGTCGCGTATGGCCGACGCGGCGGCGCAGGGGATCGTACCTGCACGCCGATGGATGCACACGACGGATGGTTTTCATGCCCTTTGCCCGACGCCGCCTCTCGGCCTCCTTTGCACTGGCCTTCCTCTTGGCCCCGGCAGCGCTTGCCGCCGCCGATCCCGTCGGCTGCGCAGCAGGTCAGGTCAGCTCGCCGGCTCTTGCCGCGATGGCGGGCGAGCCAGGCGCGGGAACGCCGGGCGAGATCGAGGGCGGGCTGCGCGTCCTGGACGTGCTCGCCGCCGTGCCAGCCCCTGCGGACAGCCTGCCGCTCGACGCCATCGCCGCCGCGTGCGGACTCCAGCGCGGCCCGGTTGTCGATGCGCTCATTGCACGCGGTCTTGCCTTTCGCGCGGTTGAGGACGCCGCCACAGCGCGGTTGACCGGGCAGGGGGCTCCCGCAGATGCAGGCGTGCGGGCGCTCTCCAGGATGTCGCCAGCCTATCGGACCCAGGTGTCAGCGCGCCTGGCCAAGGCTGGGGCATATGACGTCACCCGGTTTGAGGATCGGGCGATCGCCGACGGCGTGCGACGGGCCCGGGTGATCAGCAAACCTGGCCAGCTGCCCCATGTTGTGCGCGCCATGCTTGCCCGTCTGGCGCAGCAGGGCGTGAGCGCATGTCTGGTCGCCCCCTCCCAGGCGCGTGCAGCTTGCGCCGGCCTGCCGGAGTGAAGGCCTGACTGACGGCAGGCTGACTGGCTGAAGGCTGCCGCATCAGCGTGCGTCGCCGGGCGCCAGTCCGGTTCGGAAGTCCAGGGCAAAGCCTGCGTCGGTGTAGCGCGCAACCCGGCAGCGCCGACCTGCGAGCACCGCCTCCTGACCGATGAACGGGCGTGCCTGCGTGCAGGCGAGCGAGACGCCGAACAGCGACATGTCAACAATGTCGCAGTCCAGTTCTCGTCCGTCATCCAGTCGCACCCCGACCCGTCCATTGACCTGAGCCCGCGCGAAGCTGCGCTCATCTGAGAGGTTCAGCCGGTCCTTGTTCCACAGCCAGGTGATTTCGTCGGCAAGCCGATCCTGCTTGAGAGGCGTGAGCTCAAAGCGGACGGCGAAGCTTGCGGCGTCGCCGCGCACGATCTCCCCGACCAGCCGGCCAAGACCGTTGCAGTAGATCACCGCGCGCGCGCCTACACGCCAGCGAGCCGGGCTGCGCAGCGCCAAGCCGCCCGGCGAAATGTTGATGAGGTCGAAGGGGTGCTCCGCGCCAAACGGATCGAGAAGCCGTCCGCTCAGCGGCAGGTCGACGCGCCGGAAGCCGCGACGATCCCGCGCTGTTCTCAATCGGAGCGAACGGTCGCCAGCCGGTCCGCCCGTGGGCTGGTCAAGGCGGGTGTCCGCCATCGGACCCTGTCCCGGCATGCTGGGTGCGGCGCGCGCTGCGCCCGGATGATCCGGCCGCACCGCGTCAGCCGATGGGGCGCATGGCTTTGACGGCGCGCCCGCCCCTCGCACGGGTGCGGCTGAAGCCGGGGGGAGGGTTGGCGACGGGGCGCAGGTCCTGGACGGGGTAGTGAT
>JBILMQ010000311.1:0-4021 GCA_044375455.1 Caulobacterales bacterium | reverse complement strand
GGCCAGCGCATTGGGAATGGCGGTCTGCGGTTCCAGGCAGAACATGTCTGCGTCCGACGGCGCATAAATCTGCAGCCGCCGGCAATCCGGGCTTTCCAGTGCGATAACCAGGCCGGGCCACGCGATCACAGCCGCGCCAGTCCAGTCGGCGAAACAATGATCCAGCCCGGACCCCTGCAGCCGGCGCAGCGTGGTGAAGTCCCAGTGCGGGGGTGGGGTGACAACACCACACGGCAATCGGTCGGGGCCCACGGTCCAGACGCTGCCTGCGTCAAACGAAACGCATGCGCCTGCCTGGCCGGCGAAGAACGGATGGAAGCCGATGGACGCGGGCATCGGCGCAGTGTCAAGATTGGTGAGGCGCAGCGCCAGCCAAAGCCCCCGCCGGGTAAGCGCAATGGTTTGCGCGCAGTGATGACGCCACGGCCAGTCAGGTCCAAGATCCGTGGCGAGACAGACGGCGGCGGCGCGACGGCGCGTCACCGTCCAGGGACGCGTCCAACCGAGACCGTGCAGCGCGTGGGGCTCGGTCGTGAACGACGCCGGAAAAAGCCGGCTGCGCTCGCCCCAGTCGAGGCGCCCGTCAGCGAGACGGTTCACCCAAGGGACCATCGGAAACAAAGCAAGACCAAGCGCGCTTTGCACACCAGCCCGCGCGCGCGCCTCAGTCTGAGCAGGCCGCAGGACGTCATCGCCGCCCCACCGCAGGCCGGCCAGGCCGCCTCCGAGATCGGGGACGACATCGCATGTCCACTCGCCCGCCGTCAGCGTGATGCGCGAGGCGTCGCCGCCCGGCTTGTCCGGGGACCTCATGGCGCCCATGCGGCGACGCAGGCGGACGGCAAATGGCGGCTCCCGAGGCGGAAGGCGGTCGCCTCGCCGATCGGCAGATGCGCGGCAAGATCGATGGTTTCGGGCCCGAAGTTGAAAGCGAAGCGCAGGCCCCCGCGCCGGCGCACACGCAGGTCAGCAGGCAGATCAAGCGGCTCCAGTCCGGCCGCCCGCACCAGCGGGCGAAGCACGGCGTCCAGAAGATCCGCACACGGCCACGCGGCAAGATACGTGAAGCGGCCGGCCTCAAACCAGATCCCGTGACCCGACCCGGTGCTCGCCCGGGCGGGAAGATCCGTTTCAATGTGCTCAAGCCAGCGGGCGACGCAGAAGGCGCCCGCAGGCTCCCGCCATCCCGGCCGGAGGCTCTCGACACGCGTCACAGTCAGCGGGAGAAAACGGCGCAGCGGACCTGGCGCAAGGTCAGCCGGGATCTGGAAGTCCTGCGTCTTTGAGCCAGACCGCGGCCCGAAGATCACCGGCGCGCCGCACGCCTGCAGGGCGGCGAGGGCATCGGGCGTGAGGGCCGGCAGAGACGGCGCAAGAACCGCAGCGTAGCCAGACAGGTCGGTCTGCGGGTCGACGACGTCGACATTCAGACCGAGACGACGGGCGGCAGCGTAAAACCCGAGCGCCAGTTCAAGATAACTGAAGCCGGCGCCCTGCGGCTGGATGTCCAGCATCCATTGCGCCTGATAGTCAAACACGAGTGCGACATCGCCGCGCGCGTCGGCAAGCGGACCGATCGTCTTCAGCTCAGCCGCCACGGCGCGCACCTCGGCTGCAGCAGGCGCCTGCATGCAGTCGGGACGCAACAGGCCAGCGTGCATCTGTTCCTGCGCGAAGGGGGCCTGGCGCCAGCGAAAATACGACACCACCTCAGCGCCATGCGCGAACGCCTCCCAGGTCCAGGCGCGCACCATCCCGGGCGCCGGAGCGGGATTATGCGACGCCCAGTTTACAGGCCCGGGCTGCTGCTCCATGACCCACCATCGCCCGCGACCGACGCCACGGTAAAGATCATGATGAAAGGCGGTGAAATCCGGGTGACCGTGGCGCAGATAGCGCTCCTTGTCCGCTGGCGGCCACCAGGCCTGTTCCAGAAACCCCAGCGGATAACTGTCCCAGCTTGCCGCGTCGAGATCGCGTCCGACAGCGAAGTGGTCGAAGTCAGTGAACATGCCCATAAAGTTGTGCAACACCGGACGGCCGGGCGAGTGGGTCCGGATAATATCCGTCTGCAGACGATTAAACGCGACCACTTGGTCAGACGAGAACCGCTGGTAGTCGAGCCGGTGGCTCGGATTGGCCTCGGTGACGGTTTCGACCGGCGGATCGACCTCTTCGAAACTGCGGTACTCCTGGCTCCAGAATACGCAGCCCCAGGCCCGATTGAGCGCCTCGATCGACTGGTAACGCTGCGCCAGCCAGCCGCGAAACGCGTCGCGCGCCGCCGGCGAATAGGACAGGACGGTGTCATGGCAGCCGTACTCATTGTCGGTCTGCCAGGCGGCCACGCCGGGATGGGCCCCGTAGCGGCGCGCCAGCTCACCGACAATGCGCGCGGCCTGCGCGCGATAGGTCGCGCTTGAAAAACAGTAGTGGCGGCGCGAGCCGAACCGGCGCGGCCGGCCGCGCCGGTCGACGGGCAGCATGTCTGGAGATCCGTCGATGAGCCATTTCGGCGGCGTGGCGGTGGGCGTGGCAAGCACGATCTTGAGCCCGGCGGCGCACAGCGTGGCAATCGCCTCGTCGAGCCAGGCCCAGTGATATGCGCCAGGCTCTGGCTCAAGCCGGCTCCAGGCGAATTCGCCGACCCGCACATAGGCAAGGCCCATGTCAGCCATGCGTCGGGCGTCCTCAGCCCACCATGCCTGCGGCCAGTGCTCCGGATAGTAACAGACGCCGAGCTGCATCGGATTGCCTCGCCGCGCGCTCTTCGCAGCGCGCGGCGGTTGGTCTACACCAAGGATCGGTGACGGCTCAAACTTCCTCAACCCCGGCGGCTGCGCGCGACGTGTTCCTGCGCCTGTTTGGCGCAGCGCCGCGCGTGTTTCGCGCGCCTGGACGGATCAACATCATCGGCGAGCACACGGATCACCAGGACGGTTTCGTGCTGCCCGCGGCAATCGACCGCAACTGCTATGTGGCGGCTGCGCCAAACACGGCGGACGTCCTGCGGGTTCACGCCTGCGTGCCCGGCGAGACTGCGGTTCTGCCGCTTGACCGTTTCACGCGGGCAGGCGATTGGCGGGATTATGTGGCCGGCGTCGCCCTTGTGCTTGGCGGCGAAGGCGTCCGGATCGGCGGAGCCGATATGGTAATTCACGGCGACGTCCC
Organism: Caulobacterales bacterium; assembly: GCA_044375455.1. Classification (GTDB taxonomy): domain Bacteria; phylum Pseudomonadota; class Alphaproteobacteria; order Caulobacterales; family Aquidulcibacteraceae; genus JBEIHX01. The sequence continues at coordinate 850 of JBILMQ010000311.1, read as the reverse complement.
GCTCGGAGCGGGTCTGTCGTCATCGGCAGCGCTTGAGGTCGCGGTGGGGCTCGCCCTGCTCGGGCTTGCCGGAGCATCAGTGGATCCTCTGACGCTGGCGCGCTCTGCCCAACGCGCCGAGCGCGACTATGCCGGCGCGCCCTGCGGGGTGATGGATCAGGTCGCGAGCGCATGCGGGCGCGCCGGCTGCGCCCTGCTGCTCGACTGCCGAACGCTCGCCATGACGGAGATCCCACTTCCCGACGGCGCACGGTTCGTGATCTTTGACACGGCTATGGCGCATGACCTGCGCGACGGCGGGTACCGCACGCGGGTGGAGGAAGCGGGCGCGGCGGCTGCCTATTTCGGCCGGGCGCTGCGCGATGTTACGCCACAGGAGGTGGCGGAGAGCCGGCTGGCGCCGCCCCTCAAGGCGCGCGCGCGTCATGTGACCGAGGAGAACGCCCGCGTCCTGGCGTGCGCACAGGCGCTTGCGGCGGGAGACCTTGCCTGCGTCGGCGGGCTGATGAGCCGGTCGCACGCCAGCCTGCGTGACGACTTCGACGTGTCGACCCCTGCGCTTGATCTTCTGGCGCAGACGGCCGCGCGCCACCCAGGCTGCCACGGCGCCCGTCTCATGGGCGCAGGGTTCGGAGGTTCGGTGATCGCCCTGGCGGACGCGGACGCGACGTCCGACCTCAGCCGGAGCGTCAGCGCGGCATTCGAAGCGCGCTTCTCCCGCGCGCCACGCATCATGGCGGCGACCGCGAGCGCGGGAGCGAGCGAGATCGCGCCATGACATCAGATCTTCCCCACGTGCGGCGCAATCTGCTCACGGGAGAGGACGTCCTCGTCTCGCCGCATCGCATGA
>JBILMQ010000310.1:0-4026 GCA_044375455.1 Caulobacterales bacterium | reverse complement strand
CGGGGCGAACGTCCGGTGATATGAGTCGTGCGCGGAACATAAGCTGAACCTGGCTGATCCGGGGGATCGAATACACGGCGAGCAAACGATCCACCTCAATGTCTGCACAGGCCTCCTCACGCGCCTCGCGGCAAGCAGCCTCCTCGACCGTCTCGCCCTCCTCCATAAAGCCTGCCGGCAGCGTCCAGAAGCCCTTACGCGGATGAATGGCCCGACGGCAGATCAGATACCGGTCCTGCCAAGTGGCGATCGATCCGACTACGATCTTCGGGTTTACATAGGCGATGTATCCACAGGCGTCGCACACCGATCTTGGTCGATCCTCGCCATCCGGGATCCGGGTTGTGAAAGACGCCTTCGTCGGCTGTTGCGGATCTTGTGCCATGAATTATTTCACCTTTTTTGGTTTCCGGGCTCGCCTCAGGCCGCATACGGCAAGGCGTTCGGCGGCAAGCGGGGAGATTTTCCCCATTCACTGCATGTCAGGCCACTGAAATTCGCTGGTGCGGAGCGTTTAATTGCTCGGCAACCATGCTATTATATCGTGGTCTGCAATACCAACCGCCATCCATGAGGTTTCCCAATGGCAAAGAATTCCGGACTTTCCGACTCGGTAAGTCATCTTCTGCACCGCGCCCAGCAATTCGCCGCTGAGCGCTACACGCAGCTTACCGAAGGCATGTCGGACGCCTTGACGCTGCGTCAGGTCGCGGTTCTGCGCGCCCTCGACGACAAGGAGTCGCGTACGCAGACCGACCTTGTGAACCTCACCGGGATTGACCGGTCCACCCTGGCCGACATGGTGGCGCGCATGGAGGCGAAGGGCCTCGTGTCGCGCACCAAGTCGGCAACCGATGCGCGCGCCAATTCGGTGAAGCTGGCAGCCAAGGGCAAGTCTGCGCTCTCCGCGGTCGCCGGCAAGGTGGCGCGGGCCGACGCCGCGGTGATGGACGCCATTCCGGCCTCCAAGCGCTCAGCTTTCATGGACGTGCTGGGCGCGCTTGCAGCGGCCGCGGAAGCTGCGGCCCCGGCCGCGCCGAAGGCCAAACCGGCCGCAAAGACGGCGCCGGCCAAGGCAAAGCCCGCCGCCAAGGCGAAAGCTGCGCCGAAAAAGGCCGCTGCGAAGGCCAAGCCTGGACGTAAAGCCAAGAAATAACACGAACGCACGATGGTCGTGACGCAGGCGCCCCGGGGGCCCGGGGCGCCTGCGTGCGCGTCGCAGTGTCAGGCTGGACACGCAGGTGAGGCGCCGTCGCGCGCCTTTCAGGAGCGGCCAGGCCCCGGGCGAGCCCACTGTCGTCTGACATTCGCAAACTCGGTCTCGTGCGCGGTTGAAATCCCCCGGGGACCATCACCTCACGCGCGCTCTCACGCTCACAGGTGTTTGATTGGCGTCCTGGACCGTCCAGGCGCATGTCTGGGCAATGAAACATCCCGGCGTCCTGCTTCCCGCCTGGCTTGCGGCCGGCCTCGCTCTTGCAGCCCCCGCCGTTTCGGCAGGCGCCCCAGGCGCCCCAGGCGTTCCGCGGGGCGCAGCCGCAGCCGGGACCGCTGAAAGCGCTGCCCAAAGCGCAGCCTCGCGCCCCGCACGCGCTGCTGAGATCCCCTTCGCCTCGCTTGGCCAGATCCGAGATTTTGCACCCCAGAAGGACGGCGCACTGCTGATTGAGGCCGTCGGGGGTAAAACCTATCGGGCGGAGTTCCTGAACCGGTGCATCGGCCTGCGGTTCGCCGAGGAGATCTCCTTCGTGGTCGACGCACGCGGGACGTTTGATCGCTTCTCGTCGGTTATCGTCGGCCATGAGCGCTGCTTTGTGAAATCATTGAGCTTGGTCGCTCGGTCGGAGCGCACGGGCGAAGCGGCGTCCGACTAACGTTCTGCGCTCTTTTCTTCAGGCCCGAAGAGGGTCATACCCCGGCTCAGGTCGGGGACTGCGATGCGCCAGGGCGTTTTGCCGGATCATGAGATTGAGGCCCTTATGGCGGCCGGCGGGATCGCTGCGCCGGAGCCTCTGCTGGCTGACCAGATTCAACCGGCGAGCCTGGATCTGCGCCTGGGCCCGGTGGCGCATCGACTGCGCGCGAGTTTCCTGCCAGGCGCCGGCGCCACAGTGGCCGAGCGCCTCGATCGCGACCTGCTCATGCATACCATCGACCTGCGCGCCGGTGCGGTGCTGGAGACGGGCTGCGTCTATCTGGCGCCACTCCTGGAAAGCCTTGCATTGCCAGGTGACATCGAGGGGGCGGCCAACCCGAAGAGCTCCACGGGCCGGATCGACGTCTTCACCCGCGTCTTGGCCGACCGGGCGAGCCGTTTCGATTTTGCGCCACGCGGCTACCTTGGGCCTGTTTATCTCGAGATAAGCCCACGCACCTTCTCCATCCTGGTGCGCACCGGCGATCGGCTAGCCCAGCTGCGGCTGCGCCGCGGCCCGCCAATCGCCACGCGGGAGATGACCTTTACCGTAGATCTGGCGCGAAGCGGGCCTGCTGGCTTCCGCGCCAAGCGTCATTCGCGCGCGGTGGATGTCGCGGGCGTGGGCAGCCACGATCCCGCTGACTATTGGGAGCCTTTGTCGGCGCGACGCGGCAAGCTGATCCTGGATCCGGGAGAGTTCTATATCTTGGCTTCCAATGAAACCGTGGTGATCCCGCTCATGGAGGCCGCGGAGATGGCGCCGATCATGCCGGAGCTTGGCGAATTCCGGGCGCACTACGCCGGCTTTTTCGATCCGGGCTTCGGCGTGGACGGCTCGCAGGGACGCGCAGTTCTCGAGGTGCGCTCGCGCGATGTGCCGTTCGTACTGGAACACGGCCAACCGGTCGGCAGGCTGGTGTTTGAGCCCATGGCGAGCGCTCCGCGCACGCCTTACGGCCGCAGCCACTCGCATTATCAGGGTCAGGGCCTAAAACTGTCGAAGCACTTCAAGGCTTGGGAGGAGACGGCGCCGCGGTCATGAGCCGCTTGTGCAGGCGCGTCATGACCGCGATTGCGAAAAGCGGCGTGGTCAAGTTCAGCATGGGAATGGTCATCCACACCGCAACGCCCAGGCCAGCCAGGAAGATCTGCCCCCAGTGGCGCCTGCGCAGGGCGCGGCCTTCCCGCCAGGTCCGAAAGCGCAGGCAGGCCAGGCTGAAATATTCGCGACCGGCGAGGAAGGCGTTTAAAGCCAGATATGCGATCACGTTGACGACCGGAATGAACAGCAGCGGGATCGCCGCCACGTTCAGCGCCAGGGCCAGACCGGCAATGCGCACCCCGGCGGCAAGCCCCTCGTGCAGCGCAAGATTGCGCCCCGGGGGGTCATCCGGAAAAGCCCGCGTCTCGACCCGATGGGCGGCTGCGTCGAGCAGAAGGCCGGCGATCATCATGCCCGCCGGCGGAAGCAGAACCAGCGCAAGCAGGACGGCGCCGGCGCCGGCGAGCCAGTCGAGTCCCGTGGCGGCCCAGGACCAGGGAAGCTCGATGCGCGTGCTGAGGACGGCCAAGAAAGCCCATACGAGAGCCGCCAGCAGGCTGGCTGCAAGCAGGAAGCAGAGCAGCGCAAGACCGCGCAGGGTTGGCGAGAAGACGTCCTTCGCACCTGATGCCAGACACGACAGCACCGCTCCCATTTTGCGCCCTCCCGCGCCAGGCTTTTATCGTGCGCGCCGCTGAAAAATAGTGTCCACTTTTCTTGCCCGCCTGTACTCATCCCAAAACCGGCGAGGTTCCGGGCGTAGTCTTCCGCGAGGTCACGCAGTCCGACCCCAAGGACTTCCGCCCTTGGACGATCATGGCAGACGGCGAAGACCGCCACAGCCGGTCGCACGTCATCCGAAATGCCCTTGCGCGCAAGAAAATCGCAAACGTGAAACAAATCAAGCGGGTGCTTCCGGTCGAGCGCTGTGAGGAGTCTGCCGGCAAAAAGATCCGCGAACGACACGATCTGCATCTCGGCGACCCTGAGGCGGTCTGCGAGGGCGGGCGACACCGAACACATCTGCGGTGCAAACACGCAGCCTCGCAGGGCCGCACGTCACACG
>JBILMQ010000065.1:0-13526 GCA_044375455.1 Caulobacterales bacterium | reverse complement strand
CGCAACGTCCTGGTCCTCGTCGCGCGGGTAGGAGGCGAGATCCTCATGTGCGGCGAACTGCCGGGGATTAACGAAGATCGAGGCCACCGTCCGGCCAGTCCTGGCGCGCGCCAGATCAAGCAGTGACAGATGCCCATCGTGCAAAGCGCCCATGGTGGGGACGAAGCCGATCGTATCGCCGCTGGCGCGCCATGCCGCAGTGCGGGCGCGCAGTGCGGCAACGTTGCGAACAACCATGGGCGGCGTCGTATTGACCGACATAGTGCATGCCCTCATTCAGGTGACAGTAAGAGAGGTTTCGATTCGGCCATGACCGAACGCGGCGGCTATACCATCGTCACCGGTAACGAGAAGGGCGGAGCCGGCAAGAGTACGGTCGCGATCCACCTTTCGGTGGCGCTGATGCGCATGGGCAGATCGGTTGGCGTGATCGATCTCGACCTGCGCCAGCGCACCTGCACCCGGTATCTCGAAAACCGTCGACGCTGGCGCGAGCAGTCCGGCTCAGCCCTGCCCATCCCCATGGCTGTCCAGATTGAGGCGTCGACCCAGCGTGACCTCGATAAAGCCGGGATCGAAGAGAATGCCCGGTTCGACGCCGCCTTGGAGGAGCTGCGCCGCCAATGCGACTTCGTGCTGGTCGACGCGCCCGGCGGCGACAGCGTGCTGTCGCGGCGCGCCCACGCTGCTGCCGACACGCTGATCACCCCGTTGAACGACAGCTTCGTTGATTTCGATCTGCTCGGCGATGTGGATCCGGTCAAACTCGAAGTGCTGCGCCCTTCCTATTACTCGGAAATGGTGTGGGAGTGCCGCAAGCGCAAAGCCGCCGTGTCGCGCGAGCCCATGGACTGGGTGGTTATGCGCAATCGCATGTCACCGCTCGACGCGCGCAATAAGCAACGCGTCGGCGACGCCTTGCGCAATCTCTCCAACCGTATCGGATTTCGGCTCGCCCCGGGTCTTTCCGAACGGGTCATCTACCGCGAGTTGTTTCCTATGGGCCTGACCCTGCTGGACCTGGCCGAGGACGGTGCGTCCGTTGCATTCACCATGAGCCACGTGGCGGCGCGCCAGGAATTGCGCGACCTGCTGATTGTGCTGAAGCTACCAGGCCTGGAAGGCGATCCGATCAAGTTCTAGCCGCAGACCGCCTGCGATGAGGCGGTCGTCGCGGGGTGAGAACCGGCCCCAACAGTCGAAGCTATCATGTCCCCCCGGCCGACTGGTCCTTTACTCCCAGCGGGCCTTCCTCCCATTGGTCGCGGTTTCTGTATGGGCCTCCAGTCTGGGCCTCCGATCTGGGCCTGAAGGCAGGTCATTGCTGCAGGCCGCGCGCTGCAGATGCGTCGCTGGGCGCCCCCAGTGCGACGGGTCCCCAGCGCGAAGGTTCCCCAACGCGAAGGTTCCCCAGCGCGACGGGTCCCAAGCGCGACACAATCCCAGTGCGACACAATCCCAGTGCGACAGACCCCGGCGAGGCAAGCCCTGCAAGGCTGGCTCCGATGAGCGATAACCCGGTTACACAACACCGGCTCCCCAATACCGGTGACAAAATGCCGGTGACAAGATACCGGGCGAGAAAACACCAGGTAGGAAAACACCTGGTGAGACACGCGTCCGCGCCGATGCAGACCGAAACGCAGCGGCGGCGCCGGACCACATCGCGGGGCGCCGCTCCAGATCACGCCTCACAGCAGCGAACATTGGCTGACGAGATCGCCGAGCAGATAAACCTTGCGCCTGACGGTGCATCGGCCCCCATCAGCGTCGTCACTGCCGCCGACGCGACCGGTCACATGCAGCGTCAGGACGCTGCGCCATGCAGTCCGAGATGGCGTCTCGCGCAAGCTGATGGACCCAACACGCTCCCCGCGCGCCCTGGCGGCAAACCGATCGAAGGTGCGAGGAACCCCTACAAACTCGAGCTTGGCTCTGTGCCTGAGACAGGCCTTGGTCGGCGGCGATCGCTGGTGCCGTAATGGATCGCAAAAGCAATGGCGCACACGCAGTCTGCTCTGCGTTCGATCGCAAGCTCCGGCATCTCGCACCCGGTCACGACTGGCCGGACACTCGCGCCTTGAGCGCTGCGGCGAAAGCCTTGATGCGTTTCGCGTTGGCGCCGAGATCCGACAGACCAACCCGCGACACCGAGCGGATATCGACGAGCGAGCCCCCGGAGGATGAAGGCCGGATGCGGATGGCCACGTCGTCTTTGAAACCGAACCAGAAGCTTTCATCCGTCGCTTCGATCACGCCGCCGCGCGCATCCTGGGTCACCACCGTCCAGCCTTCTGCAGTGACGCTTGCAAGCGCCGCATCGAAGGCGGCGTCCGGCGCCGCGGACAGGCTGATCGGGACAATCTCAGGATAAGCCTCGCGCTGCAGGTCGGCGACTGGCCGTCCCGCTGCAGCTGGAAAGCGTGCCTTCACTGCCTCCGGGACGAGGGCTGTATCAAGTGGATTGACGCCAGGAACGGTCGCGCGGGCTTGCAGAATGGCGGAGGAGAACTGCGGCGGATCGGCCAGATTGGTGGTCACATCATGGATCGGCGGCACGCGCATGCCTGCGCTGGCCAGCATCCCGAACCAGCCGATCAGCGCAAGCGGAAGGGCCAGCGCGGCCAATGCCGCGATCCGTCCGCCCGCAGGGCGCGCCACAAAGGCAAGGATGGTCGCGATCAGAGCGATCACGGCGGCCCCGCCAAGAACCATGGGCCCAAGCTGGAACACCATCAATCCAAAGCCGATACGCCAATCCAAGAGCCCGAATTTCACTCCCAGCGAAGCCGTCAAAAAGTAGATCCCCACTCCAATGGCGGCGGCCAGCGCCAACCCCACAAAAAACCGCCGAACACCCGCCATCACACCCTCCCTGAGACAGCCGAAATGCTAGCAGACGCGTGAGCCTGCGCCAAATCCCGACGCCTACCATCCCGACGCCGCCTGGCGACACCGGACGCCCGGAACGAACGCGGCGCCGTCCAGCACTTCTATGCAGTAAACCACCCTGGGTTTTTGGTGTTCTGTATGCTGCGCAGGCACAGACATCTTTCCAGCGACTGCGCCAGCGCAGTGTTTCATCGTCGTCGTATGGTCGCTATTGATCCCGCCCCGTGGCGGGCCGTCCAAATTGGCGCTGCCTCTGGGTCGTCGACCCTCGGAAATGAAAGTCTGCTGGCGTTTGAGGTTGCTTTGAGGCGCCAAGGGGAAACGTCTCCGGTTCCAGGATGAGGACCCCGGAGGCGGCGATGCACACGGCGGCCTGGTGGTGGAAGCCGCGCCATCCTCGCCCCTCGGCGTGCGACAGCCTGATGTTCTGTGTGAGTTCCTGATAGATACAGGCTTGTGATCTGTACGGCGCCTCAGGGTCTTGGTGGGCCGTCCCCGCCCGCTCCATGCTCTGGCAGGCATCGGCGCTTGGCCCGGCGGCCAGATGCTGACCAGATGCTGACCAGATGCTGACCAGATGCTGAAACGTCCCTGAACGCCCACACCATGCTCAAGGCCAAGCGCCGTCAGGTCATCGCAAAAAAGCCGTTGCCGCGCCATAACCCGCGTCTGCGAGCACACTGGCGGGGCTGACGCCTTCGGCTTGCGCATTCTTGGTCTGTCGCAGTGCAATCTGCGGCTTGGTTTGAAACACGACGTTGTCAGGAACGCCGACTTTCTCATGACGGTGCGCATCACTGGCCCAGATCTCCGGCAGATAGAGCCGACACGCCGCCCCCATTTGCACCACTGAGGCGGAGGTGACCGCGGGCGTGCGCTCGGCGCGCCTGCACCGGCGTCGCCCACGTCCAAGGTTCGCTGATGCTTGACGCAGCCCCCCACCGCTCCTACCACCGCGCTCCAGCCGGGGCCCACGCGCCGGTGTCGCAACCAGAGTCGAGATGAACCATGCACGCCGCGGTGAGGACAGTGCGACGAGACCGTCGCCCATTCATTCGCCCCTAGCCTTTCAGCGCTGCGGGCCGTCTCAATCACCGACCGGACACCCGCAATGCCCAAATTCACCGAAGATCCAGTGCTGGCGCCGTTTCCCGGACAGACACCTCCCCTCCAGGCAGGCCCCCTCCAGGCGGCTCCCGCAAACGCCGCCCTGGCCCGTGAAGACCGGACCTCCCAACCGGCGTTGCACAAAGCGCCCGAGCAAACTGAGCCCCAGATTAAGGATCAGGCCCTGATCGGACGCCTGGCGGACGTCGAGTTAACTGTCGAGGCTGAAACTATGGATACGCAGGTCGACGCGCTGTTCGCGCGCGCCTTCGGACCAGGCCGCTTCGCCAAGACAGCCGCACGACTGCGCGAGAACAACCTGCCGCTGCGCGCGCTCGGACGCATCGCCTGGCGCGACGGGCGCCTTGCGGGCGCCGCCAAGGTTTGGCCGATCCAAGCCGGCCCGCGCAACGCCGTGTTCTTCGGACCATTTGCAGTCGAGGACTCGTTGCGCGGCCAGGGTCTGGGCCACGCGCTTGCGCACGCATGCTGTGAGGCCGCAATCCGCGATGGACAATCCATCATGGTGCTGATCGGGGCGGCCGCATTCTTTGCCCCACTCGGCTTTACACCCGCGCCCCATGGGCGTCTGCTGCTGCCCGGACCGGTGGATCCTGAACGACTGCTGTGGCGCGCGCTCGACGGCCGCGACCTCGGTGACGTCGCAGGCCCCGTCACGTCTGGCTGGTCCACCGCCTAGGCCACATGCAGGAGTTCGCCGCATGCCCACAACGCGCGTCACAGCCGCGGTGCTGATCATCGGGGATGAAATCCTCTCCGGACGCACGCGCGACACCAATCTGTCAACGATCGCAGGCTTTCTGGCGCCGCTCGGCGTCACAGTCGCAGAAGCCCGCATCGTTACGGATATCGATGCAGAGATCATCGCCGCGGTGAACGCGCTGCGAGAGCGCTACGACTATCTCCTCACGACCGGTGGAATCGGCCCGACCCATGACGACATTACCGCAGACGCTGTGGCCGCCGCTTTCGGCGTCGAGATCGGCGAGCGGGCCGACGCCCTGGCGATCCTGCAGGCGCATTATCACAACCCGGCCGACCTGACGCCGGCCCGCAAGCGCATGGCGCGCATTCCCGACGGCGCAAGCCTGATCGCCAATCCGGTCTCAGGGGCGCCCGGCTTCCAGCTCGCCAATGTGTTCGTGCTCGCAGGAGTGCCGGCGATCATGCGCGCCATGCTTGAAGACGTCGCGCCGCGGCTCCAGGGCGGACGGCCACTGCTGTCACGCTCGGTGCGCGCCAAGGGCCTGCGCGAAGGCGAATTCGCCGCCGATCTGGAGGCAATCGCACGCGCCATGCCTGACATCAGCTTCGGCTCCTATCCATTCTTCGGCCCGGACGGGTACGGCGCCGCCATCGTGGCGCGCGGCGAGGACGCAGGCCGTCTCGATGCGGCGGTCGAGCGCCTCGTGGCGCTTGCCCATGCGCGGGGGCTCACTCCCGACCTCGGACAGGCCTGAGACGGGCGCTCCGGCGCACGGCTGAGACGCCCGGAGCGACACCTACGTCAAGTCGTCGAGGCCGTCGCCCGCGCCAACCGCTGGCCCAGGCGACGCACCCTCGCCCGCAGGGCTGTGCGGCCTATCCTTACCGGCGCGCCGTCGATCACGCAGGCGCCCCCGGAGACGGCCATGAGCAAACTGAGCGCATTCAATTTCGTCGATCCAGCGACCCAGGAATGCCCCTATCCATTCTACAAGGCCCTGCGCGAGGAGGCGCCGGTCTACCAGGTTCCGCAGACCGGCTTCTGGATCCTGTCGCGCTATGAAGACGTACAGTTTGCGTTGCAGCACCCGGAGCTGTTTTCCTCCAAACTTGGGTTTCGCGCAGGCGCCCAGAGCGCCGAAGTGAGCGAAATCTACGCGCGCGATGGCTTCGGCGAGCCCGTCGACACCTTGGTGTCCAACGATCCGCCGTCCCACACGCGCTACCGCGCCCTGGTCGACAAGGCCTTCACGCCGGAGCGCGTGTCCGCCATGGAGCGCTACATCGCTGACATCTGCCGGGAATGTCTCGACGCCTTCATCGACCAGGGTGAAGCCGATATCGTGAAAGCCTATGCCGTGCCGATCCCGCTGATGGTGATCGCCGACCAGCTTGGCGTGCCGCGCGCGGATATGGACAAGTTCAAGCGCTGGTCCGACTCATCAGTCGCCCCGCTGGGCCGCATGATCTCCAAAGAACAGGCGCTCGCCTGCGCCCGCGACATGGTTGAGTTCCAGCACTATTTCGCCGCCAAATTCGAGGCGGTGCGCGCCAGCCCCTCCGACGACATGGTGAGCGCGCTGGTGCATGCGCGTCTTGACGATAATACCCAATTGGACACCCGCGAATTGCTGTCCATTCTCAACCAGCTGCTCGTTGCGGGCAACGAAACGACCACCAACGCCATCGCATCTGGCGTCAAACTGCTGTGTGAAAACCCCGACCAGACGGCCCTGCTGCGCCAGGACCCAAGCCTTTACGTCAGGCTCGCCGAAGAGGTGCTGCGCTGCGAAAGTCCGGTGCAGGGACTTTTCCGAATGACCACCCAGGACGTCCTCATTGCAGGAGTCACGATCCCCAAGGGCTCTCTGGTCAACATCCGCTATGCGGCGGCGAACCGCGATGAAGAGCGGTTTGAGGATGGCGAACGTTTTGACGTGCGCCGGCGCAACGCCAACCGCCATATGGCCTTCGGTCACGGCATCCATCACTGCATCGGCCATCTGCTGGCGCGTCAGGAATTGCGCTGCGCCCTGCGCGAATTGGTCGAGCGCACCGATGGTCTCAGCCTGGCCGTCGACAGCAGCAATCTGCACCACCATCCCAGCATGGTGCTGCGCGGCCTGACCAGTCTGCCGGTGCGCTTCACCCGTCGCGGATGAAAACACGCCACACTCACCCGCGCGCCAGGGGCCCGCTTGCCCGGCCAGACTGGATTGCGCGCGGCCAAGAAGCTATCAGCACACGCCCCTGCTTTCCACGGTTGCATGATGAACGTCACCCCCGCGCCACACACTGACGTCCCCACACCGCAGTCCGCCAAGACCGCGCGGCGCAAGCCGCTCACACTCGCACTCCTCGGTCTCGTCGCGGCTGCAGCCGCCCTCTCCTATATCTTCTGGAGCACGTCGGTGCGGCTGGGGGAGGCGACAACGCTCATTCCGCGCTTCGATGGCCAATGCCGCAAGCTTACGGGTCTTGCTGGCGTGGAAGACATGGAGCCAGATCTGTTTGGCGGCCGCATCGTCCTGTCGAGCGACGACCGGCGTCGCGCCGCAGAGCCCTCACCACCGCGCGGCGCGCTCTACCTGCTGCCGGCGGCCGGCTTTGAAACCTGGAGCGACCGCACCGACATCACAGGGGGCGTGCCTGCAGACTTTCATCCCCAGGGTCTCAGCCTGTTCCAGGATGGCGAGGGCAATGTCAGCCTGTTCGTTGTCAATCATCCCGGCGGGGCCTCATCCAAGACGCCAACGACTGTCGAAATCTACGATCTGATCGGGGGGCGTGCGCGCCACCGGCGCACCGTGACAGATCCCCGCGTGGCGCGGATGAACGACGTCGCCGCGATCAGCCACACCACCTTCTATGTCACGAATGAAACACAAGCCGCACGCGGCTCGCTGGGCGAATTCTTCAACGTCGTAGCCAACGCAGGAGACGGGTCGATCTGGTTCTTTAACGGCGTCGACTGGCGCAAAGCCGACAGCGGCCTTGGTTTCGCCAATTCGCTTGCTTACGATCAGCAGTCGAACACACTCTATGCGACCGCCACCATCCATCGCGCACTGAGGATCTACGATGTCAACAGATCGTCCGGCGCTCTTACCTTGCAGCCGCATGGCGGCGTGTTTTTGGGAACAGGCGTCGACAACATCACGTTCGACGATGCGGGCGGTCTCCTGATCGCCAGCCACCCGAAGATGATGACATTCGCGGCGCATGCCCGCGACCAGGCAAAGCGGTCGCCCAGCCAGATCCTCTACATTGATCCCGTGGCCAAGAAAGCCGACCAGATATATCTGACCCTCGGTGAGCCGCTGTCAGGCGCCTCAGTGGCGGTGAAGATCGGCCGTCAGATGCTGATCGGCTCCGTGTTCGAGCCGTTCATCCTGGCGTGCGATCTGCCTCAGGTCTGGAAACACTCGCAAGCCTACCCGGCCCGCCCGCTCGCTGTGGAAGGCGCGCGCTGATGGCGTGCGCGATGCGATGATCGATGCCTTTCTTGACCGCGCACGCGAGGCGGCGCGCGCCGCGTTTCTCGAACAACCCATGGAGCAGGCGCGCGCAGCGTTCAAAACCATCACACTGGGGCTTGAGGACCCGCCACTGAGCCTGCCCGTGGTGCGCGACACTCACGTCGAAGGCGGCGCCGGACCGCGCCCGGCGCGTCTCTACGATGTTGAAGAGGGTCCGGCGCGACCGACCCTTGTCTTCTTCCATGGCGGTGGGTTCGTCCTCGGCGATCTTGATACCCATGACCGCCTCGTGCGCAGGCTGTGCGCACTTGCGCGCGTGCGCGTGATCTCAGTCGACTATCGTCTTGCTCCGGAGCACAAATTTCCGGCCGCCCGCGACGACGCCGTGCAAAGCGTGCGCGCCATTATCGCGTTTGCCGACCGTTTCGGCGTCGATCCTGACGCCCTGGCGGTGGGCGGAGATTCTGCAGGCGGCAACCTTGCCGCCGCGGTCGCCCAGGCGCTCGGACCGGCGGCCCGATTGAAGCTGCAACTGCTCATCTACCCGGTGCTGCAGTGGGCCCCGCTGGCAGCAGCGCCCGCCCTCCAGGAGGGCTTCCTGTTGTCGCGGGCGACCCTGGATTGGGTCCGCAAGCGCTACCTCGCCAATGTCGACCTGATGGACCCGGGTGTCTCCCCCCTCTTTGCCCCGGTGCTGTCAGGCCTGGCGCCGGCCTATCTGATAACGGCCGGATGGGACCCACTGCGCCACGAGGGACGTGCGTATGCCGACAAGCTTGCAGCTGCCGGCGTGAACGTAACGTACAGAGACTATCCCGATCAGCCGCATGGGTTCTTTTCAATGACGCGCGTTTCGCCCGCCGCAAAGCCAGCCATAGCGGCAGCCGCCGACGCGCTCGCGCGGGCTCTAACGACTGCACAAGGCGCTTAGCCCGGCGCAGGTCGGGCGTCGCGTTGACGGCCCACCCCGAACAGAGCTCGGTGCAGGATGACGAAAATGCCGGTCGAGTCTACCGTCGCGGGCAGCCCTGCTGCGGCAGCTCCCGCCGCCCGCACAACCCCGCCACCGCTCATATCGCCATCCGACGCCCAGGCAATCGCAAAGGGGAGCCGAACGCCCAAAGCGTTAGGGGCGGCAAGAAACGGCCTGCCGCGCGCGCCGCCCACGCCGTCAAGCGGCGAGCCGTTTTCAAGGCGCTCTGGCAACGGCGCGTCCACAGCAATGTCGTCGCCGGTCGCCTGCATCCCGCCGCAGTCCGAATCCGAGGCAACCACCAGCGTGACGTCCCTGCGCCGCGCCATGAAAGCACGCACGACCGCTATCGCGCGATCCGCACCTGCCCCTGCCTCAAGGACGCCTGCAGCGTTGTTGTCGCCCGCAAAATTGTCTGTCGCCTCTTCCTCCGCCATCAGATAAAATCCGCGCGTCCCATCGGCAAGAAGCTTCAACGCTGAAGAAACCATCTCGTCAAAGCGCGGCGCCCCAGCATGAAACAGAGGAAGGCCCAGCTCCGCCAGACGTTCTTCGCTGCCCTCATTGAAGGTATTTCCGGACGCGAACAGGGCCAACACCCGTCCGCGATAGGATCCAAGACCGGCAAACTCCGCACGCGTGCGTACGATCCGGTAGCCTTGCGCACGCGCTTCCTCAATCAGGTTGCGCCCGTCGCTGCGCCGCCCAGGGCCGTGTACGCCAGCCACGCCCAACGGCAGGAACCACTGCTCGCCTCCGCCCATGAGAACGTCCGGGCGGCTGGCCAGCATCCCGGCGGCGATCGCCTCATGATCGCGCCGACTAACCGCGACCGTAAGCTGCGTCCCGGTTCCGGCATCCGTCACGCTGGCGCTGCTGACGATGCCGATCTTCTTGCCGGCGCGGCGCGCTTCCACCATCAGCGGCGCGTCGGCGCCGGAGGCTGATGCCATGATCGGCGCGCCCCCCACCGTGCCAAACCCGCCAGCGTCTGATCGCACGCCCCACGCATGCGACGTGCCGCCCCCATTTGAGGTTGCCGACACCTGATCCAGCAAAGGACCAACATAGACTCCGGTCCGCTCAAGCCCATCCCACGCGAGACGGCCGTCAGGGCCAACCGTCGCCAGCCGCACGCCGGCCCAGGTGTTGGCGCCCATGCCGTCGGGATGCAGGAACACGGCGCTACCGCCGCGCGCCCAGGCGGGCGCCGCCGCCAGAACGCCAAGCATCGCAGCCACGAGCCAGCCGATCGCCCCGCGTGCACGCCGGCGTCCTGTCCCGTTCGAGCCGACGCCCAACCCGCTCATCCCGCCCTGCTCCAGGGCCCGGTGACCGCCACGGTCATGCCAGGCTTCTGGATGTTCACGAACAATGTGGATCCGTCTGGCGAAAAACATGGACCGCACAGCTCTGATTGGGCCGGATGGGCGTTGCGCAGAAGCGCATAGATCTCGCCGCGCGGCGTCACGCCGCGCAGAAAGTTGTCGCCGCCGCCATCCTCAGCAACGACCATATGACCGAACGGTGACGCACAGATGTTGTCCACCATGTCAAATGTCGCCGTGTCACGGCTCTCCGCGAGCAGTTCGAGAGTTGCCGGCTCATCGCCTTCGCCAGGTCCGCCCTCAAAGCGGCTCGGCCGGTAGCGCCATATCTGACCGAGCCGTCGCGCTCCGCCGGAGGTGCAGGTGAAATAGACATGTCCGCCCTCTCGCGCCGCTGCATAGGCCATGCCCTCGCCACGCGCGAAAATCGCCGCGCCGCGATGACGCCCCCGCAACCGCAGGTCGCCATCCGGCGCCTCGACATCGTCCAGATCGATCCACCGCACAATGAACCGCGTCCCCTGGGCAATCTCAGGGCCATCCCCCCAATTGCGCGTGTCACAGCCCGCTTGGGCCTCAATGGCCAGCGCCTGCAATCTTCCCCCGGCCAGCAGAACGCCGCGGCGCTCCGGCAGGAAGCGGTAGATCAGAGAGTCGGCGACGTCCTCCGTCTGGTAGACGATCCCAGTGAGCGGATCGACCGCCGCAGCCTCATGTTTGAACCGGCCCATTGCGCGAATGGGCGTCGGGCGCGTCAAACCGCGGGCGGCCGCGTCCACTTCAAAGGCAAACCCATGCGCCTTGCCGGCCGACGGCCCAACCGTTTCCTGTGTCTCCTCGCAACTGATCCAACTGCCCCACGGCGTCGGCCCGCCCGAGCAATTGCTTGCCGTCCCCGCAAGACTGAGCCAGCGCGACACCGCCCGCCGCGCCGAAAGATCGTACAGGCACGACGATGCGCCCCCAAGCAGCGGGCGCCCATCCGGCGCCCAATCGTAGATCAACCCATCCTCCAGGCGGTTCGCCAGCGCGAAGTCATCGCGAAATGCGCCCATATCCCGCATGTCGGGGGTGTTTTCATGATTGCGCACAAGGACACACAGTTGCGGTGACCCGGGAACCGGAAACGCCGCCATGCCGTCATGGCGCCCCGGTTCTATGAGCCCGTCATCCATCGCCTCGCCCGCCCGCGACACCACCGAATACGAGAACCCGGCCGGCAGATCGATCAGCCCTGCTGGATCTGGAACCAGCGGCCCGAAGCCGACGGACGCAGATGACGCAGCACCAACAGCGCACGCAGACAGGAGCTCCAGGCCGGGCGCCGCCACGCCCAGGGCGGCGGCGGTGCGCAGAAAGTGGCGACGCGATACGGACATCAAGATTTTCCCCCAAAATGGTCGCGCCGCAGCCAGCACCGCGGCGCGACCCTTCATGCTAGCGCGCCTGACCTAGAAGTTGAACCGCACGCCGGCCACGTAGCGCTGCCCGAACCCCTCACGCTCAATCGGGTACTCCGATCGATCCACATAACGCCGACCCTTGCCGTCAAGCAGATTGATACCGTCGACATAGACCTCAAAGGCATCGTTCACGATATAGCGTATGGACAGGTCGAGTTCGTCGTCGGCGTCCCAGAAGGTATCGCCGTTGGCGCTGTCGGTTCCAGCCGGCACAATCGCACCCGCAACCGTCACATAGCTCCCATAGGACTGGCCCCAAGGCGTGCGGTATTGATACGCCAGACGCACCGACAGATCATACTTCTCATACGTGAGGGCCAGATTGCCGGTGAAGTCGGACGCGCCAAGGAGCTTCTGCCTGCGCGCCGGGTTGGTCACCAACCCGGTGCGCGGGCTGATGACCTGGGGAATGTCCACCTGCGAGTCGACCCACGTGCCCGACGCGCTGAACCCCCAGCCGCCAAGCCAGCTCGGCCATTTCTGCCGCTCGACGAGAGCTTGGGCGGTTGCAGAGTAATAGACCTCGAAACCCGCAAGATAGCCGTCGCCCGCATTGTCGATGCGCGTGTAGTCATAGCCGGTCCGGTCGAACCCGCCGCTGTCAAGCGCATCCGAGCCAAAGGCGGTGCGCTGGGTGAACAAGACATCGGTGATGTCCTTGTAAAATAAACCGGCCGAGAAAAAGCCGTCGCCGTCTGGGTAGTACTCCGTGTAGAGATCAACTCCCTTCTGCTTTTCAGGCTTGGCGAAGGGATTGCCGCCGACGATGGTCTGGTTGATGTCGTCAATCGAGAAGTTCGGCCTGAGGTCATCAAAATCCGGGCGCGACGCGGT
Organism: Caulobacterales bacterium; assembly: GCA_044375455.1. GTDB lineage: Bacteria > Pseudomonadota > Alphaproteobacteria > Caulobacterales > Aquidulcibacteraceae > JBEIHX01. The sequence goes on along the minus strand of JBILMQ010000065.1, from coordinate 724 downwards.
AGACGTCAGTCCCAGCCGGACCTTCCACTGATCGGTCACATCCCAGTTGATGTGTGCGCTCGGATACCAGAGCGTTTCATCGCCCTCGACCGTCGTGAAGGTGCGCACGCCGCGGATCACCGGCAAGGCGGTGGATGCGTTCTTGATGCTTTCTCCGCGCAGTCCAACCACCACAGAACCCCAGTCGCGTCCGAACGTGGCCATCGCATAGCCGCCAAGGACCCGTTCGCGAACGTCGTAATAGGCGTCGCGCTCCGTGTTCAGGTCGCGCGTCAGGACGCCGCTGCGCACCAAGCCTGCCGTCAACTCATCGAGAATACTTTTGGTGTGATAGGTGAACGCGTAGCCGAGCGGATAGTCGCCCTGATAACCCTTCCGGTTACGGAAAAGATCATAGAACGTTGCGGTAGAGTAGCCGGCCGCCACGAACCTGGCCAGCGTCGCCGCGTTCGCCGACGATGTAAGGTCGCCAGTGGTCCAGAACGACTCGCGCGATTTCTTGGCGCGATCAACATACAGCATGCCGGCCTTGACCACCACCGGCGCGTCGAAGGCGCTCAATTCCTTCGACACGTCCGCCTTATAGGTCCATGCCTGCGTAATGTCGCCGCCGTCGCGCCGGCTCAACACCCGCAGCGGCCACTGGAAGTTGTCGATGGAGAAAACCCGTTCCCCACGCGACAGCGTCGTTGTCGTCCCAACTGTCGAGACCAGCGTACGATAC
>JBILMQ010000309.1:0-4031 GCA_044375455.1 Caulobacterales bacterium | reverse complement strand
TCAGGCGAGGCGTAGATCGCGTTGAGGCGGAAATCCCGGCGGGCGGCGTCCTGCGCCCAATCCGTCGTGAACGCGACGACGGCATGACGACCGTCCGTCTCCACATCCTTGCGAAGCGTGGTGATTTCAAACGGACGCCCATGCACGATCGCCGTCACCGTCCCATGCGCAAGACCAGTCGGCGCGAACTTCAAGCCCGCCGCCCGCAAAGCGGAAATCACATCATCCGGCAAAAGCGGCGTGGCGATGTCGATGTCATCTATAGGCCGGCCCATCAGCGCATTGCGCACGCAGCCGCCGACGAAACGTGCTGAGCCTGCCTGCGCCGCCTCCAGGGCGGCGATCACGGCGCGCGTCTCCGGGGCAGTCATCCAGCCAGCAGGCGCCAGGCGTCGCGCTCCGGTCACGGATGCCCCTCCAGAACAACCCGGTCGGTGTCAGGCGCAGGCGCAGGCTTTTCCTGCGGCCTCGCCAGCCCCGGCAGCGCCGGCGCAGGCGGAGCAGTCGGCGTTGGCGCGGGCGGCCGGGCGTAACGGCCTGGCACGAGTTCTCCATTCTCCAAATGGGCCGGAAGGTAAACCTCCCCGTCGTGGCGAGGCTCCACAAACACTGCAACCGCAAACCCAGCCACCGCCAACCCCACGCCGGCCATCGTCAACTGCACGATGCGGCCCGGCGGCACAGGGGGTTGGGCGGAGATGTCCGGACGCAGCAGACGCAGCGCCAAACGTGCGCCGTAATAAAGCAGGAACGGAGTCGCAAACAGGACGAATTCAATCAGCAATCGGCGCAGCATGGTCAGGTGCCGTAGAGTCTAAGCCATAGCGCCCGGATCATCCCCGCAGTGGCGCCCCAGATGTAGCGTCCTTCATGGGTCATCGCATAGTAGCTGCGCGACCCACCCTGCCAGACGCGCTCATGGCGTTCATGATTGGCGGGATCCATGAGCCAGGCGAATGGCGTCTCAAAGACAGAAGCGACCTCCCGCGGATCCGGGCGCGCGCGAAAAGCCGGATCAACCAAAGCCACGACCGGAGACACCGCGTAGCCCGTCACCGTCTCATAGGCCTCAAAGCCACCCAACACGCGGGCGTGAGAAGGATCAAGACCCACTTCCTCGCGCGCCTCACGCAGCGCCGCGGCGGCGACGTCGGCATCCTCAGGCTGAATGCGACCCCCTGGGAATGCGATTTGGCCGGGATGGGTCGGCATGGTCTCAGTGCGCTGGGTCAAAAGCAGGCTGAGCCCATGCGGCCGCTCCACAAGGCCCACCAGGACCGCCGCCGGGGTGAGCCTGCGCGGCGCCGGCCGGCTCTGCGGATTGAGGTCAAAATCGGACAGACGCGGATGCGAAAGACCCGGCGGATCGAGCCGCGACGACAGCCGTGAGCGAACATCCGCCTCAAGCGCCCGCGCTTCCTCAGACAACTGCATCGTAAATGTATACGCCATCACGCCCAGCAAGGCCAATGTCCCATGTCGGGTCGTCCATATAGCCTGCCCCAGGCCGCCTGGCTCAGGCCGCCTTGTGGCCCTGCTGCGCCTGCGCCAGCGCCTCCAACGCCCTGCGCGCGCCGCTCAACCGCTGAGCAAGGTCTGGCCAGTCCCCCATAGCCACCAGCTTCTGGTCCGGACGCAGTTTGAAGTGCGCCGGATGGGCCTGAACAAACCGGAGCAACCGCGCAGCATCCTTTACAGCCCCATCGCGGAACGTCAGCACCGCCCCCTTGGGCCCCGCATCGAGCTTTTGCACGCCCGCCGCGCGACACAGCGCCTTCAATCCCGCAACCGCAATCAGCTGACGGGCCTCATCCGGCATCGGACCGAAACGGTCGATCAATTCGGCAGCGAAACCGTCACGCTCCGCATCGCTCGAAAGGTCAGCAAGACGGCGATACAGCGACAGGCGGATATTGAGGTCTGGAACATAGCTCTCCGGGATCAACACCGCCGCGCCGACTGCGATCGCCGGAGACCAGCTGGCGTCCGGGCGGACGTCCGTATCGCTCGAGCGCAGGCCCGCCACAGCATCCTCAAGCATGCTCTGATAGAGTTCAACGCCGACTTCCTTGACGTGACCGGACTGCTCTTCACCCAACAGATTGCCGCCGCCACGCATGTCAAGGTCATGACTTGCCAGGGTAAATCCTGCCCCCAGGCTGTCTAGCGACTGGAGAACCTTCAAACGCTGCTGCGCCCCGCCCGTGAGCTTCTGGTTCGGCGGCGTCAGGAGATAGGCATAAGCGCGCAGCTTCGACCGGCCGACGCGACCGCGAAGCTGATAAAGCTGAGCCAGACCAAACATATCGGCTCGATGCACGATCAGCGTGTTCGCCCTGGGAATATCAAGTCCCGATTCAACAATCGTCGTGGACAACAGAACATCCGCCTTGCCCTCGTAGAAGGAACCGATGATGTCCTCAAGCTGGCTCGGCGACATCTGGCCATGGGCGACCACAAAGCTTACTTCCGGGACATTCTCGCGTAGGAATTTGGCAAGGTCCTCCAGGTCAGCGATCCGCGGGGTGACAAAGAAACTCTGCCCCCCACGATAGCGCTCACGCAGCAACGCCTCGCGCACCGACACAGCGTCGAATTCCGCCACATAGGTCTTCACCGCCAGCCGGTCGATCGGCGGCGTCGCGATCACCGACATCTCGCGGATGCCGGCGAGCGCCAGCTGCAACGTACGCGGAATCGGCGTGGCCGTGAGGGTAAGCACGTGAACTTCCGATTTCAGCTCCTTGAGCCGCTCCTTGTGCTTCACGCCGAAATGCTGCTCCTCATCCACAATGATGAGTGCTAGGTCGCGAAACGCGACGTCCTTGGCGACCACAGCGTGGGTGCCCACCACGATGTCGACCGTGCCGTCCCGCAGCCCCTGCTTGGTCTCAGCAACCTCCTTGGCCGGAACCAGCCGCGAAAGTTGGCGCACCACCACCGGCAAGCCGCGGAAGCGCTCGGCGAACGTACGGAAGTGCTGCCGGCACAGCAGGGTCGTCGGCGCCGCAACCACCACCTGACGGCCCGACATCGCCGCGACGAACGCCGCGCGCAACGCCACCTCGGTCTTGCCGAAGCCGACGTCCCCGCAGATAAGCCGATCCATCGGCTTGCCGCTCTCCAAATCAGTGAGGATGTCAGAAATGGCGTTGAGCTGGTCATCGGTTTCTTCATACGGAAAGCGCGCACAGAACTCGTCAAAGGCGCCAGTCGGCGGAGGCAACGCCTCAGTGCTGCGCAGCGCACGCTCCGCAGCGGTCCGGATCAGGCCCTCAGCTATCTCGAGAAGCTTCTTCTTGGCCCGAGCCTTGCGGTTCTGCCAGGAGACCCCGCCAAGCTTGTCAAGCTGGGCAGCCGCGTCCTCGGCGCCATAGCGGCTCACCAGTTCGATGTTTTCCACCGGCAGGTAGATCTTGTCGCCGCCCGCATAGATCAGCTCAAGACAATCGTGCGGCGCGCCAGCCACATCAAGCGTCTTTAACCCCTCATAGCGTCCTATGCCATGATCGACATGCACGATGAGATCACCCTGGATGAGCGCAGACGCCTCCATCAGAAGCGAAGAGGCCTTGCGCCGCCGGCGCTGGCGCGCCATCCGGTCGCCAAGAATGTCCTGCTCACTCACAACCACCAGATCAGACGTCTCGTAGCCCTGCTCAAGCGGCAGAACCGCAAGCTGGATCGCGTCGCGCGCAGAAGTCTGGGCCTTCCAATGGCTCACCACCGGAAGGTCGGTGAGCTTATGATCGGCAAGCACATGCGCCAGACGCTCCGCTGAGCCGTCGCTCCAGCAGGCGATCAGCGCACGTTTTCCCTCCTTTACCCGGCTCTCCAGATGAAGCTTTAACGACTCAAACACATTGGCGTTGGGATCCACGCGTTCCGGCGCGAAGTTTCGGCCAGCCCGCCCCCTGGCGTCAGAGAAAGCCGGCGTTTTTTCATCTGCGAACGGCGCGATGGTCCGTGTACGCAGGCCAAGCACCAGCGAATCCAGCTCCAAAGTATCAAGATAAAGCCGCTCAGGCGGC
>JBILMQ010000308.1:0-4045 GCA_044375455.1 Caulobacterales bacterium | reverse complement strand
CCCCAGCAGTGGGCCCCAGCAGTGGGCCCCAGCAGTGGGCCCCAGCAGTGGCACCCGCTCAATAGAGGTCTACCGCCGTGGATGCGGCACCGGTCAGCAACCGATTGGCAGAGGGCGCGCCCGGCCCATGACAGCGGACCCGCCCCGCCGATCGCTGCCGGAACATGGCTCTACTGGCCCATCACGAAGGCTGCGAGCTTATTGCCGTCCGGATCGCGGAAGTAGGAGAAGGTGCCAAAGGCGCCGCGCGGACCCGGCTTGCCGTCGCAGGTTCCGCCCAGCTCGATGGCTTTGGCGTGAAGAGCGGCGACTTGATCCTTGCTGTCGACCTGGATGGCCGTCATGGCGCCGTTGCCATGCGTGGCCGCTTGGCCATCAAAGGGCGCGGTCACAAGGAACATCGGACCAGAACCGAAGACGTACATCTGTCCCTTCGGCGTCTTCATGGCGCGCTTGCCGCCGATCATGGCGAACAGCCCATCATAAAACGCCATTGCCTTTTCCATGTCGTTGACGCCGACCGTGACGTAACCAATCCCTGCCATGCTTGCCTCCTCTGTCAAAACTGTACTTCAGGCGAACGGACGGTCCGTCCACCAGGGTACGAAGTCCGGCATGTCGGCCGAGACCTTATCTGGATAATTCGGTGCGCGCTTCTCGAGGAAGCTCGTCACCCCCTCTTTGGCGTCGGCCTGCTTGCCGCGCGCGAAAATCGCACGGCTGTCGATCTTGTGCGCTTCCATCGGGTGATCAGCACCGGCCATGCGCCACAACATCTGGCGGGTCAGCGCGATGGACACCGGCGCGGTGTTGTCAGCGATCTCGCGCGCCAACGCGATTGCTGCGGGCATCAGTTCGTCCGGCTTGTGCAGAGAGCGCACCAGACCGCGCTCCAGCGCCTCCTGGGCCGGGAAAACCCGTCCCGTGTAACACCACTCCAGCGCGCTCTGGAGCCCTACGATCTTCGGCAGAAACCAGCTGGAGCAGGCTTCCGGCACGATCCCGCGACGGGCGAAAACAAAACCGAATTTCGCGTCGGTCGATGCCAGGCGGATGTCCATCGGCAATTGCATGGTCACGCCGACGCCAACAGCAGCACCATTGACCGCTGCGATCACGGGCTTCAGGCTCTCGAAGATCCGCAGCGTGACACGCCCGCCGCTGTCACGCAGATAATCGAGGCTGCCCTTGGCGCCGCGCTCCGGGCGATCATCACGCGCCTCGTAGTCGAAGGTCTTGGCGCCTGCCGAAAGGTCCGCTCCGGCGCAAAACGCCCTGCCCGCACCTGTGACGATGACTGCCGCCACGCCATCGTCGGCATCGGTGAGATCAAAGGCAGCGATGATGTCGCTCATCATGTCGCCGGTGAAAGCGTTCATCCTGTCGGGCCGGTTCAGGGTGATGGTCGCAATCTTGTCGGCGACGTCGACATAGAGGGTCTCAAAATCCTTTCGCGCCATCGCGCTTCTCCCTGATATGGTGGCCACAAGCATAGCGAAGCCCACGCCAGCAGAAAGCCTGACGCTACGGCATCGTCGCCACCTTCGGCGCGGCGGCGTCCCGACGTGGCGCGTCACGATGAAACAGCCTAAGCTTTTGATTGGAGGGCGGCATGAGCGACGACGCGTTTGACTACATCATTGTAGGGGCAGGCTCAGCCGGATGTGTGCTGGCCAACCGCCTCACGGCGGACGGTCGCAGGCGCGTCCTCCTGCTTGAAGCCGGCGGCAAGGACACATCCCCATGGATCCACATCCCGATCGGGTATTCCCAGACGCTGAAGGATCCGAGCGTCAATTGGCTGTTTCAGACCGAGCCGGACCCAGGCACTGCCGGGCGTCAGCACGTCTGGCCGCGCGGCAAGGTCCTTGGCGGTTCCTCGTCAATCAACGGGCTGCTCTACATCCGAGGTCAGCGCCGCGATTACGACATCTGGCGCCAGCTCGGCAATGAGGGCTGGGGCTGGGACGACGTCGCGCCCTATTTCATGCGCTCCCAGAACCAGGAGCGCCCCGGGCTGGAGGGGCACGGCCATGGCGGTCCGCTCAACGTCTCCGACGTGACCCAGACCCATCCAGTGTCTGATGCGGTTGTGGACGCCTGCCAGCAGGCCGGCGTCAAGCGCAATGACGATGTCAACTCTGCCGACCAGGAGGGAGCCGCATACTATCAGCTAACGGTCAAGAACGGACGGCGCTGTTCGGCTGCGGTCGCGTATCTGAAACCGGCGATGAACCGGGGGAATCTGCGGGTGGAGACCCATGCCTTGGCGCACCGGGTGCTGTTTGACGGGCGGCGTGCGATTGGCGTGGAGTACGAACAGAATGGCGAGATCGTGCGCGCACGCGCGCAGGCGGAAGTCATCCTTGCTGGCGGCGCGGTCAATTCTCCGCAATTGCTGCAGCTGTCCGGAGTCGGCCCGGCTGACCTCCTGCGCGCGTTCAACATCGGCGTTGTGCATGAGCTGAAGGGGGTGGGAGAGAATCTGCGTGACCATTACGTGGTCGGGCTGCGGTACCGGCTGCGCAAAGGCGTGGTGTCCGTCAACGAGATGACCCGCGGTTGGCGATTCCTCGCCGAACTGATGCGCTATGCGACGTCGCGCACAGGCCTACTGGCGCTTTCCGCCGCGCATGTTGCGATCTTTCTCAAGACAAAACCCGGCCTCGAAACACCGGATGTGCAGTTTCATTGCCTTCCGGCCACGATGGACGCTGACAAGCTTGCCAATGAGCAGAAGATGGTCCTGGAAACACAACCAGGTCTGACGATCGCACCCTGCCAGCTGCGTCCGGAATCCACCGGAATGATCCGCATAAGGTCGCCTGATCCGCGCGCTCATCCAGCGATCCAGCCAAACTATCTCTGCGACCCGCTCGATCAGGAAACCATCGTGGCAGGCCTGATGTGGGGCCGCCGGATCGCATCGCAGCCGGCGCTGGCGGCGTACATCGACCACGAACTGACGCCCGGAGCGGCGGTTGGTGAGACGGATGAGGCCGGATTGCTCGATTACGCGCGCCAGACCGGATCGACGATCTATCACCCGGTCGGGACATGCAAGATGGGACGCGACTCCGGCGCCGTCGTGGACCCGGCGCTACGGGTGCATGGGCTGGAGGCGCTCCGGGTTGTTGACGCTTCCGTGATGCCGCGCCTGGTGTCTGGCAACACCAACGCGCCTACTCTCATGATTGCAGAAAAAGCTGCTGACCTGATCCTGGGCAAGACGGCGGCATGACCATCCGACGAGATCGCACCGCCTGCGCGGCGTGATCTATTCCGAGCGCTCAGTCCCTAAAGAACCGCAGGCGCTCGACCTGGCTGCCTGCGGGTCCTGCCTCAGCGCGTGTTTGGCCCCGGGCAAGCAGGACCAAATTGCGCGCCCTGCCTCTCGGCTCAACATCCAGACCCAACGGGCCCGGCAGCCAGTTGATGCTAGTGTGGGCCAGCCTGCACCGGGCGGCAAGCACAGGTGCATTGTTATTTTTGCGGCTGCGTTTATTTCGGTAGGAAGACGCTTGGTCTGCCGCCTGATTGGGATGTTTGCCCCCTCAGGGCGTACGGCCCGGCGCGATCGCCAGGTCCCATCCCGGGTGACGCAGTTTTGAGGAGGACGACACCCCATGCATCCAGCCCGCCACGCTGAGACCCACCCTGACAAGATCGCCTATGTTATGGGCGCAACGGGCGAAGCGGTGACGTATAAGGAACTGAACGACCGTTCGAACCAGGTCGCCCAGCTGTTGCGAGTCCGGGGCGTCGGCGTAGGCGACGTAATAGCGATCTTCATGGACAATAATGCGCGGTTTCTGGAAATCGCCTGGGCGGCTCAGCGCGCCGGTCTCTACTATGCCTGCATCTCCTCTAAGCTGACGGCGGGCGAGGTCGAGTACATCGTCAAGGACTGCGGGGCGAAGATGCTGTTCACCTCCGCCGCCATGCTCCCTGTGGCCGATGAACTGGTCGATCTTCTCCCGGATACGCCCAAGCTCATGGTCGGCGGCGTGCGCCCAGGCTATGAGAGCTACGAAGCCGCCCGGGA
>JBILMQ010000305.1:0-4091 GCA_044375455.1 Caulobacterales bacterium | reverse complement strand
CGAGAGACGCAGACACTCAGGTACTGAGAATCGCCAGCCCTGGTCGTCGGTGAGCGACAGATGCAGTCGGTTGAGCTTCAAACGCGCCATCTCGTCGATGACCTGATGCAATAGCTCCGGGGGCATGAAGTGCCGGGCGGTATCGATCGTCAGACCGCGCCAAACGAAGCGCGGCGCGTTGCGAATTGTGACGCGCGGCAGGGTCGTGCGTGCATTGATGGTGTCTGGGAGGAGCTGAAGCAGAGTTTCCAGCCCATACGACAAGCCCGCGGCATCAGCGCCGGTGATCGTCACGTGGGTCTGGTCCACGATGAGCGAGTAAGACTCCGCACGTCTAGGATCGGGGAGGACGCGCAGCACGATCGCTGCGCCGGCGGTGGGCGCGTCGTCCCTCGCGTCGCCGCGCCAGCCGCGTGCAGCCAGGCGCTCGGAAATCTCCTTGGCGCTGGCGCGGGAGTCCGCGTCCGCTACCAGTGGCGCCGTGTTTCCGATCCGAAGGGCGCCGCCGCTCAGCGTGACTTCAGCCGGCCGGGGGACGATCAACTGGGCTCGCCCAAGCGCATCTGCATGCGCTGGGCGGCACGCGCTGCAGACAAAGGCCCACCTCAACGCCCTCAGCACCACCCGGGCCAAGGCGCTCGCCTGAAACCGCCGCAACCTCACGACTGGTCGGCGCCAACGGCGGCGACAAGCTCGGGGATCGGCACGCCGCCGGTCGCGAGCAGCGCCGCATGGAACCGTTTGAGTGAGAAACGGGCGCCGTCGCGGGCCTCGGCGTCGCGGCGCGCGCGTTCGATCGCCAGCATGCCAAGCTTGTACCCCACAGCCTGACCGGGCCATGCGGCGTAGCGGACGACCTCGCGGCGCGCTTCGGCTTCGCGCGATGCGCCGGACTCGACCATGAACGCAACGGCGCGCTCCAGAGTCCAGCCGCGGTGATGAATTCCCGTATCGACGACGAGCCGGGCGGCGCGGAACATTTCCGAACGCAACCGTCCGATTTCGGCGCCTTGACGCCCTTCGTACAAACCGAGCTCGCCGGCGAGCTTCTCGGCGTACATCGCCCAGCCTTCGGCGAAACCGTTGGAGCGGGCCAGGAACAGCTGCAAGGCCGGGTGTCCGCCTGACATCGCAATTTCGCCCTCGTAGATATGACCGGGCGTCGCTTCATGGAACGTCAGCGCCGGCAAAGACCAGCGCGCAACATTGTCCATGTCCTTCAGATTGATCACGTAGACGCCCGGCTTGCGGCCATCGAGCGAGGGCGGCTGTCCGCCGCCGCCGGACGCGAAGGCCTCGAGAAATGGCGGAACGCGCGTGATCACGGGCGCACGCGCGGGCGCACGCTCGAAGACGCGGAGGATACGCTGGTCTGCGTCGATGACGAGACCAGCGAGGTCTCTCAAGAGCTCTGCGCGGCCGGCGTCCGAGTTCGGATAAAGTTGACCCGGCAACGCGCTCAACGCGTCGAGGCGATCTTGCAGCGCGCCTTTTGGCAGCCCGAGCCGATCACATGCGGCGGCCATCTCGCGCGCCAGACGATCCGTCTCCTCGAGGCCGATGGAGTGAATCTCGTCGGGCGTAAGGCTCGTGTCGGCCTGCATGCGCAAGGCAAGCTGGTAGGTCTCGGCGCCGTTGCGTCGTGCGGACAGGCCGAGCGCTTCAGGCGCGCGCGGCGCGAGGTCTTGAAGCGCCGCGGCCAGTCGCGCATAGGCCGGCTGCACACGTTGGAGCATCGCGCGCTCAGCGCGCTCGGCATACACCAGCGGCAGGCCGGAAGCGGTCAGGCGGGCGCGAAAGCTTGCGATCACGGGATGATCCGCCGCTGCGCCGGCGAGGAACGCAGCCACGATCGCCTGCGCGCCCTGCACGATCGCAAAGGGCGGCGGCGCGATCGCAGCGTCCGCGCGCATCTCCTCCACGACGGCGTCGAGCGCAGCGCCGAGTGTCTTGAGTCGCGCGACATACGCCTCCGCGTCAGCCGCAGTCTCGACCGCGTGATAATTGATCAGCAGGTTCGGGGCGCCGATATGCAGGCCTGAAATCTGGTTGATGGGGTAAAGCTCGAACCCCCAGATCACGCCCCAGGGGCTGAGATGCCCCTGGCCCGCCGCCCGCTCCAAGGCCAGCCAGCCTTCGCTGCGCTCCAGAAGAACGCGGCGCACGCGCGCCCGCGTGGGGTCGAGCTGCGTGACGTCGAACGGCCGCAAAGCCGTCACGACCGCCTCCAGCCGGCCGCGCCGCGCCTGTCGTCCTGCGAGGCCGTAGGCGCCCCAACGCGACAACACGTTCGCACCCGCATCGGATGGCGAAAACCCGAGGATCGTCGCTTGTTCGGGTTCGTGTGACAGAAGATCGATCTGCACACGCCGCAGGGCCTGGTCGAATGCGGCGACTGCGCTTTCTGGAGACGCTTGGGTGGCGCACGATGCGCTGACGGCGGCCATGCCGACGGCGCCGGTGAGGAAGGTTCGACGCTGCATCGTCGCGCTCCGGTTCATGCTTTAACGTAGATCGAGCGCTTCGGCTTCTCGAAGACGCGCCGCAGCATCGGTTCGAAGGCGGCGAGCGGCATCGACTCGAATGACGGATCGAAGGCCACCTGATCGAACTTTTCGCAAAACTCGGCCGTCGCCTCGAAATGCGGGTGGCCGCGATAGGCTTCGCGCGCATCGCGATCCAGGCCGATGAAATGGAAAAAATAGTATCCCTGGAAGACGCCGTGCTTCTCGACGATGAAGTGGGTCTCGTCGGAAACGAACGGGCGCAGGATCGCCGCTGCGATGTCGGGGTGATTGTACGGCCCTGCGAGATCGCCGACGTCGTGAAGGAGCGCGGCGACGACATATTCTTCCGAACGCCCGGCCTGGAACACGCGCGTCGCGGTCTGCAGGCTGTGCTCGAAGCGGTCGACGGCATACCCCCCGAAGTCACCGGCCAGGCGCTTCAGATCGTCCATCAGCCGATCCGGCAATCGCGCTGCGAAGGGGGCGAAGTGCGCACTGATCGCCGCCCAGTCCTCCTTCGTGCCCTCGTCCATGCGGGTGAATGCGGCGCGCTGCGTCTCGGCCATCGTCGAGCCCTTTCCCTTTGAATGATTTTCTGACAGGAAAATATTTTCTGTTCAAGAGATGCGCGGCGCGGCTTCGGTTCGGGCCGATGGATCGAGGAGGGGCGTGTGGGCCACACCAAGTCATCAGATGCGGCTCCCCGGCCCTCGGCGCGGTGGGCCTCGCTCGGGCTCCTGATCGTCGCGGCGATCCTGTCCTTCGTGGACCGGCAGATCGTCAGCCTGCTCGTGGGGCCGATCAAAGCCCATCTCGGCTTGACCGATGTCGAGATCAGTCTCGTCCAAGGGCTCGCCTTTGCGCTGTTCTACGCCCTCGCTGCCCTGCCGTTCGGCATGCTCGTCGATCGCGTCAGCCGCCGATGGGTGCTGGCGCTGGGCATCATCGGCTGGTCGATCATGACGGCGGTCTGCGGGTTTGCCCGGTCCTTCTGGGAGTTGTTCGTTGCGCGCATGGGCGTCGGCATCGGCGAAGCGAGCCTCGGCCCGGCGGCGCACTCGCTGATCGGGGACCTGTTTCGCGGCGCGCGTCTGCCCTTGGCGATGAGCCTCTATGGCCTCGGCGTTGCCGCGGGCGCTGCGATCGCGACGATCGTCGGGGGGCAAGTCGCCGCCTGGGTCGAAACCCATCCCGGCGCGGTCGTGCCGGGGCTGGGGCTCGTCGAGGGATGGCGCCTCGCATTCCCGATCGTCGCGGCGCCCGGGATCATCGTCGCTGCCGCGGTATTCCTGATCATTCCGGCCGCCTTCGCCCGCGCGCAATCGCAGCCGCGCACAGCCGAAGACGGCGCCGCCGCGCAGGCGGCTGAGGGTTTTGGAGCTTTTGTCCGGCGAGCCGCAGGGCCAGGCGTTCTCATCCTCGCGGGCCTTGCGTGTGCGACGGCGGCGAACTACGCAGCGCTGAGCTGGGCGCCGGCTTTCCTGCAGAGATCGTTTGGATTGAGCGCGGGGCAGGCGGGGCTCGCGCTGGGGCTGCTCATTTTCACCGCGGCCTTGCCGGGCGGACTGATCTGGAGCCTCGTTG
>JBILMQ010000004.1:0-42832 GCA_044375455.1 Caulobacterales bacterium | reverse complement strand
GCCGCAGCATGAGCGCCGTACACGACCACACGCGAGAATACGTCACGCTGTCGATCGGATCGCAGACATTTGGGGTGTCAGTCACCGACATCCAGGATGTGTTCGCCGTCCATGCGATCACTCCCGTGCCGCTGTCACGGCCTGAAATTGCCGGCGTGCTGAACCTGCGCGGTCGCATTGTCACAGCGATCGACGCACGCAGCCGGCTCGGACTGCCGCCGCGGGAAGATCACGTGAGAGCAGCAATGGCTGTCGGCGTTGAGAGCAACGGCGAAGCGTTCGGATTGATCATCGACTCGGTTGGGGAGGTTTTGAAGCTTGCCGCAAATACCTTTGAACCGAACCCGATCAACCTTGATCCGCGGTGGGCGACGGTGAGCCGCGGCGTTCATCGATTGCAGGAGCGCCTTCTGGTCATCCTGGATATCGACCGTATGCTGGATTTGGGACAGACGGCGCAGGCTGCGTGAACTCGGCGTAAAGTAATGACTTTCGGGGCTAGGATGCAATCATGAAAACCTGTCTTGTGGTTGATGACAGCCGCGTCATCCGGAAGGTGGCGCGGCGGATCCTGGAGGATCTGCGCTTCGAGATCACCGAGGCGGGCGACGGGATGGAGGCGCTCACCCAGTGCCGCACCCGCATGCCCGACGCGGTGCTTCTCGATTGGAATATGCCCGTCATGAACGGGATCGACTTCCTGCGCGCCCTGCGCCGCGAGGCGGGCGGCGACAAGCCGGTCGTGGTGTTCTGTACGACCGAAAACGACATGGACCACATCAGCGAAGCGATTCACGCCGGAGCAAATGAATACATCATGAAACCCTTCGACGGCGAGATCATCGAGTCCAAGTTTGCTGAAGTCGGTCTGGTGCCACGGTGATCATGTGACACAAGCCTCCTCCCCCGTTCAGGCCCATGGGCCGATCCGTGTCTTGATTGTTGACGACAGTTCCGTCGTGCGCGGCCTGATTCACAAATGGCTGCAGTCTGAAGCCGGCATAGAGGTTGCCGGCCTCGCGATGAACGGCCTCGACGGCGTGCGAAAGGCGCAAGCGGTCAAGCCGCACGTCATCATCCTTGACGTCGAGATGCCGGGGATGGACGGCGTGACGGCGATCCCCGCACTGCTTGCGGCTTCACCGGGCGCACGCATCGTCATGTCGTCGACATTGACCAGCCGCAACGCAGAGATCACGCTCAAAGCGCTGCAAGCCGGCGCTACCGACTATCTCGCCAAGCCCCAGGCATCCGGCCTGGTAGGGGCTTCAGAGTTCCGTCGACAGCTCATTGAAAAAGTCCGCACACTGGGTGAGATCGCTCAACGGGGGTCGGCTCGCTCGCAGGCGTCCGCGGCGCCGACGGTCAATGAAGCGTCCACGCCCGCACCCCTGCAAGATGCCGGCGAAAAGGAACCGCAACGCCGGTCAGGGAACTCCGCAAAGGCCAGTCTCACCCCCGCCAGCATCGATGTGCTTGCGATCGGCAGCTCGACGGGCGGACCGCAGGCGCTGCGCACGCTTATGGAGTATCTGGGTCGTGAACGCATCGGCGTGCCGGTCCTGATCACCCAGCATATGCCGGCGATGTTCACGACGATTCTGGCTGAGCAATTGGCTAAGGCCAGCGGCCTTAACGTTTGCGAGGGCGTGGACGGCGAAATGCTTCGCCCCGGATGCGTCTATGTGGCGCCAGGGGATCATCACATGACAGTCCAGCGGCGCCAGGATCGGGTCGTTATCCGGCTCAACCAGGATGCGCCCGAGAACTTCTGCCGGCCATCCGTAGACCCGCTGTTTCGCAGCGTTGCACAGGCCTTCCGCGATCGGGCTCTTTACGTCGTGCTCACTGGAATGGGGCAGGACGGCCTCAAGGGTGCGCGCGAGGGGGCCGCATGCGGCGGTCAATTTATCGCTCAAGACGAGGCGACAAGCGTCGTGTGGGGCATGCCGGGCGCGATCGCAAACGCCGGGATCGCCAACGCCATCAAGCCGCTTGAAGACATCGGTCCGGCAATCATGTGGGTGGTGAGCGGGGCGCACGGATGAGAGACGGCGATTTCGAATTTGTCGAGCAACTGGTGCGCAAGCGCTCCGGCCTCGTCCTGACTATCGAAAAATCCTACCTTGTGGAGAGCCGTCTGGCGCCGATCGCGCGCAAGGAAGGCATGGCCGGCATCGAGGAACTCGTTCACGCGATGCGCCTCAAACCGGATGAGCGGGTCATCAGCGCGGTCGTAGACGCGATGACGACCAATGAAACCTTTTTCTTCCGGGATAAGACGCCCTTTGACCTGTTGAAGGATGATGTGATCCCTCCGATGACCAAATCACGTCATCCAGGCCAAAAGCTGCGCATTTGGTGCGCGGCGGCGTCAAGCGGTCAGGAGCCCTACTCGATCGCAATGCTCATCGACCAAACGCCTGCAATCATGAATGGGCTGAGCGCCGAAATCCTCGGCACGGACATTTCTGATCGAGTGCTGGAGAAAGCACGGACCGGCGTCTACACTCAGTTTGAGGTGCAGCGCGGCCTGTCGATCCAGATGCTTATGAAATACTTCGAAAAGAAGGACGACCAGTGGCGCATCAGCGACAAGATGCGCGCCTCGGTGCGGTTCCAGCCACTCAATCTGTTGTCGGACTTTCGCTTCCTCGGGCGTTTCGACGTCGTGTTCTGCCGCAATGTGCTGATCTATTTCGACGCCCAGACCAAGCGGGATATCCTGGAGCGAATGGCCCGCCAGATGCCCGATGACGGCGTACTTCTGCTCGGGGCAGCCGAGACTGTTCTGGGGCTGACCGAGGCGTTTAAACCGGCGGCTGGAAAGCGTGGCCTTTACGTACGCAACGCAAGCTGGAAGAAAGCGGCGGCGTAAGCGGCTGCAATGCCCCAGGGCCGTGCCCCTGTGGCGGGCGCCGGCGCCGGCAGCTCGCACAGCAAGTTTGAGGCAATGTCTCTTCTCATGGCCGAGCTGCGGCGCCAGAATGGCGGCCTGCTGTCCAGGAGAAACCGATGCGCAAAAGCCTCCTCTGCATGGGCGCCATCGCCATGGCCTGCATGCCGATGGCCGCCAGCAACCCGACGACTGGACCCAAGGCCGACTACTGGGTCAGCGTCGACACAGCAAGCGGACTGATGGGCCTCCAGGGCAAAGGCGGTTTGGGCATGATGGGCGCGATGATGGGAGGCGGTTTCACCGCCAGCGTCGCGCGCACGCTGGTTCTCGATCTTGGCGCCCAGCAAGCGCCAAGCGCAGGCGCGCCGCAGGCCAGCCACGACATTCCGGCAGGTTTGAAACTCGGCAAGACCCTGCCGCTGGAGACGCCAAAGCGCGAGTCTGCTGGGTCGTCAGGCGGCGCCTATGAGCGGCCCAAGGGCAAGATATTGATCTATTGGGGCTGCGGGGAGAAAGCCAGATCGGGGCAGCCGATCGTCTTTGATTCCGAAAAGATCTGGTCGGGGCAGATGCCGCCGAACATCACTTGGGTCTCGCCCAGGTCGACATCCCCGCCAAGCCTCTCGAATTCAAAGACATATGGCAACTGGCCCTGGGCGCTGACCGGGCGCAATGCCCAGATGCAACGGACGGTCCCAGACGGCGGTTCGCTGCTTGGAGAGCATCTGATCAGATCGAACTACGCACCGGAAATAAAATTCACCCTTGCAGGCGCTGCGCAGGATTTCATGGAGCCCCTGGCGGTCACGCTGGGGCCACGCTCAGCGGCCGGGGCGCAGCCCATTTCGTGGCGCAGCGTGGGCAATGTGACGGCCTATGGCGCCAGCTTCATCGGCATGGGCGAGGATCAAAACAGCGGTGTTATCTGGTCGTCAAGCGAGGTTCCCGCGATTGTGCTGGCGGCCATGGACTGGGTGTCGCCAGCGGAGGCGGCGCGACTTGTTCAACTGAAAGCGTTTCTGCCGCCGACGGCCGTCAGCTGCACCATTCCAGCCGACGTGATGAAGGCTGCCCCGATGGGAACTCTGTTCCTTGGCGCCAGCGGACCGGAGACCAACTTCGCCTATCCGCCCAAGCCCGACGATCCGCGCGCGCTATGGACGATCGAGTGGACAGCTAAAGTGCGCTTCAAGTCGAGCTACATGACCATGCTCGGCAATGGCCTGGATGCGGCCCAGTCCGACGAGGCGCATCCAGAGCAGGCGAGCAAGCCACAGTGCCCGCCGCCATCCGGCGGATCCGCCGTTGGCGAGGCGCTCGGCGGAGCGCTCGGCGGAGCGTTAGGCGGCGCCATTGGTCGCCGCCTGGGCGCGAAACCGCCGGCTCAGAGCGATCCCGCGTGCCAATAGTGTCTGTAAAAGCAGAAGAGCCGTGGCTTCCCTCCACGGCTCTTCTAAATTTTACTCCATATGTCGCAGGTCTGCTGTCGCTGTTCAGGACTTCATCATACCGCCACAGGCTGCGCCCCGCGCTCACGCCGCCTTCGAGGCGCCGATCGGGTCACGCAACACATAGCCGCGCCCCCAGACCGTTTCGATGTAGTGGTCACCGCCAGTCGCGTGAGCGAGTTTCTTGCGCAGCTTGCAAATGAAGACATCGATGATCTTGAGTTCAGGCTCGTCCATGCCGTTGTAGAGATGATTAAGGAACATTTCCTTGGTCAGCGTGGTCCCCTTGCGCAGGCTCAAGAGCTCCAGCATCTGATATTCTTTGCCGGTCAGGTGCACCCGGTGACTGTTCACCTCAACGGTCTTGGCGTCGAGGTTGACGATGATATCGCCCGTCTTGATGACAGACTGAGAGTGCCCTTTAGAACGCCGCACAATGGCGTTGATCCGGGCGACCAACTCGTCCTTGTTGAAAGGCTTGGTCATATAGTCATCGGCCCCGAAGCCGAGCCCGCGCACCTTCGCGTCAATGTCAGCGTTGCCGGACAGGATTAGGATCGGCGTGTTGACCCGCGACACGCGGAGCTGCTTGAGGACATCGAAACCAGTCATGTCCGGCAGCTGGAGATCAAGCAAGATGATGTCGTAATCATAGAGCTTGCCGAGATCGACGCCTTCCTCTCCAAGGTCGGTAGAGTATATGTTGAAGCCTTCCGACTTCAGCATCAGCTCGATGCTCTGCGCCGTCGGCTTGTCATCCTCAACCAGCAGAACGCGCATTAATCCCTCCGCCCGAAATTTGACTGGCCTGGATTCATATCGGATCGACAAGCATGCAGGCGCATGTCGTGTGATTCGCCCAAGTGTTAACCGTATTCGTAAACGCCCGGTATATTCGTTTCGCATTCGGAACAGAATTCTTCAGTTCCCTGCTATTCGACTGAGGCTTCGTTCAGCGTTTACGCCCCGTTATCAGACACTGCGCTCTTGTGACGGAAAGGCCCATCCGCAGGAGCGCGCGCCCACCTGATGTCAAGTCTGGCGAACGAGTTGAAGCTGCTGGAGCCGCGCCTGTTCGAAGGCAGGGTCCGCGGGGTCAATGGCCTCCTGATCGAAGCGGCTGGACCGCCTCAGGCGCTCGCGTTGGGTGCGCGCGGCGTCATCGCCGGGCCCAATGGAGAGGCCCGCGCGGAAGTCGTCGGGTTTCGCGCCGACCGCGCACTGATGATGGCCTTCGACACGATCGACGGGGTTCGCCCCGGTGCTGCGATTCGTTTCGACCCGGGCCTGCCGGTCGTCAGGCCGTCGCGCGCGTGGCTTGGGCGTGTCGTGGATGCATTCGGCGAACCGGTGGACGGCCTCGGGCCTCTGCCGCGCGGGCCGCACCCGCGCCCGATCAAAGGCGCGCCCCCGCCGGCGCATGCGCGCGCGCGCGTCGGCGACAGGCTCGATCTTGGCGTGCGCGCCATCAATGCATTCGTAACGTGCTGCCGCGGACAGCGGATGGGTGTCTTTGCCGGATCCGGCGTCGGCAAGTCAGTGCTCCTGTCAATGCTCGCCCGCAACGCGGCCTGCGATGTCATTGTCATCGGCATGATCGGCGAGCGCGGGCGTGAAGTTCGCGAGTTCATTGAAGACACACTCGGCGCCCAGGGCCTTTCACGGGCGGTTGTGGTTACGGCCACATCGGATGAGTCGGTCATGCGCCGACGCCAGGCAGCCTGGATGGCGACCGCCATCGCTGAACACTTCCGAGATGAAGGGCAGGATGTCCTTCTTCTGTTCGACAGCATCACGCGCTTCGCCATGGCGCAACGCGAAATCGGCTTGGCGGCCGGCGAACCGCCGACAACCAAGGGCTACACACCCACCGTCTTTGCAGAACTGCCGAAGCTGCTGGAGCGCGCCGGCCCCGGTCGGCGCGACGCCGCAAAACAAGGCTCGATTACCGGCCTCTTCACCGTCCTGGTCGACGGCGATGATCACAATGAACCGATAGCAGATGCAGCGCGCGGCATCCTGGACGGCCATATCGTCCTTGACCGCGCTATCGCTGAGCGCGGACGCTTTCCGGCGGTCAACGTCTTGAAATCCATCTCCCGCACCCTGCCTGGCTGCCACACCCAAGGCGAACGTGAGCTTGTCTCACAGGCGCGTCGATTGATGGCGGCTTATTCTGACATGGAGGAGTTGATCCGCATCGGCGCCTATCGAAAGGGAGCCGACCCTTTGACCGACGAAGCGATCGCGCGCCAACCGGCGCTCGAAGCGTTTCTGGGCCAGGAGCGGTTCGACTCGACCCCGATCGAGGACGGCTTCGCCCGCCTCACCGAAATTCTCCAAGGTGGCATGTGAAATCAGCCGATGCTCTGATCCGGATCGCCAAACATCAGATCGATCTGGTGCGCCGCCGGTTGGCGGCGGTCGAGACACAATTGAGCGAAACCAATGCGCGCCTGGCGGGACTCGACAGTGAGGAGATGCGCGAACGCGCTTTTTGCCTCGCCAATCCCGACATGACGACATCGCTGTCCCGATTTCTTCAAGGCGCCGCCTTGCGCCGGGCCTCCCTCGCTGCGTCCCGCGCCGCGCTCCTGGAGCAGATGCGCGCCCTGCATCTGGATCTCCAGCATGCGTTCGAGGAGCAGAAGAAAATCGAACTGCTGGAGGAAAAACGCAAACTCCGGGTCCGCCAAGAGCAGGCGCGCATCGAAACCGCCACCCTGGATGAGGTCGCCGGACGGCGACGGCGCACCTAACCCGTCAGCTCAGCGCGAGGCCTGCGGTGCAACCGTCTCACGCTGGATCTCCTGGGCGATCCGGCTCACAGCTTCGGCGGCGGTGCTCTGCGGCGAGCGGGACATGAGCGGCATCTGTGCGCGAATGGCGTCGCGCACCCGCGGGTCGCGTGGAATGACCCCCAGAAGCTCCGGTTTGAACTTCAGAAACGATTCACACGCCTGCGCCAGGGCCTGATAGGTCTTTGCCCCGTCATTCTTGCTGTCAGCCAGATTGACCACGATCCATGGTTCACTTTCGCGCTTCAACTGGCGCAGTAACTTGATGAATGCATAGGCGTCTGTAAGCGACGTCGGCTCGTCGGTCACGACGATGATCTGGCGAGGCGACATCGCCGCCATGCGCAAGATGTTCGCGTGAACGCCTGCGCCAAGATCCAACACGATGCGATCATAGTGCGCCGACAGAGCGAGAGCCCCAACTGCGATCCGCCCCGCGATCTCGCTCGGCAGATCGGCCAGCGCGCCGGATCCGGATCGGCCTGCAATCACGTCAAAGCCACCCAGCGCGCCAGCCCCGCCCTGAACTCCCTGCGCAGCATCAGCAAGCTGAATGCGACCGGCGACGACCGAGGCGATGTCGGTTGTCGGATCGATGCCAAGCTGCACGTCGACATTGGCAAGGCCAAGGTCGCCGTCGACGAGCAAGGCCCTTTCTCCTGAAAAGGCAAACGCCTGGGCAAGCGTAATAGAAAGCCATGTCTTGCCGACGCCGCCCTTTCCGGACGCCACAGCCACAAGCGCCTGCGGCTTTGCTGCGACAAGCCTGATGGGCGCACGCGACATCAGGCAACGCCCCGCTGGGATATTGAAGGCTCTGGCGCGGCGTCAAGCACCAGCCGCGCAAGACGCTGTGCCGTCGCCGGGACAAGTCCGGCGGACATCGTGTCATCCAGGCCGACCTGCGCAAAGCGCATCCGTCCGGCGACGACAGCGGCCAACACGCCAGCTCGTCGCCGGGTAAGATCCATCTGGGTGACGATCGCGCGATGCGCGCCCAGACTCTTGAAGAGCTGCGCTGCATCCATGAGATCGGCTGGATTGGCCGTCGCCGACATCACCGCAACAATCTCAGCGCCGGCGTCGACGGCGAGCCGGTGAACAGCGAGACTGCTATGGATCTCCATCAGAGAGACCGGCGCACAATCAATAATCCGCGTGGCGCGAGAGTGACGGGTGCGCCGCAGCACGCCAGCGAGACGTTCTGCACACTCAATCGCCTGAACGCGAACGCCAATCTCCTCGGCAAGCCCGCACAGAGCAGCGAAAGCGCCTGGACGCTCAGGCGCGGCGCAGATCAGCTCCACATCTGCCCCAGCGTGACGCGCGCGCGCCGCAAGCTTGGCGGCTGCGAGGGTTTTGCCTGAGCCTGCCAGACCTGCAAGCACGATGGGCCGGTCTGGCGCTGCATCGATGGGCTCGGTGTGAAGCCGTTCAAAGAAACCCTCGATAAGCGCGGCAGGACCAGTGAATTGTCCCGATGACTGCGCCACGCCCTGGGCGAACCAAACAGGCGCGCCCTGATCGGTGAGAAGGCGCTCCAGAGAGGAAAGCCCGGCGTTTGCGACCACGCCCGAGATCTCATGCTCTACCGCCTCGCCATCGTCATCCTCCACGGCGGCGCGGATTTCAACATTGCCGGCCGCACTCGTGCGCACCGAAATGATCACGGCGTCCGCGCCCATGTCTGCGCGCACCTCGCCCATGGCCTCGTGCGTACTCTTGCCAGTAAAGGTGCGGATCCGCAACGCCCCCCCCTACACCGAGCCGTAGGACTTCAAACGCGCCTTCGGATGCACCTCGTTTTGGGACATGACAACGGTTTGTGGGCGGAATCGCTCAATCAATGAGCGCACGTACGGCCTGATGACGGGAGACGTCAGAAGGACAGGCGTCTCCCCGCCCTGGGCGGCACGGTCGAAACCATCGCGCACGTCCGCCACAAAGGCGTGCAGTTTCGAAGGCGCCAGGGCCAGAGTCTTGTCACGCTCACCGATCAGCGCGTCCTGGAACTCCTGCTCCCAGGCGGGCGAAAGCGTCACCACCGGCAGGGCCCCGTCCGAACCGCGATAAGCGTGGCAGAGCTGTCGTGCGAGACGAGCGCGGACATATTCGGTAATCTGCAGGATGTCCGATCCCGGTTGGGCGGCTTCCGCAATCGCTTCAAGGATGGTCGGCAGATCGCGGATTGACACCTGTTCACGAAGCAAGTTCTGCAGCACACGCTGAATGCCGGCCTGAGTTATCTGCCCCGGGGTGATATCCTCGACAAGTTTCTGGTGCTCCTTCGGCAGATCCTTGATGAGCCGCTGCACAGTCGCAAACGACATGAACTCGCCGAGGTTGTCTTTGATGATTTCGGTCAGATGGGTTGTCATGACGGCCGCCGGATCGACCACCGTGTAACCATTCAGCATCGCCTCTTCGCGCAGTGATTCCTCGATCCATGTCGCCGGCAGGCCGAACGCAGGCTCCTTTACCCGCTCGCCAGGCAGACGCACCGCGCCGCCAGCTGGGTCCATCGTCAACAGGTGATGCAGTTTCAGCCGGCCGCGCCCGGCCTCCATCTCCTTGACGCGCACGACGTATTCCTCAGAACCGAGTGCGAGATTGTCAATGATCCGGACCGGCGGCAACACCACGCCGAGATCGCCTGCCAGCTGTCGGCGCAGCGCCTTGATCTGATCGGTCAGCTTGCGCCCATCCAGTTCATTGATCAGACCCAGCAGGCCAAAGCCAAGTTCAATCTTCAGCTCATCTATCGCAAGCGCCGTCTGGATCGGTTCCTCCTGGGGCTCCGTGACGACGGGGTCAATGACTGGCGCTGCGGCGGCCTTGCGCGCAGTCTGACTGATCCGCCAAGCCCCGTAGCCGGCCGCGCCCGCAATCGCCAGGAACGGCAGCATGGGCATGCCCGGCAGGAGCGCCATCAGCCCCGATGCGCCTGACACCAGCGCAAGCCCCTGGGGATTGGCTGTCAGCTGTGCGCTCAGCGCAACGTCAGCGCTCGTATCCACACCGCTCTTGGAGACCAAGAGGCCCGCGGCAATCGACGTGATGAGGGCTGGGATCTGCGACACCAGCCCATCTCCAACGGTGAGTTGGGTATAGCGGTTCGCTGCATCCCCAAGCGCCATGTCATGCTGAAGCATGCCGATGACCAAACCACCGACGATATTTATGATCGTAATCAGCAGCCCGGCAATCGCATCACCGCGCACAAACTTGCTGGCGCCGTCCATCGAGCCGAAGAAATTCGACTCCTGTTCAAGCTCACGTCGCCGCGTGCGCGCCTGATCCTCCGTGATCAGCCCGGATGACAGATCCGCATCTATCGCCATCTGCTTGCCGGGCATAGCGTCAAGTGTGAACCGCGCGGCGACTTCAGCGATGCGGCCGGAGCCCTTGGTAATGACGACGAAATTGATCAGTACAAGGATCGAGAAGACAATAACCCCAATGACAAAATTGCCGCCCATCATGAACGCGCCGAATGCGGCGATGATCTCACCGGCGGCGTCCTCGCCCATGTGTCCATGCGATAGAATAGCGCGCGTCGATGAGATGTTCAGCGCGAGACGGAACAGGGTCGTTATGAGCAGGATGGTCGGGAAAATCGAAAACTCAAGAGGCTTCTTGATGAAAAGTGACGTCATCAAAATGAGCACGGACGACGTTATCGAGAGCGCAAGGCATAGATCAAGCAGCCATGTGGCCAGCGGCATGAACAGGATCAGGATCACCGTCATGATCCCGATGCCAAGCAGAACGTCGCCCCGCCCCATGGCGCGGCCGATGTCTAGCGCTGAGGGGCCACTGCGCGCCGGACCTGGAGTTAAGACATCCGCCATGATCGCCGCCGCGCCTTAAGCCGCATCCGCCGTGCCGGCGCCCGGCGCCGGCACGTCGACGCCCGCATCGGCGTACAGCTTCAGCGTGTTGCGCAATGTCCGGATAGAAATACCCAAAATACTGGCCGCATGTGTGCGATTGCCAAGGCAATGGGTCAGAGTCTCAAGTATAAGATCCTGCTCAACCTCCGCTACGGTTCGCCCGACCAGGGATCGCGAGGCGACCTGGGCGGCGGCCGCAGCGCGACGCGCCGGCTCATCTACACCCGTCGCGCTCACTGGAGAACCGTCGGGCGCACGGATCGCCTCCGGGCCAATGTCTGGACCGCTCGCCAACAGCACCGCACGGTGCATGGCGTTCTCCAGTTCGCGCACATTGCCGGGCCACCGGGCGGCGCGCACCTGGACGCGAGCGGCCGACGACAGGGGGCGCACCGGAATGGTGTTGGCTTTAGCGTACTTCTCGATGAAGTGCTCGGCGAGGGCCACCACATCGTCAGGGCGCTCACGCAGAGACGGCACTTTAAGGTTCACGACGTTCAACCGATAGAGCAGATCCTCACGGAATTTCTGCTCGCGCACCGCCTGGGACAGATCACGATTGGACGTGGCCAGAATGCGGATGTCGACCGCCACCGGCTTGGCGCCTCCGACGCGATCGATCACGCGCTCCTGGATTGCGCGCAAGAGCTTGGCCTGCAGGCGCACGTCCATCTCGGAAATCTCATCCAGCAGAAGAGTGCCGCCATTGGCCTCCTCGAATTTGCCTATCCGCCGTGCAATGGCGCCGGTGAACGCGCCCTTCTCATGGCCGAACAATTCGCTTTCAAGAAGATTGTCTGGAATCGCCGCGCAATTCACGCTGATGAAGGGCTTATCAGCGCGACGCGAGCGCTTGTGCACATATCGCGCGATCACTTCCTTGCCAACGCCGCTCTCTCCGGTGATCAGCACGCTGGCGTCGGAGGGAGCGATCTGCTCGGCGAGTTTCAGAACCGCTTTCATGCCCTCGTCGCGCACCACGATGGTTCGATCATCGTCGGCGATCGCCGCCAACACGGCGGCGATCAGATCCGCATCGGGCGGCAGGGGGATGAATTCCTTGGCGCCCGCACGGATCGCGGCGGCCGCCGCCTCCGGCGCCGTGTCGACGCCGCATGCGACCACCGGCACGACAATGCGCTCAGCGTCGTTGGAGCGGATCAGGCCTGCAATATCCAGATGCGCGTCAACCATCAAGAGATCGGCGCCGCGTCCGTTCCTCAGCGCCGCGGTCGCCTGCTCCACGCTCGCCACATGCGCCACCTTTGCGCCGCGGTCGATCGCGATTTTTGACGCCGCGGCCAGCTGGCCACTCAAACCGCCAATGATCAAGATGCGCATGATAGGCCCCTATGCGGCGTCGCCGTCCTTGATGATTTCCGTCATCGTCACGCCCAGGCGGTCATCGACAACCACCACCTCACCGCGCGCGACCAACCTTGAATTGACATAGATGTCGATCGCCTCGCCGACCTTGCGGTCGAGTTCGAGCACGGAGCCGGACGTCAGGCGCAGCAGCGAGGCGACATCAATGCTCGTCTTGCCGACGACCGCCTGAATGTGGACCGGCACGTCGAAGACGGGTGCGAGATCGGCGGATGTCTTCGAGGCTTCATCGGTGTCCGACGGCTGCATCTGGCCCGAGACCTGGGTCATCTCCATGTCGCGCCCGCGCGAGGCGCTTGCAGCGAGATCGGGCAAGTCCAAGTCGGGTCGCTCGCCGTTCATCGTGCGTCCTCCTCAGAAAAAAGATCAAACTGAGCCGAACCTGCCGCGTGGTCGTCCAGCCATCGTTGGGCAGCGTTTCGGATCTTGCGCGATGCAGCGTTGCGATCAGAGGCGATCAATCCATCAGCCCACACGATCTCGCAGTCCCCGGCCCGGCGCGCTGAATCCGCAACGACCATCAAACGCCCCGGGAAACCAGCTGTTTCGGCAGCCTGCTGAAGGCGTGGGTGAACCAGATCGACAAGCTCCGGCGCAACGACGACGCGGATATGCGCTGCATCGCGCAAGGTGGAGATCGCCTCGCAAGCGATCGCCTCGACCGCCTCTCGGCCAAAGCGTTCGAGTGCGACGCCTGCAATGGCTTCGGCCGCCGCCACCGCAGCTTCGGCGCATTCACGCCGCATGGCTGCGCAATCATCGGCGAAGCGACCGAGCAGGAATTGCATCTGACTGGCGATCTGGCGAAGATGCTCGCCTGCGCTCTCGTGCGCGCGCACCAGCGCATCGTCACGTCCGCGCTCATACGCCGCCCGCTCCAACGCCGCTGCCTCTTCCTTGGTGAGGGTTGAGCGAACAACGTCGTTTGATCGCAGAATCTGTCCATCTGCCGAGAATTCCGTTTCAAATGCGAATTTGCGCGCCGCTGTCATCGCTTCCCCGATCAATAGATGAGCTCGTCATCAGCCCCGCCTTCGGCGATGACGATCTCTCCTCGCGCGGCGAGATCCTTCGCCGTCACCACGATGGCCGCCTGAGCAGTGTCGACGTCCTTGAGACGCACCGGACCCATGGCGGCCATGTCCTCCTTCAAGATCTTTGACGCACGTTCGCTCATGTTGCGCAGGAAGAGCTCACGCACTTCCTCAGAAGCTCCCTTCAGAGCAAGAGCCAGCTGGGACTTGTCAATGGAGCGCAGGAGCGTCTGTATGCCGCCTGGATCGAGCTTTCTCAGATCGTCGAAGACGAACATCAACTGACGGATCCGATCTGCTGAATCCTTGCTGCGCTCCTCAAGCATGGACAGGAATCTGGTTTCAGTCTGACGATCGAAGTTGTTGAAGATCTCAGCCATGTGTTCGTGACTGTCGCGCTTCGAGGTGCGCGCCAGATTGGACATGAATTCAGTGCGCAGAGTCTGCTCGATCTTGTCCAGAATTTCGCGCTGGACCGGCTCCATGCGCAGCATTCGCGTCATGCATTCGATCGCGAACTCCTCAGGAAGTTCAGCCAAAACCCGCGCGGCATGATCATTTCGGATCTTCGACAGGATGACAGCAACGGTTTGCGGATATTCATTCTTAAGATAGCTCGCCAGCATCGTCTCATTGACGTTGCCAAGTTTATCCCACATCGTGCGACCGGCCGGGCCGCGGATCTCCTCCATCACCTGCTCGACCTTTTCTGGCGGCAGAAAGGCGTTCAGCAGACGTTGCGTCTGCTCATAACTGCCCATGATGGTCCCGGTATTGGAGAACCGGTCAACGAAATCGATGACGAGTTGCTCCACCACAGAGGAGCTGACGGTGCCAAGATTGGACATCGCCTGCGAGATCTCCTTGATCTCCTGCTCGTCCATAATCTCCCACAACTTGCCGGTTTGCTCTCCGAGCGCGAGCAAGATCACGGCGACCTTTTCAATGCCCTCAAGTTCGCTGACGGTTTCGATAAGCCCCCGTTGGGAGGAAGGTGCAGAGCGAGGCATGGGCTCAGGCCGCGTCGTTCATCATGGCGCGAAGGATGTTCATGGACTGATCCGGATGCTGATCCACGACCTCCGCAACGCGCTTGACGCTGGATGCTTTGACTTGCCCTTGAATGCGGGCGATATCGATGCGCTCCTCCACTGCGCTTGGGGGAAGGGAGGCAAACTGTAAATCCGACGCCGCAGCGCCAGCCGGCGCACTGAGCGCGGGGGCGCCCGCCACGCCGACGGCAGGCCCAGCTTGCGCCGCGACGCCGCCACGCACCAGGCCCGTCACAAGCGGACGCAAAACAAAGAACACAAGGGCGAGCGCGGCGAGAAGGAGCGCGCCGATTTCCGCGCCGCGCATGAGATCGGACGAGCGGAACTGGTCAAGCAGGCCCGGGGACTGCGCCACGGCGGGGTCTGCGGTGCGGGCGAAACGGGCATTTACAACCGTCACCTGGTCGCCGCGTTCCTCGCTGAAGCCGATGGCGGAGCGCACGAGCGCCTCAATCCGCTGCAGGTCCTGCTGGCTTCGCGCAGTGAAGGCCGGGGGAGCGCCATCGGCGCCGGGCGTGACCACATCATCGACAGCCACAGCAACCGACAAACGCTTGATGCGTCCAGTCTCCAAGACCTCGGTCTTCTTCACGCTCGAGATATCGTAGGCGATGGTCTCCTGGGTTCGCGAATTATCGTTCTGCGACACGGGAGCGTCCGCCTGGCCGGCAGCGCCGCCTGGAATATTCGCTGAGGCCGATACCGCGCCGGCGCTATCGCGTTCCTGGCTGCGCCCTGTTTCCTCAACGGTGGTCTGCGAGCGCACGACCTGTCCATCGGGATCGAACGTCTCGCTTTGCTGCGTCGTGCGGTTGAAGTCGAGGTCGGCCGACACCTGAACGTTGGCCGCGCCGGGGCCAACCACACGCTCAACGATCTCGGTGACGGTTTGCTTGAGGCGCGCTTCGACGGCAGCCTTGCGCTCATCATAGGCTGCTCCAGCCGCCTCGACGCCCTCGGCGCCGGAGGCGATCAGACGCCCCTGCTCGTCAACAATGGTCACCCGCTCAGGCTTGAGCCCTGGCACCGCGGTGGCGACGAGATTGCGGATCGAGCGGGCTTGGGTCTGCGACAGCTGGCCGGTGGCGGTGCGCACGGTTATGGACGCGGAAGGGTCGTCGTTTTCTCTTGTGAAGAGACGCCGCTCCGGCAGCACCAACAGAACCTTGGCCGCCCGCATGCCGTCCAAAGACATGATGGTGCGCTCCAGCTCGCCCTGCAGGGCGCGCACGCGGTTGATGTTCTGGACGAAGGACGTCTGCCCGAGGGCGTCCTGCTTGTCGAATATCTCGTAGCCGACTGAGCCCTTTCCGGGCAGACCATCCGCGGCAAGCAGCATGCGGGCGCGCCCGACGTCGCTGCGGGCCACAAAAATCGAGGATCCGTCGCTGCGCAGCTGATAGGTGATGCCCGCCTGATCCAGCCGTTCGCTCACAGCCGCGGCTTCCTCAGCCGGCAATTCTGCGTACAGAAGCGCTTGCTCCTCCCGGCCGATCCCGAACATGATGGCGAACAACAGCGCCGCGACGAGGCCCGTAACCCCAAGGGCGGCGAGCAAGCGCACCGGTCCTGCTTGCAAGAGAATGCGTGCGATCTGATCCACGATGGCGCCCAAACTTGCCTGACCCGGCAAGTTTTGCCTGCGTGGATGTAAACGCCGCGTTACACGCGCGCCCCTTGATGCGGCGACGCTGCATTTTTTGCCGGGTCAGGCCCAGCCATCCCAGCGTCACGGAGCGTCTGACTGGCCTGCGGCCCCGCAGGTCGGCCGTCATGAAGGCCAGACAGCGTTGCGCCCGGCGATCAATCCGGCCGCAGCGGTCTCTTCAGCGATAGTCCTGAAGGCGGGTCGTGCGCAGTCCAGCCAGCCCGTGGCGATCGATGGCGCGCGTCCAGGCGAGAAACTCTTCAACTGATATGCGGTAGCGTGAGCATGCATCGTCCATGCTCAGGACGCCCCCACGCACCGCCGCAATGACTTCGGCCTTGCGGCGCACCACCCATCGCCGGGTATCAGGCGGCGGCAGGTCCTCCACCGTGATGGCGAATCCGCGCGTCCCCACAACGTCCCCCATCTGCGCATGCTGCTTCTGCATAAGCGCTCTCTCCTTCGTTAGAGAGAACGATAGCGACTGAGACTTAAAAGAGCACAAAGTAGTCCAATCGTGACTGAGCAATAAATGTCGGACTGTGGAGAGACGCAGGGCAGAGTCCTAAATTTGGGCCGGGGCACGGTTTCGTGAGACAGTCTGCTGCGCTACCGATCGCATAGACGGAGGTAGAGCATGGACGGAAAGAATGGAGTGGAACCAGGTGTGACGGAGGCCATGGCGGCGCCAGCGCGCGCCCAGAACGCAGGCGCGGGCCCCAGGGCGCCTGCAGCGACGACGAATTGCTGGCGAAGATCAAGGCCGCCATCGAGGCGTCGCCGTTCAACGGGGAGGGCTATCGCAAGGTCTGGGCCCGACTGCGGGCAGACGGCGTTCGCACCGCGGCGCGCAGGGTGCGGCGGATAATGCGGGAGAACAGCCTGCTTGCGCCGGAAAGGCCCGTGGACAGGGAGGAACATCCGCATGACGGGACGATCATGACCGACAGGGTGGACCAGATGTGGGGCGCCGACATGACCCAAACGGTCACGACCGGTGAGGGCCGCGCCTATGTCTTCATCGCCGTCGACCATTGCTCGGGCGAGCTGATCGGAACTCACGCCTCCTCCAGCGCCAGCCGCTGGGAGGCGCTCGAGCCCATCCGGCAGGGAGTAGCGAAGCACTTGGGTGCGGTGACGGAAAACGTCGCGGCCGGCCTGATCCTTCGCCACGACACCGGCTCCAACTACCTTGCCGATGATTTCCAGGATGAGATCGAATTCCTCGGGATCGAGAGCTCTCCCGCCTTCGTGCGTCAGCCAGAGGGCAACAGTGTCGCGGAGAGGGTCATCAAGACGCTGAAGGAGCAGCTGCTCTGGGTCCGGTACTTCCCGACCATAGAGGCGCTACGCAAGGGGCTCGCCGAGGTCGCCGATCTCTATAACGCCTCGTGGCTGCGGGAGCGCCATGGGCACAAGACGCCCAATCAGATCAGGGCCGAACAGAAGGCCCTTGCATCCCAAGCTGCCACGGAGTTCAAATTGGCAGCGTGACCGGCGCAGTACGCTGTCTCATTATCGTGCCCCGGTGCACGAATACTTGTATTTCGTGTCGTCCGTTTTTCGAGCGATCCAATGCTCAATATCTTGCCGCCTGAATCGCCATGACCCGCCGACCTTGAAGCCGGGTATCTCCCCCTCAGAAGCAAGACGGTAAGCCGTCTTCTCGTAGAGCTTCAGATATTCAGCCACCTCTTGGATGGTCATGATTTCGGTCGGCGTTGCCATAATACTCACACTGTTCAGGACAAGAACTTACGAGAAAATTACGGAGAAAACGGCCTTAAAGCAGAAGGATGTGTATTACTTGCCCTGGGCGAGCGAATAACTCGTGCTGCGCCCGCCGCCGGGATCGCGCGCAAGGATGCCGCGCTCAACCAGATCGGTGATGTCGCGCAGCGCCGTATCCTGCGAGGATTTGGTCAGCTTTGCCCATTTCGATGAGGTGAGCTTGCCCTCAAAGCCATCAAGTAGACGGTTAAGCATCACGCGCTGGCGATCATTCAAGCTCTGATCCTTCATCGCATCCCAGAACCGCGCCTTGCGCAGCACATTGGCCAAGGTCGCTTCCGCGCCCTCAATGGCGCGGTCAAGACAAGCAAGGAACCATTCCAGCCACGCCGTGATGTCGAGATCGCCCTTCTGGGTTTTTTCCAAGATGTCGTAGTACGCTTTGCGCTCGGTGCGGATTTGCGCCGACATGCTGTAAAAGCGCTGCGGACTGGCTTCGGAACGGGCAAGCGCCATATCGGCAATCGCGCGCGCGATCCGCCCGTTGCCGTCATCGAACGGGTGGATGGCGACAAACCACAGATGCGCGAGCGCCGCCTTGAGTACAGGATCGAGCGCTTCTTTCGCCTCGAACCATTTCAGGAAGGCGGCCATCTCTGTCTTGAGGCGCTTGGCTGGTGGCGCCTTGTAATGGACGCGCTCCTTGCCGACAGCGCCGGAGACGACCTGCATCGGGCCGCTGGCATCGTCGCGCCAGCCTCCGACGACGATCTTGGTCATGCCACTGCGCCCCGTAGGAAAGAGCGCGGCGTGCCATGCGAAGAGGCGTTCCGCATTGAGCGCCGCGCTGTAGTTCTGCGTAGCGTCGAGCATCATCTCGACCACGCCCTCGACATGGCGGTCGGCTGGCGTGAGGCCGCCGATCTCAAGGCCAAGACGCCGGGCGATGGAAGAGCGCACCTGATCGCGATTCAGTTGCTCGCCCTCGATCTCGCTGGATTTGAGAACATCCTCTGTCAGGGTGGCGAGCACGGCCTCGGTGCGCAGCGGAAAGCCAAGCGCCTCCATCCGCCCGATCAGACGGCCTTGCAGGTGGCGCACAGGCGCAAGGCGCTGGGCGATCAGCGCCTTGTCCCACTGGAAGCCCGGCCAATCTTGAAGCTCGTGGATGTAGGTTGGCATTCTCCGCACTCTTTGCGGAGATTATGGCCTGTATTCACCGCATCGGTCCAGATCAATCGCCGCACAGAGTGCGGTGATTAGCGCCCGTATTCGCCGCATCCGGCTGAGGTTGAGGGGCAGAAGGTTTATCATCAGACCTCCGGTCAGCTGGTCCTTCTCGGCCATCTTGGCGATCGCGCGTTCAGCCTGGACCCAGCGGCCATTGGCTTGGGCGTAGGCGGCGAGCGCAGCGCGATCGACCTCCGAGAGAAGCCCGATCTTGTGCAGCCACCCGGCCACCCGGCGCCATTCCTCCAGCCCATCGGCGGTCAGGTGCGGCGGCGGATCTGGCAGAGCCGGAATGGTCTTTGCCTCTTTACGATTAAGCGGCCGCTTGCCGCGGTTGCCCTCGATCAGTTTCAGATGGGTCGGCTTGGGTTTGGTCCCGGGTTTCACTGGGGCGGTCCTTCAACTCTGCGTCACACCCAGCGGGCTCCCGCCTCCGCGCCAAGGTCGCCATGATACTTGCCCTGTTCCTCCTTGCCGCGGCCTCGGCTCAGCCCGTGGGCGAGACCTTCACCTGCACACCCACCCGGGTGTGGGATGGCGACGGCCCGATCTGGTGTGTAGAAGGACCGCGTATTCGTCTGGCCGGGGTTGTGACCCGGGAGATGGATGGCAGCTGCAGTCCCGGACATCCCTGTCCGTCTGCCTCTGCGGTCCAGGTCCGTGATGCCCTCGTAAAGTTGATCGGCCAGCGCGTTGGCGTCCATTCTCAGGGACACATCCTGGTGCGCGGTTCCGCCTTGACCTGCAGGTCTGAAGGCTGCGCCGTTGGTGGCCGGACTGCGGCCTGGTGCGTCTCGCCTCGCTCGGGCGACCTGTCCTGCGCAATGGTCAGGGGTGGCTGGGCTCTGCGATGGGACCGCTACTGGCGCAACCACCGCTGCTGACGCTGGTCTGAGTCGGAGGAAGGACGCAGCCCGCTCCGCGTCAAACGACGGTTGACATGTCAAACCTCATTTGACATAAGGCGGTGTGGATATCGACAGCATCTCCCACAAAGGGCTGCGACGGTTTTTCGAGACCGGCAACGCAAAAGGCCTGGTGGGCGACGCCGCTCGTATCCGCAAGATGCTGGCATTCATCGATGCCGCGGGCAGCTTTGACGAACTGGCTGTGCCGCCCAATTACGGGTTGCACGAGTTGGTTGGCGACAAGGCAGGGCGCTGGGCTATGACTGTCACCAAGAACTGGCGCCTGACCTTCATCAAGATCGATGAAACGACAATCGCCGACCTGGACCTGGAGGATTATCACTGATGGCTATGACCATGCATCCCTCGCTTGCGGTTCATCCCGGTGACTGGCTGAAGAGCGAAGTCGTCGAGCCCCATGGCGTGAGCATCAACCGCCTTGCAGCCGCCTTCCATGTGACCCGCCAGACCCTTAGCAACCTGTTCAATGGCCACACCGCTCTTTCGGCCGATATGGCGATCCGGTTCGAGAAGGCTTTTGGCGTCAAGGCCGATACGCTGATGCGCATGCAGACGACCTATGACATGGCGCAGGCCCGGGCCCGTGCCGATGACATCGTCGTCGATAAGGTTCTTGTCGTAGCCTAAGGAATCTCTGAACAAGTCTGAGGATTCCCGATTGCTGCGAAGCAGTCCATGGTGATGAGGGTTTACCGGGATGCGGGCCGATGCGGCAAACGACTTTCGCGACTATGGGGTTTGATCGTTACGCCAAGACGACGCGCAAGGCAGCGTTTTTGGCGGAGAGTATGCCAGCGAAAGCTTGGATTGGCTGCGTCGTTATTTGCCGTTTGCGCAGGGCGTACCGAGCGCGCAGACGTTTCGCAAAGTGTTCCGCCTGATCGACCCTGTCGCGCTTGAGCGGGGCTTTGCGTCTTGGGCGGCGTCTCTGCACACGGCCAGGCAAACCGAGCCTGACGCGTCGCCAGAGATCATCGCGATCGACGGAAAGACCGTGCGCGGATCGAAAACAGCGCCCGATGGGACCGGCGCACTCCATTTGGTCTCGGCCTATGCAAGCGAGGCTGGCTTGGTGCTCGCACCGCGCGCAGTTGACGCCAAATCCAATGAAATCACTGCGATTCCGCAGTTGCTTGAGCTCTTGGCGCTGGACGGGGCGATCGTCTTCATCGACGCAATCGGAACCCAGACCGAGATCGCCAAGGCCATCCGCGCCAAACGGGCAGACTATGTACTGGCCTTGAAAGGCAATCAGACAAGCCTGTGCCAGGATGTCCGCCTTTTCTTCGCCGATCCGGGGCTCAGCGCAGACCTTGACGTGCATCTCGAAACCGCGATCGGTCACGGCCGCATCGAGGAGCGTACAGCCCGCGCCGCGTCGGCCGACTGGCTGCGCCAGCGTCATCCTGCATGGCCAGATCTCACCTCTATCCACGAGATCACCGCCCGCCGCACCGACAAAAAAACCGGCCGGACCAGCTCTGAAACCCGGCTCTACATCTCCTCGATGGCCCCCGATCCGGCGCTTCTGCTCACGGCCGTGCGCGCCCATTGGAGTATCGAGAACAACCTCCATTGGGTGTTGGACGTCGCCTTCGACGAAGACCGCTGCCGCACTCGAAAAGACCATTCGGCCAGAGGGTTGGCGCTGATCCGCAAAGCCGCCCTCAACCTCCTGAAGCGCGAACCCACAAAGCTATCAATCGGCCGCAAGCGCGCGAAAGCCTGCATGAACCCCGAATTTCGAGCCGCCGTTATGGCAGGTTAACGATTTAGGATTTGGCCCTGGTGGAGAGACGCAGCTCGACCCGCATCTCTCCACCAAGTCAATCTCGGATTTTTTCTATTTATTTACTTAGTTTCACCCTTTATTACCGCTTGATCCGGATCAGCTCCTCAAGCATTTCATCTGCCGTGGTTATAATCCGTGCAGATGCCGCATAGGCGCGCTGGGTGACAATCAGGCCAGTGAATTCGTTGGCAAGATCAACATTGGAGTTTTCAAGACTGCGGCTTTCGATCGTACCTGCGCCGGCAGTGCCGGCGGCCTTCATGGTGAAAGCTCCAGAGTCGACGGTGGCGAGATAGGCTGACCCGCTCAGCCCAAAGAGGCCATTGGGATTGGCGAAAGTGGCCATCGGCACCTGATAGACGCGCCGCGAAAGACCATTGTCAAACAACGCGGTCACGAAGCCATCCTTGTCCACTTCAAGCCCGGTCAGATTGCCAAGCACCGCACCGTTGACAGTGGTCGACAGCAGCACCGAGTCAGCATCGAATTGGGTGACGCCGCCAGGATCCGATGACGAGCCGAGCACCAGCGAGATTGTCTGCGCGCCGACGCCCTCTGAGGCGGCCCACCGGACTCCCGAAGCGGCCGTAGAGGCCCCGATCGCCAGGCTGGTTGGCAGCGTCGAAGCCGCGGTGTCGATCCGGCCCTGGGCGGTGAAAGAAACGTTTCCAGACGCGATCAGCCCATTTGCTGCGCCAGCGATGTCGGCGGCAGGCTGGACATAGAGTTCCGCCGCCCATTGATTGGTCGCGGTTTTCAGGAACGACCAATTGAGCGTGCGCACGCCGCCCAGCGAGTCGAAGATCTGGACGCTGCGCTGGAAATCCGGCGTCGCCGCGCCAGACGCCATCTGCCCGACGACATAAGCGCCGCCGGCAGTCGAGACCGGTGTTGACGCCTTCAAGTTTGCATTGAATGCGATGCGGGAGGTCGCCTCGGCCGCCCCCCCGACATCGTTCGTGTTGATCGTGTCAAGACCAGACAGGTCGGACGGGTTGGCGAGCACGCTGCCATCCGCCTGAACCGGCCAACCCTGCAGGTAATAGCCGGCCGAATTACGCAGATAGCCCTGCGGATCCGGCACAAACGCCCCTGCCCTTGTGAAGTAGTAGGGGTCCGAACTCGTGAGGCCCTGCGCCTTTTCAGTCACGACGAAGAAGCCTGCGCCAGAGATCGATAGATCCGTCGCCGACCCGGTCACCTGCAGAACGCCCGGACGATCAATTAACTGACGCGCGGACGCCTTGACGCCGCCGGCAGAATAGCCGACCAGCCGGGTGTCCGACTTGACCATCGCCGCGAAGTCATTGATCGAGCGCTTGTATCCAACCGTGTTGACGTTGGCGATGTTGTCTGAAATGACGGCAAGCGCGTTTGAGTTTGAGTTGAGCGCCGCAGCGCCAGCCAGCATCGCTGAATTGATTGACATAGCTTGTTTTTCCCCTTGCTGAGTGCAGCTGTCATAAAGCGCTTTTGCGCGTTCCTGGCGGATCGCTTCTTGATCCGTGTAACGACTGTCAATTGGATGAGATCCGCCTCACATCGCTGTAGGATATGCGTCCAGCCGACGTTTCAAGCAGCGCCTGTCGACCCGAGAGATCCACGCCATTGACCCGCGCCACGACGCTGATGCGGGCCGACACTGCGCTGCCAGCTTCATCCTGGGCTGCAACGGCCAGCGTGTAGGCTCCCGGCGGCATGATGCGCCCAGTGGCGTCACGTCCGTCCCAGGCGAAAGTCTGGCTGTCGGTGCCGCCGGCTGTTTGGCGACGCGCGACAACCCGACCCTGAGCATCGCGCACGCTCACCTCAGCGCGCGCCGCCGCCTTGTCGAGACGAAACGTCCAGGTCCCCCCTGAACCGTCGGAAGTGATGGTGCTGGTGTTGGCCGTCACGGTCTTGTCCATGAGGGCGATCGCTGCCGTGTTTGCAGCCGCAGTTTGCAGGCTGATCAGAGATTCCAGCTGGGTATTCGTCTGCATCTGCTGCTCGACGCCGGTGAAGTCAACCAATTGCTTGGTCCACTCGTTAGCGTCCATGGGCGAGAGGGGGTCCTGATTCTGCAGCTGAGTCGTCAGTAGGGTGAGAAAGTTATCGAATGTCTCGGCGATGCGGGTGCGCGCCTGGGTCGAGGCGGCGGCGGAAACCGATTGGATCGAAGTCATATGCGAAACTCCCTACGCCCAGATGTCCAGGCGCGCTTTGCGCCAGCGTTCAGCAATGGGACCGATTTCTTGTATGGCGTCTTCACCGTCATTCCCCGCCCCTTGGCCATAACGGTTTGGCCGGCGTTCAAGCTGGTCATGTCCGCCGGCCCAGCCGCCGGCGCCTGAATCCGCGGCAAGACGGAATGAAATAGCGTCTGCGGAAAGTTTGAGCCCGAGATCGGCGAACGCACGCTCGAGTTCGCGCGACGCGCGGATCATGTCGCCAAGGGTGTCCGGGCGCTGCACGGTGATCGTGGCCCTTGCCTCTCCCTCGCCGCCAAGCTCCAGCTTGGCCTCGATCCAGCCCAACTCCGGCGGGGAGATGCGAAACTCAAAACTCGTTGCTGCCCCATCCGCAGATCTGACAAGCCGTCCCGCCATCGCGGCAAGGACCGCGACAGCGCCTCGCGCGACGCTCGCGCCGGCTTGCTCCGGCACATCAGCAGTCTGCGCCGCCTCAGCCCGCACGGCGTCGCCCATCGCCGGCGGATCGACCGGGATGGCCGCGCCGCCCGGATCTGATGCGCCCGATTGCGAAGCATCCTGTTCCTCGCGGCGCTGCAGGACTTGCGCGAGCGCGCTGATGAGCGCCTGCGCGCCCTGCTGCATCGGTGTGGCGCCGCCCGACGCGTGCGCCGCCGCAGCCCGCAGTTCCGGTTCACCGCCCTCGCCGCGGTTGCGTCGGCCCGGCGCATCAGCCCGGGTATGGACCTCGGCCGGGGCAAGGGCGCCAACCGCGTGCTGCATCGCGGCCGCCAGGCCCGCGCTCGCAAGCACGTTCACGGCGAGGGCGCCTGGGGACGCCGGCTTGCTCGCGGCAGCTCCGCTCGTGGCCTCGCCTGCGCCATTGGCGGCAAGGCCGTCAGGTCCGGGCTTGGCGTCTGACGCCCCGGCCTCAGCGGGTGCGCCAGGCGACCCGGCGGCGCCTGATGGTGCTGCAGACAGGCGCGCTGACAGCACGGGTGACAGAATTTCACGCCCCGGGGTGGCCGCACCGGCAGCCGTCGCCACAGAACCTGTCGTTGGGGCGCCCGCCTGCTGGCCTGCCGCAGCCGGTTTCTCGCTTGGGACCAGATCGCCAGCGTTGCGTGTCGCCCCCATCAGCGCGCCAAGCAGTTCAGGGTCCGCGGGTTTTGCCGGTGCCGCCGACTGGTCTGTCGTGAGGATCGCCTTCGGGCCAGGGTCCGGCATACCAGAGCCTGCGCTCGCAGGCGTCAAGACTCCGGCAAAACCAGGACCTGAGGCAGACAGCTGAGTGTCGCGCCCACCTGCCGCGAACTGTTCGGTGAAGAGAAACGGCGTTGCAACCATCTGGAGACATGTGGCCGCGTCGGGCGACAAACCCTGGCCTGAGTCGTTTGCGGGCGAGGCTGACCCGTCCTGCAGAGACGCTGCATGCGATGTCTGGCTGACCTCATTGTCCGCACCCAGCGCATCCGTCAGGGCGACCGCGAAGCCGGGGTCGGCCGGAAAGCCAGACGCCGCCCCTGTCGGTGCGGCGCCCTGTGATGTCTGTGTGCTGATCGGCAAGGCCGACATGCTGGGGGCTTCCTTTTGCATCGATGACCCCAGGCGCAGGTGACCGTGCGAGGGAGCGCATCATGCAGCGCAAGGATCAGGCCATGTTTTTTTCAGGGAAGATCATTGTTTTGACATGCTTTTATTAAAGCGGCAGCCGCGCCCGGGCGAAGCCTGCCCGGC
The DNA here is from genome assembly GCA_044375455.1 of Caulobacterales bacterium. GTDB lineage: Bacteria > Pseudomonadota > Alphaproteobacteria > Caulobacterales > Aquidulcibacteraceae > JBEIHX01. The sequence continues at coordinate 17,084 of JBILMQ010000004.1, read as the reverse complement.
ACATTGGGCTTCGACCCGGCAAGAAATGCCACCCAGACGAAAACCGGAACGATCGCCCCGGCCACAGCCGCAGCGACCAGACTGGCGCAAGCCAGTTGCGCCGCCGTGCGGCGCACTGCCCGCGGGGGCGATCAGCTCAGGGCCTGTCGCGCGTGAAACTTATCTCATCTGCCGGCGAAGAAATTCGGGGATCTCAAGCCCGTCATCCGCGGCCAGGGCGCCGCCGGTGCGAGACGGCGTCTCGCGCGACGGCTCAGGGCGCTCACGACGCCAGCCGAACAAATTGCGCGTCGGCCGTCCAGCCTCGCGGGGATCGAATGGATCGCGCGACGGCGAGGCGCCGGCGCGGGGCGCCAGCAAGTCCGGAGGAGAGGTAATGATGCTTGAGCGCGATTCGCCGTTTGACCCTGGCCAGGAGGCCCGCTCTGACGGGACTTGCGTCTGCCTGATGAGCGCGTCGGCCTCATCGGCGTCGCGCATGACTGAGGCGACCCGCTGCAGCGCGCTGGACGCAACATCATTTGGATCCGCGCTGGCGGGCCGACGCACTGGCGCCTGCACCGGGCCAGGCGGCGCCTGGTGGATCGCCTCGCGCGTGATGCCGGTCGCAACGACAGAAACGCGCATGCGCCCCTCCATTCGCTCGTCGAAGGTGGAGCCGAGAATAATGTTTGCGTGCGGGTCAACTTCTGAGCGTATAAAATTCGCCGCCTCATCAACCTCATAAAGCGTCATGTCGAAGCCGCCGGTGATGTTGATCAGCACCCCTCTTGCGCCCTTCATGGAGGCGTCATCGAGCAGGGGGTTGGTAATCGCGCCCTGAGCCGCCTCAATCGCACGGTGGGTTCCCTTGCCCTCGCCGGACCCCATCATCGCCTTGCCCATCTCGGCCATCACAGTGCGCACGTCTGCGAAATCAAGATTGATCAGCCCGGGCATGACCATCAGATCGGTGACGCCGCGCACGCCAGCATAAAGAACCTGGTCGGCCATGCTGAAGGCTTTGGCGAACGTTGTCTTTTCATCTGCGAGACGGAACAGATTCTGGTTCGGCACCACGATCAGGGTATCAACATGCTTCTCAAGTTCCATGATGCCTTGCTCGGCGACCAGCATGCGGCGCTGGCCCTCGAACTGAAACGGCTTCGTCACAACCCCGATGGTGAGAATTCCGCGCTCACGCGCCGTCCGCGCGATGACCGGCGCTGCTCCGGTTCCAGTGCCCCCCCCCATGCCGGCCGCAATGAATACCAGATGCGCCCCGGAGAGATGTGCATTGATCTCATCCAGAGATTCCTCTGCGGCGGCCATGCCGATCTCAGGCCGCGCCCCGGCGCCCAGACCCTCAGTTGTCTGCAGGCCGAGCTGAATGCGGTGCTGCGCCTTCGATAAGGCAAGCGCCTGTGCATCGGTATTGGCGACAACAAACTCCACGCCTTTCAGTTCGGCGTCGATCATATTGTTGACCGCATTTCCGCCAGCCCCGCCGACGCCAAACACGACGATCCGCGGTTTCAGTTCCTGAATGGTGTTTGAGTGCGTGGGCATGCGCAAACCGGCTCCGTTGCGTGCGGCGCGAGGGACGGGAAGGACAACCTTCGGCCCGCCTTCTTACCGCATGTTTAACGTGGTGGCGCGAGTCTTAAAATTTGACCCGCACTTTGAAGAAAAAAGTCGCCGGCGCAAAGCAGCAACAGCGAAGGCGAGACCGGCTTGGCGCAGCTGCTGCTGCGTTTGCGCCCCGGTCGCGGCTAAGCGGACATGCGACCGCGCCCAACAAGGCGCCGGCCGTCCGGCCAGAGGCGCGCCGGCCACGCGCCAGACGGGCCTGGCGTCGCCGCGGCGCCGGCGATCGGCTCCAAGAAGTGCAGCGCGCCGAGCATAACCGCATCGCCAGCCTCCTCCCCAGCCGCTTGCACCGGCAGCGTAAAAACCGCCTCGGCGACGTCCCTCAGGCCAGGCAAACGAGCCGCCTCGCCAGTCAAGACCACGCGTCTTGCGCCCAGGCGTTGCGCATCCGACGCAGCCAAGGCCTCGCGCAGCCGCTTGAAGGTCTCCTCGACGCGCGGACAGGCAATGGTCCGGATGGCTGCAGCGTAGGGAGAGGCATGGCGTTTCCATGCCTCGGCGCCCGGCAGATCAAGCCCGAGTCCGGCGGCGAGGTCGGCGGTCACATTGGCGCCGCCGACAGGGACGCACGCCACATGGGCGACGCCTGCCTCGAGGACCACCGCGGCGCGGGTGACGCCTGCCCCGCACTCAACCAGAAGCACCCCTTCGCGCCGTGCATCTGGCCCGACCAGCACCTCGGCGGCGGCCACAGGCTGGGCGATGACCGCAGCCAGACGCAGACCTGCCGCACCGGCCAGGTCCGTCAAGTCGCGCTGCACCCGCAGCGGCGCGGCGACGCCATGCACCAGCACCGCCAGCGTGTCTGCGCGCAGCCCCCGCGGATCCTGTGCGCCGCCCACATCATCGATCGCGTATCCCAGCACAGGCGCATGCAGCAAACTGTACCCGTCCGGCAGCCTGCTTCGCCGCACAGCAGCGGTCGCCGCACGCATATGGCTGTCGCGCACGGTTCCCCCGACCCGCACGCGTCCAATCAGACGCAGGCTGGCAAGCCCGGCCCCGCCATAGGTGAAAATCGCCTGGCGCGGCGGGGCCCCCGCCTGCAGTATGAGGTCATCCATCAGCGCCTGCACCCGGCTCATCGCAGCCGCGGGCGCAATCAGTTCGCCGGCCTCGATCCCCCTGCTGGGGCAGCGCGCGAGGGCCAATACCTCCGGCTGGCCGGCGTCACGCCAGCGCGCGAGCGCGCCGCGCATACACGCCGAACCGAGGTCAATCACCGCAACCACATCATCGCAGCGCGAAGATCCGCCTCGCGCCATCTCAGGCCGGCCCCTGCGCACCGCGCCGCAGCGGGCTCGCCACCAGCCGGTCAGGATCTCGCAGGTCATACCGTGCAGGCGCCCGGTCGAGCAGACCATCGCGATGATGCAACCGTTCGACCGTGGCAAGCGCTGCGGCGACATCGCGTGCGGGCAGATCGATCTGGGCGCCGCTGCGCAGAACCAGACGCCAGCGCCGCCCTCCCTCGAACCGCGCCACGTCGAGGCGCTGGGCCACCGCCGGCGCGGCTTTCAGCGCGTCGAACAGCGCCGCAGCCGCCGGGCCCGCGCCACGACCTTCAACAACCGGCAGCGCCGCGTAGGCGTCGGGATCAAGCGAATAGAGGCGCTCACCAGCCGCATCAACAACAGTATCCTGGCCGCCTTCACGCCAGCGCGCGAGTTCACCGCGGGGTTCGACGATGACCATGATCTGATCTGGCCAAAGCCGCAGCACCGTGGCTTCTTTGACCCATTCCATTGAGCGCACGCGCGCTCGGATGATTTTGGGATCGGCCGCAAAAATCGGACTGCCAAGGGCGACGCCCGCCACCCGCCGAACGGCCTCGCTCCGCGGACCCTCGCTGACGCCCGCGACCATCAGCGCGTCGACGCCAAAACCCATCTGCGCCACGCCGCGCCGCATCACGCGGTCTGCTTGCACCGCCAACTGGCCAAGCGAACCGCCGACCCAGGCGGCGAACATCACGGCCCCGGCGAAGACAAGCAGACCTGCCAGCAGGGTCGGCCCCCAGCGCACGCGACGGCGCGCACCTGTCGGTTTCTCATACCCCAGCGCCCCAAGCTTCATCGCCGGCCCCGCGGGCCTGCCGGCGGCGCCTTTTCGTGCGCTGGTCCTGTCGCCTACCTTGGACACCCCGCGTCCTCGATCATCCAGTTGACGAGGTCTTCGAAAGAAAGCCCGATATGGGCGGCCTGCTCGGGGACCAAGGAGGTCGGGGTCATGCCCGGCTGGGTGTTGACCTCCAGGATCACGAGCCGGTCCTTCGCCTCGTCGTAGCGAAAATCCGACCGCGAGACGCCACGACAGCCGAGAGCATTGTGGGCAATGATCGCTGCCTCCTTTGCGCGCTCGGCCAAGGACTCAGAGATATTCGCCGGTAAAACGTGCCTCGAACCGCCCTGTGCATACTTCGCTTCGTAGTCATAGAAGTCGCGCGAGGTTACGATTTCGGTAACGCCAAGCGCTTGATCACCCATGACGCCAACCGTTAACTCTCGTCCGGGGACGAAGGCTTCGACCATCACCTGGTCGCCATACTCCCAAGCCGGATCAAGCAACGCCTGCGGCGGCTGGTTCGCGCCCGCGCGCACAATGAATACCCCGACGGAAGAGCCCTCAAAAATTGGTTTGACGACATAAGGCGGGTCCATTGCATGGGAGACCGCGGCAGCTGAGCGGTTGGCGATCACATGCAGGGCAACGTCCAATCCGGCCTGCTCGAACACGGCCTTCGCACGCGGTTTGTCCATCGCCAGAGCCGAAGCCAGGACGCCGGAGTGCGTGTAGGCGACGCCCAGCAACTCCATCACCGCCTGGACGCGCCCATCCTCGCCCCAGGGACCATGCAATGCGTTCAGGACGACGTCGGGAGCAGCATCGCGCACTTGATCATAAAGGTCACGCCGCGCATCGATTTCGATGACGTCATGCCCGAGCCGGCGCGCAGCATCAGCGCAGGCGCGCCCCGAGACCAGGGACACCTGGCGTTCTGACGACCATCCGCCCAACAACACAGCCACCCGCTTTGTCATATCTGCGCTCTCCGACTCGTTCGCGCTGCGAGCTTAGCGCGGGCGGGCGGCCGGCGTCCTCAGCCCGGGCGCCAATCCGACGGGGCAAGCTCGAACCCGGCGACGTCGAACCCGGGCGCGACCGTGCAGCCGAGCAGCGTCCAGGCGCCGAGCGACACCGCAGTCTGCCAGGCATTGGCCGGGACGACTGCCTGCGGACGATGCGCAGCGCGCAGATTGTCTGACAGGATGACGCTGCGGGCGCTGACGCCATCAGGACTGATGGTGAGCGACAGCGGCGCGCCTGCGTAGAAGTGCCAGATCTCCGCTGCGTCGATACGATGCCAGGCGGAGACTTCGCCGACGCCCAGCAAAAAATAGATCGCCGTCGAGAAGGCTCGCCCGTCCGACCCCGACGCGTCGCGCCAAACCTCCCGGAAGTGTCCGCCCTCAGGATGTGGCCTCAAGTCAAGCAGCCGGACGATCTCACGATGGCTGAGATCGCCAGCGACCCCCGGCGGCGTCACGAGGCGAGCAACCCGGGACGCTCAAGAAATGCGTCATGTTCGGCCGCCCAGTGGCCCGGGCGCACCTCGACGAGCTGCGGCCGGTACTGATCGCCAGCGCCCTCGACAAGGCGGGACCGCAAGAACCTGAGCTGCGCCTTCGGATCCAGCGGCGATGGCAGATCGCCATCGAGCTTGATGCGCTGACGCGCCCTCTCCACCGCCGGATCCGGGATCGGCGCAGCCGACATCAGCGCGCGCGTATACGGGTGGATCGGGTTGTCGAACAGCGCGTCGCGCTCGGCTGTCTCAACGACCCGCCCGAGATAGAGCACCATCACCCGATGCGAGATTTCCCGAACGACGGCGAGGTCATGGCTGATGAACATCATCGCAAGCCCGAAATCCCGCTGCAGATCGGCCAGCAGCGTCAGGATCTGGGCCCGGATCGACACATCAAGCGCGCTGACAGCCTCGTCGCACACCACAAGGCGCGGGCGCAGGATCATTGCGCGCGCGATGCCCACGCGCTGGTTCTGGCCGCCGGACAATTCATGCGGGTAGCGGTTGATCATGGATGGATCAAGGCCGACCCGCGCCATGATTTCCCGGGCCCGCGTCTCACGCTCCGCGGCTGTGGCCGCTGTTTCGAAGACGAGCAGAGGCTCAGCAACCGACTGGCCGATCGTCATGCGCGGATCGAGACTGGCGAGGGGGTCCTGAAACACGATCTGGAAATCGCGGCGCGCCTTGCGCAGGGCGTCCTTGCTGAGATCCGCCAGCGGCTTGCCGATCCAGGAGACCGAGCCGCCGGTGCGGTGCACGAGCTCAAGCGCCGCCCGCGCGAGCGTCGATTTCCCACAGCCCGATTCACCCACGACCCCCAGCGTCTCGCCAGGACGTATGTCAAATGACACGCCATCTACAGCCTTGAGAGGCGTGGTCTTGCCCCACAGGGCGGCGTCTGTCTTGACCGGGAAAAACACCCTGACATCGCGGGCGGTGACGACTGCAGGAACATCAGCGGGCGGCGGTGCGGCCAGGATCGGGCGGCCAGGCCGCGCCGTTTGGTCCATTCGCGGCACGGCGTCCAGCAGCATGCGGGTGTAGTCGGCCTGGGGCGAGCCGAAGATCTGAGCGACCGGCCCCTGCTCGACGAGCTGGCCGCTGCGCATAACGGCAACCCGGTCCGCCATGCGCGCCACGACCCCCATGTCGTGGGTGATCAGCACCAGCCCCATGCCGGACTCACGCTTTAGTTCATCCATGATGTCGAGGACTTGCGCCTGCACCGTGACATCCAAAGCCGTCGTCGGCTCGTCTGCAATCAGGAGTTCAGGCCCGCACAGCACGCTCATCGCGATCATGACACGCTGGCGCATGCCCCCGGACAGTTCGTGCGGATACTGCTGAAGCCGCCGCGCCGCCTCGGGAATTCGCACGCGCTCCAGAGCGTCGAGGCAGCGCTTGCGCGCCTCAGCACCCTTGACATGCTCATGTATTTCAAGGGCCTCAGCCATCTGTTCGCCAATTTTCATATGCGGCGTCAACGAGGTGAGCGGATCCTGGAAGATCATGGTCATGCGCGCGCCGCGGATCTTGTTGAGCGCGGCGGGGGTCAAGCCAAGCAGGTTCTGTCCTTTGAAGGCGATGACGCCGGACGCCGCACCGTTGGGGGCCAGAAGGCCCATGGCAGTCAGAAACGTCTGGCTCTTGCCCGATCCCGATTCGCCAACGACAGCGAGGCATTCGCCTGCCGCAAGGCTCACCGAGACGCCGCTGACAGCTTTGACCAGCCCATCCTGCGTCGAGAAGGTCACCGCCAGATTGTCGATCGCCAGCAATGCGGACACAGGACCTCCTCCACCGTTCAGGTCGCTCTGGTCTCTAGCACGCCTTGGCGGCCTGCGCGCCAGAACGTTGCAGGCAGCGGGTTGCAGGCCAATCGGCGCGCCCCGGCCCTCGAAATGTCTGGCCAATGGCGCGCGCAGGGCCAAGGCGATGCCGGGCAAGGCGTCAGGCCGGGCGAGGACGGACTCAGGCAAGGCGCCCGCCGCCGCAGTCCCGCGCGCCGTGCGGCAACGGGTCCGCCAGTCACCTGGCCCCGCCCCGGCCGCGCGTCGGCGCCCGCCGTCCCCATTGCCGGTGGAGGCATAGTTTGCCAACAAGGCCGCAGATCAGGCCGAGCGGGGGAGCGCCTTCATGCCGACCATGCAATACCTTACCACCACGATCTTCGATCACGGTGCGATCAAACAGACGGGACAGGCGCTCAAGCAACTGGGAGTGACCCGGCCGCTGCTCGTGACCGACCGGGGCATCGTCGCGGCCGGCATCGCAGAACGGCTCATCGATGCCGTCTCAGGATTGGTCGCAGCCGTGTTCGATGCAACGCCCGCCAATCCAACGGAAGAGGCCGTTGAGGATGCCCTGTCGCTCTACCGCGAAGCCGGCTGCGACGGCCTGGTGGCCCTCGGCGGCGGCTCATCCATGGATCTGGCCAAAGGGGTCGGGCTGTGGGCGACCCATGAAGGGCCCTACGCGCGCTTCGGCGCGACGCAACGCGGCTCGAAACACATCAAGGCGATCCCGCCTCTCATCGCCCTGCCAACGACGGCAGGCACCGGCTCAGAAGTTTCAGTCGGCGCAGTCATCATCCTGCGCGACGGGCGCAAGGAAACGTTCATCTCGCCCTTCCTGGTGCCCGCAAGGGCGATTTGCGATCCCGAGCTCACTCTGGGGTTGCCCAAGGGGCTCACTGCCGCAACCGGCATGGATGCTGTGACCCACTGCATCGAGGCCGTGCTGTCGCCGATGGTGCATCCTCCGGCCGAGGCGATCGGGCTGGACGGGGTCCATCGCGCCGTCAGAGAGGGATGGCTGGAACGTGCAGTCGCAGACGGCGCCGACAAAGACGCGCGATGGCATATGATGATGGCGAGTTTTGAAGGGGCGCTCGCCTTCGTGAAAGGGCTTGGCGGGGTGCATTCACTCAGCCACGCCACAGGCCGCATCAAGGCGCTGAACCTGCATCATGGCGCCTTGAACGCGATCTATCTGCCCCATCTGCTGCGCTTCAACGCAGGTGCAGCCCCATCGAAATACGCGCGCCTGCGAGAGGCTATGGGTCTTGCAGCGGGGGCGGATCTTGCTGACGCCATGGCCGCTCTGAACGCACGCATCGCAATCCCTGAGAACCTCAAGAGCCTTGGCGTCACCTCAGCGCATGGTCCCGACATTGTCGAGTTCGCGATGACCGACCTCGCTCACTTCACCAATGCGCGTGAGATCCAGAGATCCGATTATGAAAAGCTGTTCGAAGCCGCTTTGGGCTAGCTGTCGGACCACCGTCCAAACCAACTGCGCCATGGCGCGGCCCATGCCCGGCGACAGACGAACTTCATGTCGGCGCGCCGCCTTCCTTGATGCGCGCGCGGACCGCGGCAGGCCAGGCGACAATGCCGCACGCAGCGCCGCCTTCATTGGCTCCCTGCGACCACAGCGCCGTCCGCTGACTGGCGAGCCCGAACAGCAACGGCCCCATGGCGTCGGGATTGGCCACTGAGCGCTGCTGGTTCCACAGCGCGACCGCGTCCAAACCCCTGCGATCATCCGCGTCGATGGAGACATCCTCGCCTGGACGCACGCCGGAGCCATAGCGCAGGCGAGAGAATCTCGCCCGGTAGTCGTCATCGCCAAGCCCGGCGGCGAGACAGGCCTCTCGTCCGGTGAGAAGCATGAAGTCAATCGGAAAGCGGCAGTCCGGTCCGCGCTCGCCAGGCTGCGCGTCATAGCGGCTTTTCTTCACGCACGCGGCGAGTTGCTCCATGGGCTTTTCGAGCCGAAGGAAGAAATCCGCCCAAAGCCCCTGCGGCGTCGTCGGCGTCGGGTACCTGCCGGGAATCACACAGCAGCCAGCCGAGGAAAACTTCGGCCCTTGGCAGAAATTTTCGAACATGCCGGCGTGCACATTGTCGAAGACCGTCGTGCGACTGTCGGACCCGTCAGCGCGCCGGCGCAGGTCCCACCAGCCATCGGCGACGAGTTCGCCCGGCCCATCGCCTGTCCGGGCCACCCGAAGCACGCATGCCTGGGCGTCGAGGTCATGCCGAAGGGCGCCGATCTGGCTTCCTTCGCCATGCGTCCAGACTGTCCGCCGGTGAAGACCGGTCGGCAATACGTTGGAAACAGCCCGTCCGCGCCGACGGGTCGCGAGTTCCAATTGATCGGCGTTCGGAACCGTCGATGCCGGATAGGCTGTGAGGCTTGAGCGCCCGCCTGCCTGGCGCCACACCCCTATGACACATCGAAGATTCAGGTGATCGGGCGTCGCCTCGATAAGCCGCACGGAGGTGGTTTCACGCCCAGCGTCTGACGGATCTGCAAGCATGGCGCCGCGCAGCCCGAAAACAATCACGCCAGCGCCGGGCAGCGTGTTGAACGCATTGGCGCGACGCAGCGTCTCAAGCACGCGGGGCGTGAGCAGAAAGGATGCTTCCGGCAAGCGCGGTGCGCCATCGAGATGGCGGAGATCAGCGTTGCGTGCAGCCGTCGGCCAGAGCGGCAGGCGCGGATGCGTTCGCCAATCTATACGCGCGATGGAAACTGCGTCGCGCCAGAGAGCCTGAACATCCGAGCGCCAGACGACATCATCATCTACTGGATCATCGGGACGCGCGATCATGGTCACACGCAGGTCAAGCGGTGCGCACCGCGCTTCCCGCTGAGACGCGGCATCTCGCAGGCGGGCCAGGGACGCGCTGTCCACTGTGACCCCGTCGAGCATGGACAGGGCGCGCAATCCTTCTTCGGGCGCACCTTCGAATGTCAGATCAACCTGGAGTGGGGCAGGCGCGTCTGTCGTGGGGCCAGAAGGAGGCCCGCCAGAGCGCCCGTTTGGCGGCGTCGCGCAACCGGCCAAGGCAAGCGCCCCGGCGCCGACCATCAGTGTCCTTCGGTTCAGTACATCAGCACGCATGGCCGACGCCGCCCTCGAGTGCAATCGTCCGGATCATGACAAAGGCGGCCAGAGAAGTCACCTCCTCAGGCCGTTCGCGTCTGTGCGCCAGATGCTGGGCGCGCGCGCGCGCGCTTTGCCTGCGGCGCGCAACGCCGAGACCCATGCTGGGAGATCCGCCAGCGGCCTGCCCAGTCAGCCGGAAGGAAGTCTGCCGAAAGGTCGCCTGCCAAGAAAAATCGATCGCAACCATGAGCATCACCTTGGACGGCCGCCCCAGCGCCCCGACATGAGGCAAGGAGATGAGGCAAGGAGATGAGGCCAGGACAGCGAGCCGGGACGGGAAAGCCTGTGTCGCCTGAGCCAGCGCGCGCTCACGGACCCGTTCTGCTCACGTCGGCGGCATGCTGCGCGAACTCCCGGCTGTGATCCTCGCGCCAACGACCTCAACGGGGCAGCCCGATCGCCGCATCCAGGTCAGCTGCCGCGCGTTTCGCGCCGCGCGAGGAAGGCCAGCCGCTCAAACAAGGCAACGTCCTGCTCATTCTTCAGCAACGCCCCGTGCAGGGGAGGGATCAGCTTGGTGGGATCCTTTTGGCGAATGGTGTCGAGGTCTATGTCCTCAATGAGCAGGAGTTTCAGCCAGTCAAGCAACTCGCTGGTTGAGGGTTTCTTCTTCAGGCCGGGCACCTTGCGCATGTCATAGAAGACCCTGAGTGCTTCTTGCACCAGTCTTTGCTTCACGCCCGGGAAGTGCACCTCAACGATTTGCTTCATTGTGTCGTCGTCGGGGAACCGGATGTAGTGGAAGAAGCACCGTCGCAGGAAGGCGTCCGGCAGCTCCTTTTCGTTGTTAGAGGTGATAATGACGATCGGGCGCTGTCTGGCCTTGATGGTCTCGCCGGTCTCGTAGACGAAAAACTCCATCCGATCGAGTTCCTGCAGGAGGTCGTTGGGAAACTCGATGTCCGCCTTGTCGATCTCGTCTATCAGCAGCACGCATTTTCCATCGTGGGCGAACGCTTCCCAAAGTTTGCCCTTCTTGATGTAGTTCTTGACGTCTTTGACGCGCTCATCTCCCAGCTGACTGTCGCGCAGCCGTGTGACGGCCTCATACTCATACAGGCCCTGAACGGCCTTGGTCGTCGACTTGATGTGCCACTCCAGCAGCGGAAGGCCGAGGGACTTCGCCACCTCAATGGCCAGCACCGTCTTTCCAGTTCCTGGCTCGCCTTTGATCAGAAGTGGACGCTCCAGGGCAATGGCCGCATTGACAGCCACGCGCAGGTCTTCTGGTGCGACGTATTTGTCGCTGCCGGTGAATTTCATGCACGTGGCTCCCGCTGCTCGTTCTGGACGCGTTGCAAGGGTAAGGGCGCGGGCGTTGGATTCAAGCCTTCCGCGCAAGGCCGTTACGTCAACTTCGGCGCTCAGGGGATCGGCGCAGCCGGCCTGGAGTGGCTAGGGCGAGCGAAGGCTGGCCCTGCGCGGGCTGAACCTTGCCGACGCCGCTGCGGCAAGGCAGTGTCGCCGCGGCGGAAACGAGGGCGAATGGCATGCGCACTCAGGCAAGCCTCAACAGCCGTGCGGTCGCGACCGGCAGGGCGCTTGCCGGATTGGCTCTGGCCGCCGGGTTTGCTGCTTTGGCGATCGGGTGTCTCACCCAGGTCTGGCTTGTCTTTGTCCGCCAGGGCGCGGAAATGGCGCTGCTTTGGACCGGCGGCATCGCCGGCCTGGGGCTTATCGGCCGGGCTGCGGCGCGGGCGCCACGGGCCGGCGTCTTCGCCCATCTCCTGGATTTCATGGTCGCAGCCCCGCTGATGGCGGCGTGCATCTGGGCGGCGTTGCTTGCAGCGGCGGTCAACGTCCTGGCGCTGGGACCGCATGTGACCTCACTGGCGCTGGTCAGCGCGAGTGCGGCGCTCTGTCTTGTTGGCGCAATGGCCGCAGCGGGATTCCTTCTCGCCCCACTCGTCGGGCGACATCGCGCGGCGGCAGCATGCTATGGCGCGGCTGTGGCCGTCGCCTTGGCGATGGGCGCGTGGGCGGTCATGGCCGTGGAGCCGACGCCAAGCCTCACAGCGAGCCTTGTGGCGCGCCCGCCGCCCCAGATGATAACGCTCGCAACCGGGTCAAGGCTCGCAGTCTGGCGCAGACCAGTGCTCGCGGCGATGAGGGCCGAACCGGTGGTGTTCCTCCACGGCGGGCCAGGGGGGGTGACGCCGGCTGCGCAGATCGCAGCGGACGCAGCCTTCGTGAACGCCGCCGGCTATGAAGCGATTTTCTTTGACCAAGCCGGCAGCGGGGCGTCAGGACGGTTGCCGGCGCAAGAGTACACGCTGGACCGGTTCGTGGCCGACCTGGAAGGGCTGCGCATCGCGCTGGACACGCCCCGGCTGGTGCTGCTTGGCGAAAGCTGGGGTGCGGCGCTCGCGCTGCGGTATGCAGCGGCGCATCCTGACCGGGTGGCGGGGCTGATCCTGCTGTCGCCGGGGCAAGCAGGCCCGCTTGCAGCGCGGGACCGCTCCTCGCCGGCTCAGCTCTCGGAAAGCGCGGCGCCAGACGCCGCATTTCCGGGGCGCCTGCGGCCTGAAAGCACGCGTGCGCCGCGCCCGAAACCGGACGACGCGCGGCCGGCGAACGAACCTGTGGCCAGCAGTCCGGCAGCGGACCAGCCAAGCCTAGTCACGCCGCCAAGGGGGGGGACTGCGACACTCGGCGTGCGCGCCGCTGAGCCGCCGATCCGTATCAGTTTGCCGACATTGCGCGGTCGGCTCTGGGATAGATTGATGGGCGTCAATCCCGCCCTCGCCGACGCACTCTGGCCGCAGGACGCCATGCAGGGCTTTTCCGATTGGGCGTATTGGAACAGCCTGCGCGCCGCCGGCCAGATCGCAAGCCTGGATGCGCCGCCCACAGCGTTGGGCTACAGTCTGGCGGTCGCACGCCGCATCAGCGCCGTCAATCGCGAGACGCCGATCGATGCGACAGCTCTCGCCGGCGCTCTCATCCCCGCTGTGATCGTGCGCGGCGACCGTGACTTCATTCCGCGAGCGGCGGCGCTCGACTACCGCTCGAGGCTTGCTTTTGCGCGCCTTGTGGAGCCCCGGGGACTTGGTCATGGTCTCGATTTCTGCACCCGGATGATCGAGACAGCCCGTTTCCTGCTGGCGGACCTGCAGGGTCTGCCTGCCTCGCCCGCCTGTAGCCAGACCGCCCCGGGCCGGTGGGAGTGGTCGCTGGGTGATCACAAACCGGAACGTTGACTGTCTTTATCGCGCGGCCCCCTCCGGCGGCGGCGACCAGTCGATAAACACCGCGGTCAGCGTGGTTTGCGTTGTCTTGACGCCATCCTGCCACACAGCGTCCGATCCGGGTGCAGCTGCGGGCGCGTAGAGAATGCGCCGGGACCCGCAGTCTTGCGTCACGGTGACGCTGGAGCGCCCCTCCTCCCACACCGCCCCAGCGCAGACGCTTTCTGCTCCGCCACCCCATGGCGCGCGTATGACGACAGCGCTCGGCGCTCCCGTCTGTAGCCCTTGCCCAGGGCCCTGGTCAGGGCCTGCTTGGCCCGGGTCTGCCCGCCGCACAAAGATTGCCCCGTCTCGACTTACCGCAACCAGTCGCAGCCCCTTCTCGCTCCGACAAATGTATGTTTTCGCGTCCAGCGTCATGCCAGTCGCAGGCCCGCCCGACCGGGCCCGGCTCAGCGTCCCGGCAGGCGCCGCGCCACGAAGCAGCGATTGCGCCACGCCCGCGCCGGGCGCCACGACTTCGGGGGCCAAAACGAACGCCTCGCGCAATGCGGACCCATCTTTCCGCAGAGTGATGACGGCGATGTCCTCGCGCGCCCGACGCGGCTCTGCGAGTCCGCGCTGAACCATTTCCACCGCTTCCGCATCACCAGGCGCAGCCCCGACCAGCACATAGATCTCGTCCGCCGGGTCTGGCACGCAAATGGCGCGCACCGCACCCGCTGGAAACGGGCCGGGCGGTTCCGGCGCGGGAGATGGTGGGCTGGGCGTGCAGGCTGCTTGTACAACCAGCATGGTGAACACCACCGACGCATGAAGCGCGCGCGCAGAGGAACGGGTCATGAAAAACTCCAGCCCCGTCATGCGTCGCGCGTGTGACATGCGTGTGACGCCGCGGCGGAACGACGCGGTGCGCCGGCAGGCGCGACCTGAGAGGTTGGGGGTCAGGAGGCGGACATGGCGGACCTATTGGCGTTGTCGCGGGCTGTGATCGATGAAGGGGTGGGCGCTGACGGCGTCGGGCCAATCAACAGGATCACGCACGAGCTGTCGGAGATTGGCGACGGGATCGCGGTCGTCGAAGCGTTCTCACACTCCATTCTGTTCGAGACAGAGGCGGGTCTTGTCGCCTTTGACACGTCCAATGAGCAGGGCGGAGAACGCGTGGTAGAGGCGCTGCGGCAATGGAGCTGCGAGCCGATTTCAACAGTCATCTATACGCATGGTCATATTGACCACGTGGGCGGCTGCGGCGCCTTCTGCCGCGATGCTGCGCGCCGCGGGCGCCCGCGACCGCAGGTCGTCGGTCACACCAATGTGGCGCGTCGGTTCGACCGCTACGCGATGACAAACGGGTACAACAAAATCATCAATGAGCGCCAGTTCGGGCAGTTTCGCCGACGCGGCTACGACCTTGCCGGCGACCAACGCTTCCTGCCGGAGGACACACCGCGACCGGATATCGTTTTCGACGACACGCTGCAATTCGCCATAGGCGGTCTCGAGATCGAACTTCATCACGCGAAAGGCGAGACCGACGATCACTGCTGGGCATGGATTCCCCAAAGGCGGGCGATCTGCGCCGGCGATTTTTTCATCTGGAATTTTCCCAACGCCGGCAATCCGCAAAAAGTCCAACGCTACCCGCTTGAATGGGCCGCAGCCCTGCGCGCAATGGCAGCCAAGGAAGCGGAGTTGTTCCTGCCCGCACATGGGCTTCCCATAGACGGGCGTGACCGCATCCGACGTGTCCTCAGCGACGTAGCGGACGCGCTGGAGTTTCTGGTGGGGCAAACCTTGCGAATGATGAATGAGGGCGCTCGCCTCAATGATATTCTGCATGCGGTGCGGATAGACGAGGCGACTCTGTCCAAACCCTATCTCAGACCAATGTATGACGAGCCGGAATTCGTCGTTCGCAACATTTGGCGTCTTTATGGTGGGTGGCACGATGGCGACCCAGCAAGCCTCAAGCCGCCGCGCGATGTTGCGCTTGCCTCAGAGATTGCATCGCTTGCAGGGGGCGCGCGCGCCTTGGCGCAGCGCGCGCAAGCCCTTGTCAGCAACGATCCCCGCCTTGCCTGTCGACTTGTCGAGTACGCAGCGATCGCCGCGCCTGACGACGCTGCGGTTCACAGCATCCGCGCTGAGTTGTATCAGGCTCGTCGCAATGGCGAGACTTCGCTCATGGCCAAGGGTCTGTTCGGCGCCGCCGCGAATGAGTCACGCGCCAAGGCTGACAGCGCCACCGGATAGGTTGCCCTTCGGATGCGCTTCCTGGCTGGGCGCCCAGGCCGAAACGCCATCCTGTTTCGGCTGCAACTCACGCCGCAATCTGGCGACACGCGGGAAATGCGGCGTGTGACGGCAAAGATGACGGCAGGCTCAGATCACCGCAGCCGGAGTCCGCCGGCGCCCGGCGTGCCAGAAGAACGAGGCAAACCCATACCGCAAGCACAGCCATGCCCCCGGCAAGGACCAAATCACCGGACATGCCCCACGCCAAAACCGCGCCCACCATGCCGGCGACAAGCGGCGTCACACACCGCAGCGCACCCTCCATCGCGAAATGCGTAAGGGCAATGATCCACAAGCCGAGGAGCACGAATGTCATCGCAGAAAGGAAGGCCATCGCAGATCACCCGCTTAAGAACATAAGCAGAACGTACTTGTTTTGTTTCGCCGCTGTCAAGCGCTATCCTGGCGCCCCTGTTCTGCCATGCCCTTATTCCGCCAGGCCGGTGTTCTGGTGCGCTCTGACCTGCCGAACTCTGACCTGCCGAACTCTGGCCTGCCGAACTCTGGCCTGCCGAACCTTGGCCTGCCGAACCTTGGCCTGCCGAACCTTGGCCTGCCAAACACGGCGCGCCCATGCGCCAGTCGCAGCGCCCACTGCGGGACGTTTGCGTCGGGAGACCGGCCGGGCGCGCCGGAACACCGGTCGTACAGGCTCACATCGCCCACCCCGCGCAAGAGGGGACTGCCAGCCTGGCGCGGATCACGCTAAGCACCCTGGATGACCCAAAACCCATTGATCCCCGCCAGTCCACGCTATGAGGCTGCCCGCGATGCCCATGAGCACGACGACGCCGCACTGTTCGACCGGGAAGACCCGCTCGCCCTTTTCGCCGAGTGGTTGGCGGCTGCAACCCTGAGCGAGCCCAACGATCCCAATGCAATGGCGCTGGCAACCTGCGATGAGCAGGGGCTGCCCGATGTGCGCATGGTTCTCCTTAAGGATTTCGATGCGTCAGGGTTCGCGTTCTACACAAATCTGGAGAGCGCCAAGGGCCGTCAGCTGCAGGAAAATCCACAGGCGGCGCTCTGCTTCCATTGGAAGAGCCTGCGTCGCCAGGTCCGTATCCGCGGCCACATCACCGCGGTCGCGCCGGAGGAGGCCGACGCCTATTTTCAGACAAGAGCGCGCGACGCGCGCATTGGCGCCTGGGCAAGCGATCAATCTCGCCCCCTGGGCAGTCGCTGCGTCCTAGAGGACAAAATAGCCGCGGTGGGGCGGCAGTTTGGGGCGGGCGCCATTCCCCGACCGCCGAACTGGTCTGGATTGCGGCTGGTGCCTCTTTCAATAGAATTCTGGCGTGATCGAATGTTCCGGCTGCATGATCGACAGCTTTTCAGGCGGGCGGATTCCTCGGCGATCTGGACCAGGACACGGCTCTATCCATGAGACTTGAGGCGCGACCGCCGCATGGTCGCCTGT
>JBILMQ010000304.1:0-4102 GCA_044375455.1 Caulobacterales bacterium | reverse complement strand
TATTTCTTCATCTCGACATTCATGAGCGAGCACGTGCGTTGGCACGCCAAACGACTGCAATCGGATGGCCCAGATCTTGGGTGAAATTTGCCTGTTTTGACCGCACGGTCTAGGCCGGTCTGGTTGTCGCGCTGCATGACCTATCTGGAGAGACGGCCTCGCCAGACTCACCGACATCGAACTCGGCGCTGAAATTGGAGAAATGGGATTTGTGGGTAATCGAAAGGTTCACCTTAGGCTTACTGTTGCGCAGCCTCTCAAATTGAACTTCCATAACTTAAACCGACACTGACGGCGCTTCTATCTTTACGGCGAATTTTTCGAATATAGATTGATAGGCGACCCTTATCTCCCGCCGCTTTGCGCCCCAGTCTGCCTTTGTTAGACCCAGGAAATGCACCCCTATGCGCTTATCGTTTTTGATAATATTAGAACGCCTAAACCCCTCCTCAAGAAAGCCGAACTTGAGGTGCATTTTAACTACAGCTGGATTCGTTTCGATAACTTCGCAATTAAGTTTTTCAATGCCCAGGCCATCAAAGGCGTAATTAAGTAAAGCATACTCCAAAGCCGCACCCAATCCACCCCTGGCCTTATCGTCAAGATAGAATGCCCAATCGGCCTTTTTGTGCAATCTATCGAGAGCATTTATTGACACAACGCCAGAAACGTTGTCGTTAAGAAGAACGGCGAAAACAATTTGCTTGGCATCCTTTTCTAATCTCTCTAGCCACCCCAGGTGTTCGTCCAAGCTGATAATACTGTCAGTATACATCGCGCGCCTAACGCTCTCTAGGTTTCTAACCTCTCTTACCCCCATTTTTTGTTCGAGAGTGCATTTGGTAATCTCGCGCAGAATGATTGACTCCATTACTCTTCTCCGAAAGGCTGATCCGCCCCGGTAACCCTGGAGGCTGTTTGGTTTTATGTGCGCAGCGATAGCTATTTTCTCCGGCGACGCAAAGTGGGCGGCCTCTGCTTCGGCGGGCGGGATGTTGCCGATGAGCTCAAGCAGCCGGCGATTGTTGAACCGGTGGACCCATTCGAGCGTGGCGTATTCGACCGCAGCGAGCGGTCGCTACCCCTGTACCCATGCTTCTCATACGACGTCGTTAACGACGACAATACGTAGTCTAAGATCTGACCCACAGACAGGCGGCGCCAATCGGGCGATTACAAGGCAATGCCAGAATGGCTGGCCAAAGTGGCAGGCCAAAATCGCGGCGTGCCTGGTCGGGATGGCGCACGCCCGGCGCCCAGCGAGCAGGATGCGCACCTGGTCTCATGGTCGCTTGCCCCGTGAAGACAGGCCATCAGCGGCATCCTCATGGAGCAGCGTCAGCCATTCCATGAGGCTTGGCGCACCGGGGCCTCATACGAGGCCGGCATCGCAGAGGTCTTGCGCAGAGCAGGCGGTCGCGGGCGTGGGCCCAGCTTGGCCGCCGTCATGGCTGGTCGACCGGCTGGGCGAGGATGCGCGTTGGCGCCCCTCGCGCCCCTCGCGCCTCACGCAACTGCATCGGCAGCGAACGCACTCACGTGCAGAGCCACGCCCTGGTGGAGAAGTCCGCCCCCCTCAATCGCGTCATCGACGAAGCGTATGTCCTCCCCGAGGCCTACGGCGGGACTGACTGCGAGTTCGGCCTCAGCGATCTGCTGCATGAAGGCGTGCAGGTCAGCTGTCGAAACGCCGCGCGCTGCCGCTGGGGCAGGCGTCCGGTGCTCTTCAAATTCAATGGCGTCAAGCGCGTAGGAACGCACCAGCTTGTCAAAGAGCCTGGCCCAAACTTCCGGCCGCTCAACAATGTCCAGGCCGAAAATCCGCCCGTTCAGGGCGAAAACTGCGCCCACCTGTCCGGCCTCAACCCGAAAACGCGCCGAGTAGTCCTCGATGCGTCTGGCGTGGTCGCGGTACGCGTCCGCCATCGCTGAGGTTACGCTTGCAACCCGAAAGAGGCAGATTTTGTCGTCGATGTCCGACCAGATCTGACCCTGGTCTGCATCCGGCCGTCCTCGCTGAGCGAGCGAGGTGCGCACGGCGCGCGCCTTATTGGCGCGGGCGCTGGCGAACAGCATGTCCTTGCTCGATTTGAACCCGCGGCTGACATCACGCCAGCGGCCCTGCTCGACACAGGCGACGGGGATTTCAATGCTCGACGCCGCGGGGGCCAGGATGCTGACCGAAAGAATGCGATTCTGTTTTGCGCCGAGAAGTTCCTCTCCGTCCAAGGCGAGCAAGCTGACAGGGCCCTCATTGACAAGTTTGAGCGTCGGAACCTCGCCATCCTCACTGACCTCTTCCACGCGGGCGCTCCCCGCGGCGAGCGCCTCAGCGAGGAGAATATAGGAGACCGGAGAATGGGACGGATTTTTGGATGCATCCGCGCCATGAATCAGGGCAAACACCTCAAGCGCGCCGCACTGTGCGCTTTGGCCGATGGTCAAATGTGACATGAGTTCAGAAATCGCTGTCATGAAATCCCCTTTCCGGCGTCTCGCCCGCCTCGCCGGGATAACCCCCGGCCGGTCTCGCTCACCCGAAGCCCGCGCAAAAGCGCATGCGCGCCGCCGGCCGCCGTCACGGCGTCTGGCGCTGTTGTTCACCTTGCGTTCGCCTTTATTTCGCCGTGTTCCTCGGGCGAGGTGATGGGGCAAACGTTTCGGTCCATCGAGTAATTGGATGGGACTAATATGGCGATGAATGTAGAAGAGTCAAGCCGCGGCGCAGCCGAGCCCTTGCGTTGGGCAGTTGAGACGCGTCTCGTCTTTCTGGAACGCAAGCTGTTCTGGGAAGGTACGGCCAACCGGCGCGATCTGATCGAGCGGTTCGGCGTGTCCGAGCAGCAGGCCTCAGGCGATCTGACGCGCTACCAGACGCTCGCGCCTGACAATCTCACCTACGACAAGAGCGCAAAAACCTACCGGGCGAGCGAGGTGTTCGCGCCAGTTCTCTACCGCCCTGATCCTGATCGCCTCTTGGCGGATTTCCGCCTCTTGGCCGAAGGCGCGCTTGGCGTCGAGGCGCTGCCGATGGCGCCGCCTCTTGATGTTGCGCGCGCGCCAGCGCGCGCCGTCGATGCAAAGGTGCTGCGCAACGTCCTGACGGCGATCCGCGACGGTTTAAGGTTGACGACGGATTACACGTCTTTCTCACGTCCAGATATGCGCCGACGCACGATCGAGCCGCATGCGCTCGCCTTTGACGGGTTTCGCTGGCATGCACGAGCGCGTGATGTCGAAGATGACATCTTCAAGGATTTCGTTCTCGGCCGCCTGTCGCGCACGGCGCTCGGCGCGCCAGCGACGTCAACAGGGATGCATGATCAGGCGTGGTCCACGTTTGTGGTGCTGGTCATCGCCCCGCACCCGCAACTCTCGGACGCGCAGCGCAAGTCAGTGGAGCTGGACTACGCGATGCGACGTGGACGGGCGGAGATACAGGTCCGCCAGGCGCTGGTGTATTACACCAAGAAACGCCTCGGGCTTGATCTCAAAGCCGGCGCCCGCAGCGCCGAGGATCAGCACATCGTGCTGCTCGAAGAGCGTCCCGCCTGATCCAAAACGGGCGCCGCATCCGGTCTGCATCACGCGCCGGCGCCGCGCGCCCCGTAAAGGCTAAGTCGTTCCTAGCGCGCCCCGTCGCCCCGCACCGCCGTGGCGAACGGCGCCGTGGTTTCGACGCCAGTCTCGTAGCGCGGAGGCCTGCGCGCCTGTGCCTGCTGCTCAAAGGCGTAGGCGAAGGCAAGTAGCTTGTCGTCCTCCCATCGCCCGGCGATCAGCGACAGGCCGACCGGCAGACCGCCCGTCAGACCCATCGGAACAGTGACATGAGGATAGCCGGCGATCGCCGGCAGCATGCTGGCCCCGCCACCAACATAGTGATCTCCAAGGACGACATCGCTAAGCCAGGCGGGCCCAGTCGTCGGGGCCGCAAGGGCGTCGACGCTGTTGTCACGCATCAGGCCGTCCAGTATTTCCGCCGCCCGCACGGGCGCCCGGCTAAGCGCGAGGCGATAGGCGGGATCCTCCGTTCCTTGCGTGGCTTGCGCCCGCTCGAACAGTGATTGCCCAAACAGCGCTGTCTCCCTCGGCGTCGCCGCGT
>JBILMQ010000064.1:0-13831 GCA_044375455.1 Caulobacterales bacterium | reverse complement strand
GCGATCTGCGATGAGACCTCGGGCACGGACATGCTCTATTCCTCCGGCACCACTGGTCGTCCAAAGGGCGTGAAGATGCCCTTGTCTGGCGCACCGATCGACGCAGACAATCCTCTGCGCGTCATGACGAACATGCTTTACAAGGTGACGCCTGACACCGTGTATTTGTCTCCGGCTCCGCTGTATCATGCTGCGCCCCTGCGTTGGGTGATGGCGTTGCAGCGCACGGGCGGCAGCGTCGTGGTGATGGAGAAATTCGACCCCATCGACATGCTGCGTTTGGTCGAGTCTCATCGGGTGACCACCATGCAGGTCGTTCCGACAATGTTCATCCGACTTCTGAAGATGCCTGAGGCTGAACGCAAAGCCTATGACCTGTCGAGCCTGGTATCGGTGATTCATGCGGCCGCGCCTTGCCCGACCCTGGTCAAGGAGCAGATGATCGATTGGCTTGGCCCCATCGTGTACGAATATTACGCCGGCACGGAATCGAACGGCTTCTGCACGCTCAATTCAGAGGAATGGCTGACCCACAAAGGCTCCGTCGGCCGCTCGATCATGGGAACGGTTAAGATCTGCAATGACGAGGGTGAGGAAGTGCCGGTCGGCGAGGAAGGCACGATCTACTTCGCGGACGGACCGGTGTTTGAGTATCACAACGATCCGAAGAAGACCGCAGAGAGCCGCCACCCCCGAAACCCGACATGGTCCACGCTCGGCGATGTCGGCAAGGTGGACGCGGATGGGTACGTTTATCTCACGGACCGGAAAGCGTTCATGATTATTTCCGGGGGCGTCAACATCTACCCGCAAGAGATCGAAAACCTGATCGTCACTCATCCCAAAGTGGCTGATGTCGCAGTTTTCGGGGTCCCCAACGAAGATTTTGGCGAGGAAGTGAAGGCGGTGGTTCAACCGATGTCGATGGACGAGGCGGGCGAAGAGCTGGCTGGCGAACTCATGGAGTTTTGCCGCCAGCATCTGTCGCCCGTCAAGCGTCCACGCTCAATCGACTTCGAAGCCGAATTGCCGCGACACCCCACCGGCAAACTCTACAAACGTCTCCTGCGTGACAGGTATTGGGGCAATCGAGAAAGCCGCATTGTGTGAGGCGGGCGTCCGCAGGTCGCACCGTCTGCCCGGTTCACCGGGCGATGCTGCGCGCAGTGACGCTGGTTGAGGGCTATCTTTCCACGGATTTCCCGATATGGGAGATCTTCTGTTCAATCATCCCCCGGGGCCGCGCGTACGGGATTGCGGGGCTCTCCAGTTCAAGAGGAAGCGTATGCGCGATATTCCATTCTCCGATGTGAAATCTCTGATTGGCCAGGAACTCGGCAAATCTGACTGGCACGTCATTACGCAGGATCAGGTCAACCGGTTCGCCGACGCGACGGGCGACCAGCAGTGGATTCATGTCGACGTCGCGCGCGCGACAGCCGCGATGGGCGGCACGATCGCGCATGGATTTCTGACCCTCTCGCTGCTGCCCATGCTTGCCGCCAGCATCTACCGCATTAGTGGCGTCACGCGCGGCATCAATTACGGCCTGAACAAGCTGCGGTTCACCAATATGGCGCCGACGGGCTCGCGCGTGCGGCTGAGCGAAAAGCTTCTGGCTGTTGAAGACAAAGCCGGAGGCGGTCTGCAGCTCACGCGGGAGTGTGCGGTCGAAATTGACGGCAAGGATCGACCTGCCCTGGTCTGCGAGTGGATCACCATCGTGTATCCCTGAGCGGTCCGGTCTGATATGCTTTGCTTCTGCAAGCGTCGAGGCGGCGTCTCCAGGCCGCGACGGCTTGGCGCAGGTTCAGGGCGCAGGTTCAGGGCGCAGGTTCAGGGCGCAGGTTCAGGGCGCAGGTTCAGGGCACGGGCTTAAGGCACGGGCTTAAGGCACGGGCAACATCTTAAGGAAACAGCGATGAGCGCTGGCGCGCCAAAGGTTACCCGCAGTGACGCCGAGTGGCGCCGCAGGCTTACTGCGGAACAATATCGAATCGCCCGCCAGGAAGGCACGGAGCGCGCCTTCTCCCCGGGCAATTGGAATGATGAGAAGCGCCGCGGCCTTTATCTGTGCGTCGGCTGCGACACGCCAATCTGGTCAAGCGAGCACAAGTTCGACTCCGGCACCGGCTGGCCCTCCTTCTGGCGCCCCATCGACCAGAAGCGCATCGGCTCGAAGACCGACTGGAAGCTCTTGTATCCCCGTACTGAGGTGCATTGTGCGACCTGCGCCAGCCATCACGGCCACGTTTTCCCGGATGGACCGCCGCCGAGCCGTCTTCGCTATTGCATCAACGGCAGGATTCTGGCCTTCAGGCCGTCGTGAGGCGCACATGCACGCGCCGTGATCGGAACGCCCATGGCCCAGCCGCCCAAAGCCCGACGGATCGAAACGCCGATTTCTCAGACCGGACGCACCCGCATAGACCCCTACGCCTGGCTCAAAGACCCCGACTGGCAGAGCATGATGCAGACGCCCGAGAAGCTGGGCCATGAGATCCGCACGCATCTGGAGGCTGAAAACGCCTATTGCCGAGACATGCTGGCTGGCACGGAAGCCCTGCAGAGCGCGCTCGTCGCCGAGATGCGTGCACGCATCAAGGAAGACGATTCCACCGTGCCGACGCCAGACGGGCTCTTTGAGTATTACATCCGCTATCGCGAGGGCGGCCAGTATCCCATTTTTGCACGCCGTCCGCTCGACCCCGAGACGTTCGAACCTGGGTTGGAGCAAATCCTTCTGGACGGCGATGCGCAGGCCAAGGGGCGCGCTTACTTCCAGATCTCCGCCGCCGCCCACAGCCCGGACCACGCCCTGTTCGCCTACGCTGTGGACCTGAAAGGCAACGAATTCTTCGAGATCCGCGTTCGCGATCTTGCAACCGGCAATGAGTTTGCCGATGTCATCACCTCAGCTTACGGCGATTTTGCCTGGGCAAACGACTCGCGGACGCTGTTCTGGACATGGCGCGACGAGAACGGTCGCCCCGCCCGGGTGTACCGCCACCGTCTGGGGCAGAGTGAGAAGACCGACGCGCTCGTCTATCAGGAACCTGACGACGGCTTCTTTCTTGGCGTCGGCCTAACCGAGTCTCGCCGTTTCGTTGTCATTTCCGCCGGCGATCATGTCACAAACGAGGTGCGCCTGGTGCCGGCAGATGAGCCAGACCAGCCAGCGCGCTTGGTCGCGCCGCGCGAACCGGGGGTCGAGTACGCCGTTACCGATCATGACGGGCGGCTCGTTATCCTGACGAATGCCGATGGCGCTGTCGACTTTAAGATAGTGACAGCGCCGTACGACGCAACGGGACGCTCGGCATGGCGGGATCTGACGCCGCATCGCCCGGGGCATTTCATTCGCGGACTTGCGGCTTTTGAGGATTTTCTGGTCTGGTCTGAGACTGCCAATGCACTCCCCCGCATGATGGTGCGCGCGCGCAGCGACGGGACGACGCGCGAAGTGGCCATGGCGGACAGCGCCTATGATCTTACGATTGAGGACAACATCCTTGACTGGACGCGTCCGATCGTTCGCTACGTTTACTCGACGCCAGCCCAGCCGCCCCAGACCTTTGACCATCATCTGATTGCGGATCGCCGGACGCTGCGCAAAGTGCGCGAAATTCCCTCGGGACACGATCCGTCTTCCTATGTGGTGACACGGTTTTCCGCCACAGCGCCGGACGGCGCGGAAATTCCCGTCACTGTCTTGCATCGCAAGGATATCGCCCTCGACGGTTCGGCGCCGGTCATGCTGTATGGCTATGGCGCCTACGGCATCACCACGTCCGCCGGGTTCTCTGCAAACCGCCTGTCTCTGGTCGACCGAGGCTTTGTCTTTGCGATTGCACATGTCCGCGGCGGGTCTGACAAGGGCTATGGCTGGTACCTCGATGGCAAGCTTGCAAAGAAGGTGAACAGCTTTCTTGACTTTGTTGCAGCCGGGCAGGAGCTCGCAAAGCGCGGCTATTGCCGGCTCGGACGCATCGTCAGCTACGGTGGCTCGGCGGGCGGCCTGCTTGTGGGCGCCGCGCTCAACATGGCGCCAAATCTGTTCGGCGGCGTCATCGCCGCGGTCCCGTTTGTCGACGTGCTTAACACCATGTCCGACAAGACTTTGCCGCTCACTCCGCCGGAATGGCCTGAATGGGGTAATCCGCTCAGCGATCCCAGCGCCTACGACCAGATCCTCAATTACAGCCCCTATGACAACATCCGACGGCGCAGATACCCTCCGGTGCTGGCGACCGCCGGCCTGAGCGATCCGCGCGTCACCTACTGGGAACCGGCGAAATGGATCGCGAGGCTGCGCGCCGAGGCGCGCGGCGGTCCATTTTTATTGTACGTCAATATGGATGCGGGCCACGCGGGCGCCTCGGGACGGTTTGACCGGCTGGGCGAGGTGGCGCGCGAATATGCATTTGCGATGCGCGCTGTCGGCGATCCTGCGACCTCAGGCTTCAAGACCTGACCCGGGCGCGAAGCCTGGCGACGCGCCAAGCGAAGGCGCCGCCGCCCGGCCCGTAGCGGGTCCACAAACGGTCGGGCTCCTGCGCAAGTCGAAACGCCCATTCCAGCCCGGCGCGACGCATCCACGCCGGCGCCCGGGCGACTGCCCCGGCGAGAAAATCGACGATCGCGCCGCCGCACAAGATGAGACGCCGCCCAGGCTGGCGCTTGAGCGCCCCTGCAATGCGTTCCTGCTTTGGCATGCCCATGGCGAGAATGACGAGATCCACCGGATGGCGGGCGAGGTCATCGGCATAAAGTCCGTCGTGCGCCCAGCCGTCACGGGTGCAGACAACGTCAACGCCAAAGCGGCTGCCCATGGTTTCGCAGGCTTTGGCGAGAGCTGCGTCGCTCGCCCCGAAGACGGCGATGCGCCTGCCGCGATGACGCGCCAGGATTTCTGGGATGAGATCCGTGCCGTTCAGGTTCACCCCGGCCGGGCGACCGATGGCCGCCAGCGCCGCCTTCATCCCCACCCCGTCGCGCAGCAACACATCGGCGCCGATGAGATCGGCCGCGAAGTCGGAATGCTCCCAGGCGAGGTTGACGGCATGCTGGTTGACGAAGGCAAGCGTGGTTGGACTGCCCGGCGCACACAAGCGCTCCAGCAGCGCCGCTCTTGCAGGCTCGTCGGCGGCAATCGTGAGGCGGTCAAGGATGGCGGCGACCCGATCCAGCGGCGGCAACGTCATGGCGCGAAGATGGCGGCTGACCGGTAAGCATCCTGCTAACGCAGGACAGTCACGCCGCCGGTCGCTGCGCGTGCGCACGTCTCTCGCCTCGGATCGATGTGCGTGGCCCCCACGCCTGTGCGGCCGGGCATGCGCTAGTGCAAGGCGGCGCAAAACCGCTGGATGCGCGCGCACGCGTCCTCCAGCAGGGCTGTGGACGTCGCGTAGGAAATCCGGAACGCTGGGGAAGCCCCGAACGCAGCCCCGTGCACCACCGCCACGCCTTCGCTCTCAAGCAATTCTCGGGCGAAGTCCTCATCATTGCCGATCACTGCCCCCGATGGCGCAGTTCGTCCGATAGCACCTTCGCAGGAAGGATAGACATAGAAGGCCCCTTCCGGCTTCGGGCAGGACAGCCCATTGGCTTGGTTCAGCATGGACACAACGAGATCGCGGCGTTCCTGGAACGCGCGCGCGCGCGGTTGAATGAAATCCTGCGGCCCGCTCAGCGCTTCCACCGCCGCCCATTGCGCAATGGAGCATGGATTGGACGTCGATTGCGACATCACATTGGCCATGCCCTTGATCAGCCAGGTCGGACCGGCCGCGTAGCCGATCCGCCATCCCGTCATGGCGTAGGCCTTTGAAACGCCATTCATTGTCAGGGTGCGGGGGTAAAGGGCGGGTTCTACCTGTGCGATGGTGAAGTATTGGAAATCGTCGAACACGAGATGTTCATACATGTCGTCAGTCAGGATCAACACATGGGGGTGGCGCAGCAGCACATCGGCGAGCGCGCGCAGCTCGCTATGGGTGTAGGCAGCCCCGGACGGATTGGAGGGAGAATTCAAGACCACCCAGCGCGTGCGTGGGGTGATGGCGCGGTCAAGCGCTTCAGGCTTGAGCCTGTAGCCATCGCTGGCGAATGCGGGCGCAAACATCGGCGTGGCCCCCGCCAGCAGCGCCATATCAGGATAGCTCACCCAGTAGGGCGTCGGAATGACAACCTCATCGCCCACGTTCAGGGTCGCAAGAAAGGCGTTGAAAATCACAGGCTTGCCGCCCGGGGAAACATTCACCTGGGCGCGTTCGTAGCGCAGACCGTTTTCGCGCTGAAACTTGGCGACGATCGCATCCTTCAACTCCGGCATTCCATCGACGTCGGTATACTTGGTCTTGCCCGCTTCGATGGCCCGGATCGCCGCCGCCTTGATGTTGTCGGGGGTGTCGAAATCCGGCTCGCCGGCGCTGAGCGAAATCACATCGCGCCCGAGGGCTTTGAGCGCGCGCGCTTTCTGAGTCACGGCGATTGTGGGCGAGGGCTTGATGCGCAACAATGCGTCTGAAACGACCGAGGCCATGGTCCGGCGCCTCCTCCAGCAGCTATGGTGACGGCGCGCAGCCTACCGGGGTCACGCCGTGAAGGAAACCGTCCTATGGAGCAGCGTTGGCTGCACCCGTGATATTCTGCGCTGATATTCAGCGCTGATATTCTGTGCTTCGTTTTGCGCAGAATATGCATCGATGACACTGCCGGATCGACGCACCCGGGCAAATCGTTACGCTGGCGAAATGACAGGAGGGCCATCCAGGAATGCCATCAAGCGCGCAGCTTGTGCGCCTTAAGGATCTGTTTTCAGGCTCGGCGCATTACGTGATACCGCCCTTCCAGAGAGCTTTCCTCTGGCAGCCGGCGCATGCGCGCGAATTGACCAACGACATTGAAGACGCCTTTCTGCACGCGCCGATGAAGGCGACAACGCCGCTTGATTACTTTCTTGGCACCATGGTTCTGGCGCGCGGGCGCGACCGCGACGCGAGCCTTGAGATCATTGACGGCCAGCAGCGCATCACCACCCTGCTCATGCTGTTGGCCGCCCTGCGCGATCACCTCGGTCGCGACGGCCAGTATCTGCAGGCCTATCTGATCGAAAAAACCGGCTCGCGACTGGCGTCGCGCGGCGAGCGGACGCGCCTTGAGGTGGTTGAGGAGGCGCGCGATTTCTGGGCGCGCTGCGTGGCGGCGCCTGGAGGCAGCGACGGCTTGCTGTCGGAAGAGCCCGAGGACCACCCGCAGGTCGCGCGCATGCGCAAGATCCTCGCCGGCTTTCGGCGCTATCTGCGCGATACTGACGCGCACAGCCATGCCGGCATGGCGCGCTATCTGCTCGACAACTGCACGGTCGTGACGATCATCACCGAGAAGCGTGAGGACGCCTTCAAGATTTTTCGCGGCGTCAATCGCAAGGGCATCGACCTGTCCGACATCGATCTTATCAAAGCGGAGTTCCTCGGCGCGGAGATGAGCGACAAATCCTCCTCCATGGTGCGCCGCCGATTGTGGGAGATCGCAGACGCCGCGCTTGGCCGAACGGGAATGGAAGTGCTTCTGGCAGCCGTGCTGTCGATCGTCTGCGGCCAGGAGATCCGGCCGGAGCGCATTTTTGAGACCTTCGAACGCCTGTGGGCCGATCCGCGCGAGCGCGCCCGGCTGCGCGCCAAAGCCATCAAGGTGTTTGAGATGTTCGTGCCGGTGCGCGCCGAAACCGGATCATATGGACCGCTAACGGATGATATAAACAAACGATTTCACTTCCTCAATCGTCTGCGCAGCTTCGCCTGGCAGCCGATCCTTTTGGCATGGATGGATGCGCGCCCGGGGCGTCATGAGGATTGGCGGCGCGCCGCAAAGTGCCTGGAGTTCTACGGCCTTCTGTCGCTGATAGACCGCTGGTCGCGTAAGGAGCAGAACACCTACATCGCCGAGGTGCTTAGGCAGATCCATGCCGATCTCGATCCCTTCATGCGCGACGGGCCATTCTGGCCCAGCGAACAGAACCGGGCGGACCTCAGTCAGGCTCTGCGCGGGCGCCTTGGAGAGCAAAAGGACGGTCTTGGCTGGTACGCACTGTTGCGCGCGGAATCGGCTTTCAACGCCAACTGGCGGTCCGTGCTCGCGCGCGACCTGTCGCATGAACATATCCTGCCGCGCCGCCTCGCGCCGAAATCGGGCTGGCGCGTCGCGTTCCCCGACGACGGGCAAGCTCAGAAACTGTCCGCACGCCTTGGCAATTTCCTGGCGATTTCGGCAGAGGCCAACGCGGCGGCGTCAGATCGGCTATTTACGGACAAACAAAAAGCCTACGCGAAACTTGATGGCGCACCCAACTCCATCTTCCTGCGCGAGGTCCTCGCGCGCGAGGCATGGCGTCCCGACGCAATCATAGAGCGCACAGAACGTCTTGCGCGTCTGGTTGAACAGGAACTCGGCGTCTACGAGACGCTATAGCCGCGGATACGCGCCTCCTGGGCCATGCGCGCCGGGCGGGCGGCCTCGTAGTCGTGCGCCGGGGTGATCCTCAGACGCTGGCGCACCTCCTGGAGCGGCAGCGCCAGGAGTTCTTCCCAGGCCTGTTCGGGCAACCAGGCGCAGGCCCGTGCGCGCGCCCGCGCCTCCGCGACGATCTTGAGGATGGGCAGATCAGGAGCCTCGCGCCGGGCCTTGTAGACGCCCATGGCGACGATTGCAGCGATGCCGCGATTGCCGGTCTGGGCGTGGGTGAAGGCGAGCAGGGCAAGTTCGCCCGCCGCTTCGCGGCCATAGCCTGTGACGACATGCCAAAGGTCGTGCTGGTCGCGCATGCGCGCGCCAAACCAGGCCTCTTCCTGCGTCCACGCACCGCGCGGCCCGGTCTCCTGGCTTGCGGCCACAAGCCCGTCGGCAGTGAGGTTCTCACCATAGGTAAAGTCATGGTAGCGCCGGCCCAGGCTCTCTGCCGGCAACGCGGCGAGCCCGGTGCGGTCCATCAGCGCGGCAAGCAGGTTTGGACGCGCGGCGAGCAGGTTGCGGCCGGCCGGGCTGTCGCAGAGCCGCTGGAAGGAGCGACGGCGTGTTGTGCCGGCCAGGGCATCGATGACCTTGAACACCTGTCCGGTGTCTTCCTTGTTCCGCACCAGCGCCCGCAACGCCCGCCACGCTTCCAGCGGGCGGACCTTGTCGCTTGACCGCACGGCTTGTGTCATCGTCATCCGTCTCCATTTTGCCGGCCTGAAAATCGCTGATGGTCCGGCTGGGCGCAAGCCTGCGCGGCGGATCCGATGGCAGAACCATGTCCATGGGGCCACTGGGGACGCCCCCACGGCTGCGGCGCGCTTGACGCGCCCCCCGGCGCGCCCTTCTTTGCGGAGCTTGGAGGTCGCATGACTGATTTGATGGACCTGAGCGCCGGGTTTGACCCTGGTGCAGAGGCGGACTGGCGCGTCTTGGTGGACAAGAGCCTGGCCGGCAAACCGTTCGATACGCTGATCCGGCGCACCCCGGAGGGTCTGGCGGTTCGGCCGGTCTATCGCGAGACTGATGCGCCGGTGCGCGCCGATCCGCTCGGCGCCCCGGGCCTTGCGCCATTCGCCCGCGGCCGGACCCCCGTGCCTGACCTGTTCCTGCCCTGGGACATCCGGCAGGTCTTTGCCCACCCGGACCCGCTGACAACGAACCGGGAGATCCTTACGGACCTTGAAAGGGGCGTCTCCTCGATCGAATTGGCCGTCGATCCGCAGGGTGTCCGCGGCGTGGCGATCCGCAAAGCGGGCGATCTGACCGATGCGCTCGCGGGCGTCCTCCTGGATCTTGCGCCTGTCGCGCTGGCGGCTGATGACGACGGTATCGCTGCTGCGGCTCTGCTGAGCGCGCATCTGACGCTGGCCGGGGTGGGCGCGCAGGCGCCGGCATCGTTCAATGTCGACCCCTTAGGCGCGCTCCTGCGGACTGGGGCGCTGGCCCCGGACGCACTGTCTGAGGCGCTCGCCTTCGCCGCCTTCGCCGCCGAAGCACATCCCGCCGCGCTTGCGTTGCGCGCGGACGCGCGCGCTGTTCATGAGGCCGGCGGCGGCGAAGCCCAGGAACTCGGCGTGCTGATTGCAGCCGGCGTCGCCCTCCTGAAGGAGGGGGAACGCCAGGGCCTTGCCGCGACGGATGTGAGCCGTCTTACGCTGTTCACGCTCAGCGTCGGGCCGGACACCATGGCTGAGATCGCCAAGCTGCGCGCCGCGCGCCTTTTGTGGGCGCGCGTGATGGAGGCTTGCGGGGCCCCCTGCGCTGCCCGGTCGATGCGGCTTCAGGCTGTCACTTCCGGGCGCATGATGACGCGCCGCGACCCCTGGACCAACATGCTGCGCACCACCGCGGCGGCATTCGCCGCCGGCGCTGGCGGCGCGGATGTCGTCAGCGTGCGCGCTTTTACGGATGCATTGGGCCTGCCCACGCCGTTTGCCCGGCGCATCGCGCGCAACACCCACATCGTCCTGCAGGAAGAAGCGCATATCGGCAAGGTGGCGGATCCCGCCGGCGGCGCCTGGTATGTGGAGACGATGACACGCGACCTGGCCGAGGCCGCCTGGGCGGTCATGCAGACCATCGAGCGACGCGGCGGCCTTGTGCAGGCGTTCGCAGACGGCAGTCTGGCGGGCGACATTGCACGGGTGCGCGACGCGCGCGCCCGCGCCGTGGCCACGCGCCGCGAACCGGTGACCGGCGTCAGCGATTTTCCTGATCTTGGCGAGGCAATCGCCGAAACCGCGGCGGCGGATCCGGCCGCAGTCCTTGCCAGGCGTGCGCCGGCTGCGCTTGACCAGCGGCCGGCAAGCCGCGCCTTTGCCGATCTTGCCGGCGCGGCGGCCATGGGCGTGGGCATTGCACGGCTGGCGACGCCTGGCGCCCGGGTGGCGCCGGGGCTGGCCGCCATCCGTCTGGCCGCTCCGTTTGAGGATCTGCGCGACCGGGCAGACGCCGCAGGCGCCCCACCTGAGGTTTTTTGCGCCACCCTTGGCGCCCTTGCTGAGTTCAACGCCCGCGCCGGCTTCGCACGAAATCTGCTCGCCGCTGGCGGCGTGCGCGCGCTGTCGCCGGAGAGTGAGTATGCGACTCTGGCCGCGATGACGGAGGCATTCAGTGCGTCACGCGCTCGTGTCGCGATCCTGTGCGGCTCGGATGCACGCTATGGGGCGCAGGCTGGCGAGGCGGCCGCCGCGCTGAAGCAGGCCGGCGCCGCCTGGGTGATCCTCGCTGGCAAGCCGGGGGCGCTTGAGGCGACGCTGCGGGAGGCTGGAGTGGATCAGTTTGTCTTCGCCGGCGATGACGCGCCGCGCGCGCTTGCAACCATTCACGCCGCCCTTGGCCTTGGTTGAGCACGCCATGCACGCCGATCTTGACCTTCAATTTTGCCCTCAAGCCTGCGAGCCATGGTCATGACAAGACTTCCGGACTTTTCTGCTGTCGAGCTTACGCTCGATGCACAGCCTGCGCACGATTGGGATGCGGTCGCGGGCGAGGCTGGCGAGCGCCTCTGGATGACGCCAGAGGGCATCGGCGTGAAACCTGCATATCGCGGGCGCGATCTTAATGGTTTGGATTTTGTCGATTCCTGGCCGGGACTTGCGCCCTACGTGCGCGGCCCCTACCCGACCATGTATGTTGGGCAGCCATGGACAATCCGTCAGTATGCAGGATTTTCTACAGCTGAAGACTCCAACGCGTTCTACCGGCGTAATCTGGCAGCCGGCCAGAAAGGTCTTTCTGTCGCCTTCGATCTTGCAACCCACCGTGGATATGACTCCGACCACCCCCGTGTGATCGGCGATGTCGGCATGGCGGGCGTCGCCATTGATTCCATTTATGACATGCGCACGTTGTTCGCCGGCATCCCGCTCGATCAGATGAGCGTGTCCATGACGATGAATGGAGCAGTTCTCCCGGTGATGGCGCTCTATATCGTGGCGGCGCAGGAGCAGGGCGTGGCCCCGGCGAAACTTGCCGGCACGATCCAGAACGACATTCTGAAGGAGTTCATGGTACGAAACACGTATATCTACCCGCCAACCCCATCGATGCGGATCATTTCTGACATTTTTGCCTATACCTCGGCAAACATGCCGAAATTCAATTCGATCTCAATCTCTGGCTATCACATGCAGGAAGCCGGCGCCACCAACGACCTTGAACTCGCCTACACCCTTGCTGATGGGGTTGAGTACATACGCGCAGGCATCGCGGCCGGTTTGTCGATCGATGCATTTGCGCCGCGTTTGTCCTTCTTCTGGGCGGTGGGCATGAACCCATTCATGGAGATGGCGAAGATGCGTGCGGCGCGCGCGCTGTGGGCCAAGCTGGTGGCGGGCTTTTCTCCGCGCGACGCGCGTTCGCTGGCGCTGCGCACGCACAGCCAGACGAGCGGTTGGAGTCTGACGGCGCAGGACGTGTACAACAATGTGGCGCGCACCTGCATTGAGGCGATGGCGGCCACCTGGGGCGGAACCCAGTCTCTGCACACAAATTCATTCGACGAGGCCCTTGCGCTGCCGACGGATTTTTCTGCGCGTATCGCCCGCAACACGCAGATTTTCCTGCAGAGCGAAGGCGGCGCCTGCCGCACCGCTGATCCTTGGGGCGGCAGCTACTATGTCGAGCGCCTCACACATGACCTGGCGTCGCGCGCATGGACGCATATCCGGGAGGTAGAGGCGATGGGCGGCATGGCCAAGGCCATCGAAGAGGGCTTGCCGAAACTGCGAATCGAAGAGGCCGCCGCGCGCACCCAGGCGCGCATAGACTCCGGCCTGCAGACCGTTGTCGGCGTCAACAAGTTCCGGCTTGACGAAGCCGAAGACGTCCCGGTCTTGAAGGTTGACAATTCGAAAGTGCGCACCCTCCAGCTCGACAAACTCGCACGCCTCAAGGCAGAGCGTGACGCAGAGGCTGTGCGGCGAGGGTTGGATGCGCTGACCGGGGCGGCGCAGACCGGAACCGGCAATCTTCTCGCTCTGGCGGTAGAGGCTGCACGCGCCAAGGCGACGGTCGGTGAAATCTCGGAAAGCCTCGAAAAGGTTTATGGCAGACACCAGGCGCGCATCCGCTCCATTCAGGGGGTCTACGGACGGGAAATGACCAGCAAAGCTGAGGATGTCGCCGCCGTGCGGCAGGCGGCAGACGCGTTTGAGGCCGCTGAGGGCCGCCGTCCGCGCATCCTGATCGCGAAGATGGGCCAGGACGGTCATGACCGCGGCCAAAAGGTGGTTGCTTCAGCGTTCGCGGACCTTGGGTGGGACGTCGACATTGGCCCGCTGTTTCAGACGCCGGATGAGGTTGCACGCCAGGCGGTTGAGAACGACGTCCACGTTGTAGCCGCGTCATCGCTGGCTGCGGGTCACCTGACGTTGATCCCGGCGCTGAAGTCTGCACTCGCCCAGTTCGGCAGGCCGGACATCATGGTGGTGGCTGGCGGCGTCATCCCGCCGCAGGACTTTGAGGCGCTCACAGCTGCGGGCGCGCAAGCAATCTTTCCACCAGGCACGGTGATCGCCACTGCTGCCGCTGAATTGCTGGCCGCGCTGGCGCGCCGCCTCGGCCATTCGCCCAAGGCGGCGCAGTAGCCGGCGAAGCACCGCGCTGGGCCAGTACGCTGGGC
Organism: Caulobacterales bacterium; assembly: GCA_044375455.1. Lineage (GTDB taxonomy): Bacteria > Pseudomonadota > Alphaproteobacteria > Caulobacterales > Aquidulcibacteraceae > JBEIHX01. The sequence continues at coordinate 189 of JBILMQ010000064.1, read as the reverse complement.
CAGTGGGCCGGGGCTCTGCGTCTGCCTTGTGCAGGCTGGCCGACAGATGGCTGGGGGGCAGACATGAGCGATGCCCGCAGCCGCGCAATCAGGGTGGACAGGCAGGGTGTGGGGGCAGGGTGTGGGGGCAGGGTGTGCGGGCGGGGCTGACTGATGGCGGCGGACCACCACGAGCAGCGCGCCGTTCGG
>JBILMQ010000303.1:0-4128 GCA_044375455.1 Caulobacterales bacterium | reverse complement strand
TACAATCCGCCCTGGACCCCGGGTTTCATGCGGCGCAACGAGGTGCAGATTCCGATTGCTCCGTAGGCCATTTGCGCGTCACCTTCGCGTGGTCGCAGTGTCCGGTCGGCAGAGCCATGACGCAGAACCCAGCACATCCGCCCGCCACCCGCCTGCCAGGCCGGGTGGTCGCGGCCTACGCCATCCTCGGCGCTCCCCTCGTCGCCCTCACGCTGCCCCTCATCGTCTACCTCCCGCCTTTTTATGCCGAAACTGTCGGTCTGCCGCTGGCCGCGGTCGGCGCGGCGTTCACCATTGCGCGGCTGTGGGACCTGGTGACGGATGTGGCGATCGGCGTCGCCCAGGATCGTACGCAACATCGCTGGGGACGGCGCAAGATCTGGATCGCCGCATCCCTGCCCATTCTGATCGTCTCCGCGTGGTTCCTCTTTAATCCGCCAGCCGGGGCAGGGCTTGCCTATCTCTATATCGTGCTCTTCGTGCTCTACATCGGGTTCACGATGGCGAGCGTCGGTCACCTCAGCTGGGGAGCCGAGATCGCCACTGGCTATCACGAGCGATCACGCATCCATGGCTGGCGCGAGGCGGCCGCCGTCTTCGGAATGGTCGGCGTCCTCGCCGTACCGGCTGTCGTGCAGGCCGCCGGCCTCGGCGGGCGCGCCGAGGGCGTCCAGGCAATGGGATGGTTCTTTGTCATCCTGCTCGCCCCGGTGGCTGCGGTCACGCTGATCGCCGCGCCCGAGCCCCGCCAGCCCCCGCCGCAGTCGCTGACGCTCAAGGCCTCTGTTGCAGCCCTGGCGCACAACGCAGCCCTGCGCAGAGCTCTGGCGGCCGACTTGATGGCCGGCTTCGCCCCAGGCGTCACCGGCGCGCTCTTTGTTTTCTTCTTCAGCTATGTTCTTGGCTTTCCCGACACGGCGCCGCTTCTGATGCTGGTTTACTTTGTGGCCGGATTGATCGGCGTACCGGTCTGGATGCGCGTCGCCTTCGCCATCGGCAAACACCGCGCCGTCGCGGTCGCCGCAGTCTATCAGGCGATCGGTCTGTGCTGCACTGCGCTTATTCCCCATGGTCACATCGGGTTTGCGATCGTGGTCATGGCGATGGTCGGGGTCGCCTCCAACGCGGCGCCGTTTCTGATGCGCGCCATCATGTCCGATGTGGTCGATGTCGATCGCCTGCGCACCGGCGAACAGCGCACCGGGCTGTATTTTGGTCTCCTGCTTCTCACCTCCAAGCTGGGACTGGCCCTCGCGCCCGGCGTTACCTATTCAATCCTCGCCGCCTTTGGATTTCAGGTGTCGCTGGGCGCAGACAATGACGCCACGGCCATGACGGCGCTGAGCGTGCTGTTCGTGGCGCTCCCACTGATCGCGAATTTCACGCTGGCGGCGATCATTTGGGGATTTCCGCTCGATGAGAGAGCTCAGGCGGAAAACCGCGCGCGCATCGACCAGGCCTGAGCGATCGCTGGCCGTCATCGGGGATGTGGCGCACAAAAGGGGCTCATGCGCCGCTCGCCTGGCGGCGCTGTGGGCAACAGATGAGCCTTTGGGCGAGCGCCACGCCTGATAAATCAGCGGCCCATTCGGCTGTGCGAATTCGGCAGTGGCGCGGTTGAGGCAAATGCGACTACTCTGCGCCCAGGCTGGCGTTGTTCACGCCGATAGGACAGCACCGTGACCAAGCACTTCGTCACCGAGAAGCTGCGCTTCTTCCTGACGACGCCCGGCTCATGCCCCTATCTGCCTGGGCAGCGGGAGCGCAAGGTTTTTACCTCGCTCGACGACGCACAGGACGCCGTCGATCTCAATGACACACTGACCAATGCGGGGTTCCGCCGCTCGCAGCGGATCGCCTACCGTCCGGCGTGCGAGGCATGCAGCGCCTGCGTCTCGGTGCGCATCCCGGTCGCCCGCTTCAGTTTCACGCGGCGCTGGCGGCGTGTGGTGAACCTCAACTGCGACCTCGCCGTTGAATTGCGTGAGTCGCAGGCGACCGAGGAGCAGTATTGGCTCCTGCGGCGCTATCTGGATCGACGCCATGCAGACGGCGGCATGGCCGACATGACGATGCTTGACTACGTCGCCATGGTCGAAGAGAGCCCAGTGCGGACCTTTTTGATTGAATACCGTTCACGGATGACCGGCGAGCTGAAGGCGGCGGCGATGACCGACCTCTTGGGCGATGGGTTGTCCATGGTCTACAGCTTCTACGATCCCGATGATCGCCGACGCAGTCTCGGCGCCTTCATGATCCTGGATCATGTCCGTCGCGCCGCCGCGGCAAACCTGGCGCATGTCTATCTCGGATATTGGGTGCGCGGGTCCGAGAAGATGGATTACAAGATTCAATTCCGCCCGCTTGAAGTACTGAGTGCGGACGGCTGGGGCGACTTCGGGCCTGAGAGCCCGGCGGTCAAACCGCAATTGGCGCCTTGATCGCGGGATGCGCCTGATAGTCGTCGATGACGATATCGCCTGCCTCAAACGCGAACAAGTCTGTCTTCTGGGGATTGAGCGTGAGGCGCGGCGCGGGAAATGGCGAACGGGTCAGCTGCTCGCGCGCCTGGTCAAGGTGGTTGAGGTAGAGATGCGCATCGCCAAGGGTGTGAATGAACACGCCAGGTTGCAGGCCCGTGGCCTGCGCCATCATCGCCGTCAGCAGCGCGTAGCTGGCGATGTTGAATGGGACGCCCAGGAAGATATCGGCTGAGCGCTGATAAAGCTGACACGACAGCCGCCCCTCAGCGACGTGGAACTGGAAGAGACAGTGGCAGGGCGGCAGGGCCATGTCATCCACGTCTGCAGGGTTCCAGGCGGTGACGATCAGCCTGCGCGAGGTGGGGTTGGCGCGGATCTGGTCGCGAACCTGGGCCATCTGATCGATCACGCGTCCGTCGGGTGCGGCCCAGCTGCGCCATTGTCTGCCATATACCGGGCCGAGATCGCCATTGGCGTCAGCCCATTCATCCCAGATTGACACGCCGCGCTCCTGCAGCCAGCGCACATTGGTGTCGCCACGCAGAAACCAAAGAAGCTCAAGGACGATCGACTTGACGTGCAGTTTCTTGGTCGTCAGCAGCGGAAATCCGTCGGCGAGGTCAAACCGCATCTGGCGCCCGAAGACGCCCCTCACGCCGACGCCTGTGCGATCGCTGCGCTCGACGCCGTTGGCGAGCACATCCGCCAGCAGGTGCTGGTAGGCGTTATCCGCCTGGCTGGCCCCGGGAGAATGACCCGCTCCGGCCCGCCGGTCCTCGGTTGCTGAGGTGAGGGGATGTGTCTTCGCGGCTGCGCTCATAGGTGAGACGGTAGCGATCGACAGACGATTCGGCGAGCAGGAGGGGCAAAGCATGCGCAGATTTCCCACCCGGCGGGGCGCCGGCTGGTTGAGGCGCCGGGCAGCGGCAGGGGTTGCAGCTGTCGCTCTTGTCGTGGGCGCGAGCCCAGCAGGCGCGGCAGACCCGCGTGCGGCAGACCCGCGTGCGGCAAGACCCCCGGCGGCGCCTGCCGGCGCGATCGCCGCGGTGCGTTCAGCCGGCGATCTCGCACAGCCTGGCGTCGCCCCGGTCCGGCTGATCCTTGAACCGACGCCGGAGGCTGTCGCACGCCTGCTGGAAGGCGGCGTGGATCCCGCCCAGGTTGACTTCGGAAGTTGGCGGTTTGGCGCCGAGGCGGGGCAGGCCGCCTTCCGGCAGCTTGCGGAGGGGCTGAGGACAGGCGTGCAAGCGGATCTGACTGCCGCCCGCAACGACCGCAGCTTGCCGCCAGACGCCCGGGTTGCAGGATGTCTCAGCTCGAAATGGCTTGCTTTGCAGGCATGGTCAGCCATCGCCGCGCGGGCGAGCGATGCTGGGGCCTATCATGCGCGGCGCGAGGCGCTGAGCGCGCAACTCACCGCGTTTCGCAGCCAGCGCGCGGCTGCTTCGACTGACGCAGCGCCTCACCTTGCGATGCTGCAGCGTTGGACCGATGCGCGCCGTCGGGCCGCAACGCCGGTCCGCGCAGAACTCTTTGCTCGCGTCGCGGCGGCCCAGTTCAACCGCCTTGCCCCGCAGCCTGCTGCTGTCCCGGCCGACGCAACGGCTGATTGGGCTGGTCTTCGAGCGCTCGAGACCTGTCTCAC
>JBILMQ010000302.1:0-4133 GCA_044375455.1 Caulobacterales bacterium | reverse complement strand
ATCGGCTCGGCGCTGACCCGCCACTGGCTTGCTGAGCGCGGCGGCGCGGCGGTCGTGATCGACAAGCTGACCTATGCCGGCAACCTCTCCTCGCTCGCTGAGGTCGCCGGGAACCCCGGCTACGCCTTTGTTCAGGCCGACATCTGCGACCGCGCCGCCATGGAGGCGGCGTTTCGCGCCCACCGGCCAGATGTCGTGTTTCATCTGGCCGCAGAAAGCCACGTGGACCGTTCGATTACCGGCGCCGGCGTCTTCGTGCAGACCAATGTCGTCGGGACCTTTCAGCTGCTGGAGGCCGCACGGGCCTATTGGCAGGATCTGCCTCCCGGTGCGAAGGAACGCTTTCGGTTCATTCATGTGTCGACCGACGAAGTCTACGGGTCCCTCGGGGCTGAGGGGCTGTTCACGGAAGAGACCCCCTATGATCCCCGCTCGCCCTATTCAGCCAGCAAGGCCGGCGCCGATCATCTCGCCGCGGCGTGGTTCCACACCTACGGCCTGCCCGTCATCATCACCAATTGTTCGAATAATTACGGACCCTATCACCTCCCGGAGAAACTGATCCCGCTTGTCATCCTGAACGGCCTGCACGGTCTGCCCCTGCCGGTTTATGGCGACGGCTCGAATGTCCGCGACTGGCTCTACGTGACCGATCACGCGCGCGCCCTCGCCCTGATTGCCGACAAGGCGCCGCCAGGACGCTCGTTCAACATCGGCGGCCGCAACGAACGGACCAATCTGCAGGTGGTCTGCACCATCTGCGACTGGCTCGACCGGCTGGCGGCCAAGCCGCACACGCACCGCGACCTCATCACCTTTGTGACCGACCGCCCCGGCCACGATCAGCGGTATGCGATCAACGCGACGCGGCTGGAAACAGAGCTTGGCTGGCGGGCGGAGGAGGATTTCGAATCGGGCATCGAGAAGACCGTGCGCTGGTTCATTGACCGCCAGGACTGGTGGGGCCCGATCCGCGCCCGCGGCCACGGAGCAACACGCCTTGGGCTGGCGAGCGGCAGTCCTCCATGAGGCTCCTGATCATCGGGCGCACCGGCCAGCTCGCGCGCGCGCTCTGTGCCGCCGCCAGCCGCCAGGGCGAATATGACGTCGCCTGTCTCGGCCGGGCCGATATCGACATGGATGCGCCAGAAGCCGTCAGGGACCAGGCGATCGCCGCGATGCCGGATGCGATCGTGAATGCCGCAGCGTACACCAGCGTTGATCTTGCTGAAACCGAGCCCGACAAGGCGTTCGCCGCCAATCAACGCCTGCCGGCGGCGCTCGCCGGGGCGGCCTCGGCGCTCAATATCCCGTTCATCCATGTATCGACGGATTATGTCTTCTCCGGAGACAAGCTGGCAGCCTATCGCGAAGACGACGAAACCGATCCACGCTCCGTCTACGGGGCGTCGAAACTCGCAGGCGAACAGGCGGTGCGCGCGCTCAGGCCTGACAGCATCATTCTGCGCACCGCCTGGGTCTATGACAGCCTCGGACGCAACTTTGTGCGCACCATGCTTCGTCTGGCCCGCAGCCGCGCGGAAATCAGCGTGGTCGATGACCAGATCGGCTGTCCTACCTACGCACCGGACCTGGCCGACGGCATCCTGCGCGTTTTGCGCCATGGAGCAAGCAACACCCAGGAGGGCGCCGGCGTCTTCCATATGACAGGCGCCGGGGAAACCACATGGTGCGGTTTCGCCCGCACCATATTCGAGATCTCGGGCGAGCACGGAGGGCCGACGGCGCAGGTGCGCCAGATCGCGACATCCGACTACCCGACCCCGGCGCATCGCCCGGCGAATTCGCGCCTTGACGGATCGCGGCTGTTCAGCGTTTACGGCGTTGCGCTGCCGCACTGGCGCGACGGGCTTGAACGCTGCCTCACCGGCATCGCCGCGACAGGATGGAGTCTGGAATGAAGGGCATCATACTGGCGGGCGGAACGGGCACCCGCCTGCATCCCATCACGCTGGGCCTCTCCAAGCAACTGGCGCCTGTCTACGATAAGCCACTGATCTACTATCCCCTGACCACGCTCATGCTTGCGGGCATCCGCGATATCCTGGTGATCACTACCCCGCATGACAGACCGCAGTTTGAGCGCCTGCTCGGCAATGGCGCCCCCTGGGGCGTCCGGATCTGCTACGCGACCCAGCCGCAGCCCAACGGCATCGCCCAGGCGTTCCTGATCGGCGAGGAATTCATTGGCGGCGAAGCCTGCGCCCTGGTTCTGGGGGACAATATCTTTTTCGGCCACGGGCTCGGCGACCTGATGGCAAACGCCCGCCGGCGTTCCGCCGGCGCCACGGTGTTCGCCTACCATGTGAGCGATCCCGAACGGTTCGGTGTGGTGGAGTTTGACGCCGCCTCGCGGGCCATCGGGCTCGAGGAAAAGCCACGAACCCCGCGCTCGAACTGGGCGGTGACGGGTCTCTATTTCTACGACAGCGCGGTTGTGGGCATCGCGCGCGGCCTCACGCCATCAGCCCGCGGCGAATTGGAGATCACCGATCTGAACCGCGTCTACCTCGAACGAGGTGCGCTTCATGTCGAAAAAATGGGGCGCGGTTTCGCGTGGCTGGATACAGGCACCCCAGACTCGCTTCTTGAAGCGGCGGAATTCGTGCGCACCCTGGAAGCGCGCCAGGGCCTCAAAATCGCCTGTCCAGAAGAGATTGCGCTGTTCATGGGATACATCGACCGTGAACAGTTGCGAAAGCTTGGTAAAGATCTGGAAAAGTCCACTTACGGAAAGTATCTCCTGCGCCTGGCAGATGAACCCACGAATGGCTGAGCGCCAGGGTGCGTCCGTGAGCAGTGCGTTTTGTCAACCATTCAAATCGATACTTGTCGCGGCAGCATCAGGTTTAAACACGCCAAACCGGTCCGACGTCTCGATGCAGAGCGTGTGATTGGCTTGGCATCCAGGACGTGGGGTCATGCGCGGCAAGACACTTGGTTCAGGTCAGGCGACGGAGGCCCACGGCGCTGCGCCGCGGATGACGGCGTCGGCATCACCGCTGCATCGCCTGGAACGTCGCATCGATGACATTGCAGACCTGCGGGCCCGTCTGCGCCAGGAAACCGACGCCCACGCAGCATCCCGGGCGAAGCTTGAGGCGCAGATCGCATCGCTGCAGAGATCGCTGGAAGCATCGGTCGCCCGCGCCGCTGGGCTGGACCGCGATCTTGATCAGCAAAAGGACGCCTTGCGCACCCAAACTGACGAACGGGGCGCTCTGCAGGCGCGGCTTGACTGGCTGATGCAGCGCTATCGGCGCGAGGCCGGACTGACCCGTCTGCTCGCGGGCGCCATGGCGCGACTGCAGGACACGCCAGGCTTTATCGGTCTGGCTTTGACTCTGCCACAAGCCCTGCGGCTGGTTGATTGGCGCCCCCGCCAGGCGCTGCGGCTCCTGCGTCACATCGACATCGTCAGGCGGAGCGGCGAATTCGACGCTCGGTTTTATCGCGACCGGAACTGGGATGTCGCCGTGACGCGCGTCAATCCTCTTGTTCACTATACGCTGCAGGGCTGGCGCGACGGACGAGATCCCTCAGCGGCCTTTTCCACGCAAGGCTACCTCAGCCGCTATCCGGATGTCGCAAGCGCCCATATCTGTCCCCTGGTGCACTACCAATTGTGGGGCCGCGCCCAGGGCCGCGCATCGCGCGACCGCGGCGCCCCTGCGCTCAAGCCGACAAGCGCGACCCCTGCGATGGCAGACCGGGCCGATGCTCATGTGACGCGTGCTCCAGCGACCGAGACGCCAGTGGTCGCAACGTCTGCGGGCGGGGCTGCAGGCGGGGCTGCAGGCTTCACTGCGCCGCCGCGCGCGCCCACGCCGAGCGACCCCTATGAAATCAGACCCGATGACGCCGTGGCCCATGAGGCCGCCATCGGGGCTGCGTTTTTCAGTCGATACCGCCTTGATGGGCCACACCCTGACTTCGCCGGGGCCGTCGCCGCGATCAATGCAGAACCGCCGACGATCCGGCTTGCGGGACCGGATGATGTGCCAGATGCGACCATCATCGTACCGGTCTACAAGGAACTCGGCTACACCCTGAACTGCCTGCACGCGCTGCTGCGGCATCACTCACGCTATGTCGCAGAAATCATCGTCATG
>JBILMQ010000301.1:0-4143 GCA_044375455.1 Caulobacterales bacterium | reverse complement strand
GTATGGTCATTGCCAGCCGACAGCCAGAACGAGGACCACGCCATCCCCAGGACGCTGGTTAGCCGCCTGGTGTCGCAGCGGCGCGTCAGTCGCGAGCTGCGTGCAGGCGCTGGCCTTGACTTGCAGCGTCGTGCGCGGCTAGACAGCGCCCTCTTTGTTCTCGGGCCTGCGCCCTCCTTTTTGAGACCTGTCATGAAGATCAAGAGCTCGCTGAAGTCGCTGAAGGCGCGCCATCGGGCTTGCCGCGTGGTTCGCCGCAAGGGCCGTGTCTATGTTATCAACAAGGTCGACCCACGCTTCAAAGCGCGTCAGGGCTGAGGCCTGTCGGGCCCTGAATTCCGGGATCCGAGAGCCTCGCGCCAGACACCCGCGGGAGATAAATTCCGATGTCCAGCAGGCCGCGCAGGCGCATGTCGCGCAGGTTTGCAGGTCGTGGGCATAGCAGTGCGCTGGCTTCGATTCCGAACCTTTGTTCCGCCTGATTGTCTGATAGGCTCGCGGCATGTGGCGAGGCCTCGTTTTGGTCATTCTGTTTGCCTTGAGCGGCGCGGTGCGCGCGGAAGAGACGCGCGGAGAAAAGCTCGACCGGCTGTTTGCGGCCCTGCACACGGCTGACCGGGCAGAAGCAGCTGAGCTTGAGGATGACATCTGGACCGCCTGGCTGGAATCCGGCTCTCCCACCGTCGATCTTCTGATGCGCCGAGGCCTGCTGGCGCAAGAGCGCGGCGCACTTTCCGAGGCGCGAGACTTATTCAGCGCCGCACTGCGTCTTGAGCCCGCCTATGCGGAGGCCTGGAACAGACGCGCGAGCGTTTACCTGCAAGAGGAGAACACGCCATCCGCACTCGCCGATATCGGCGAAACCCTCAAGCTGGAGCCACGGCATTTTGGGGCTCTGGTCGCCCTCGGAGTGATCCTGGAGAAACTCGACAAGAAGAAGGCGGCGCTGGAAGCCTATCGTTCGGCCTTAAAGCTTTACCCGCAGCTTGAGGATGCGCGCGCTGGCGTGGCGCGGCTTGAACCGATGCTCGATGGACGGCCGCTCTAATGGTCATCGGCGCGCCTCAGGAGGCGGATTGTTTTCCGGCGATTAATGCTCCGATCGGCCGATTTCTGTCGGTGCGCGGGGTGCGGGCACATGTGCAGGAGCAGGGCGAGACGGATGCGCCGTCGGTGTTGCTGCTGCATTCCGCCAGCGCGAATCTGCGCGAATTCGCTTTCAGTCTGGCGCCGAGGATCGCCGAATTCGCCCGGGTTGTGTCGTTGGATCGCCCGGGATTGGGATTTTCCGGCCGCCCGCGCGGCGCGCAACGGCTGGGCGTGCAGGCTGCCTTCGCAGCGGGAGTTCTGGAACAGACGGTTGGCGCGCCAGCGGTGATCGTCGGCCATTCCTTCGGCGGCGCAGTTGCACTTCGCCTTGCCCTGGACCGACCGGAGCTGGTGCGGGCCCTGGTGCTGTTTGCGCCGGTGAGCCGTCCCTGGCCAGGACAGACGGCCTGGTACAACCGCCTGGCGGCGCGTCCGCTCATCGGCCCTGTGTTTGCGCAAGCGGTTCGGCTGGTTGGCCCCCTGCGGGCGGGCGGGGCGCTTTCCAACACCTTTCGCCCACAACCGGCGCCCCGGACCTATGGTGCGGAGCTGGGCGCGGCGCTGCTGTTTCGCCCGCACTCCTTCCGCGCCAACGCCAGGGATCTTGCCTTTTTGAATGCGGAGCTCGAGGCCCAGGCGCCGCGCTATGGCCAGATCCGCGCGCCGGTGCGCATTCTCTTTGGCGACAGCGACCATGTGGTCACCCACACGCGCCACGGCCTTGCCTTGGCCCAGGCGGTGCGGGACGGGGAGGCAAAGATCCTGCCCGGCGTCGGGCACATGCCCCACCGGGCGGCGCCGGAGGCCGCGCTGGCGATGATCCGCGCCGCCGTGGGGGAGTGAGGCGCTCGTCTGGGACGGGCGCCCGACGAACCGCCTGGTCCATGTCGGCCTGCCCTCTTGGACCCACCTTGGCGCCTGCGTTGCTGCGGCAAGACCTGAGCCGCCGCAGGGCGCCTGACTTGTGGACGGCTTGATCGCGGGCGTTGCTTCGCGCGCTACGGGAAGGCTACGGTCCGCGCCCCTTCCCTGCGAGCACGAGATGCGCCATGGCCGACACCGACGCCGCCCAAACATCCATGACCGATGCAGCCCGCGAGAAGCTCAAGCAGTTCGTTCAACGCATCGAACGGCTGGAAGAGGACAGGGCGGGCGTCGCCGCCGACATCAAGGACGTCTACGCTGAGGCCAAGGCGCTTGGCTATGACGTGAAAGCGTTGCGCCAAGTAATCAGACTGCGCAAGCAAGACCGCCAGGAGCGCGAGGAGCTTGAGGCCATGCTGGACCTCTATCTTCTGGCCCTTGGGGAAATCTGAGCAGACGCGACCATCATTTAAAGATATCTTTATATGCCTGTTGCACCCGACAGGCGAGCGATGTAGGAGGACGTCAATGACGTCGCCTCCCGGCGTCGCGAGCCCGGGGCGATGGCCTATGGGCCTGTTCTTGTTCGAGGACTCCCATGACCACGCAGGAATATATCGTCGCTGACATCGGACTGGCTGAGTTCGGGCGCAAGGAAATCGCGATCGCTGAAACGGAAATGCCGGGTCTGATGGCCACGCGGGCCGAATACGGCCCATCTCAGCCCTTGAAGGGCGCCCGCATCGCCGGCTCCCTGCACATGACGATCCAGACCGCTGTGCTGATCGAGACGCTGGCGGCGCTCGGCGCTGATATCCGCTGGGTCAGCTGCAATATTTATTCGACACAGGATCACGCCGCCGCAGCGATTGCTGCGCGCGGCATTCCCGTCTTCGCCGTGAAGGGCGAGACGCTGGAAGACTACTGGGAATACACGGCGCGCTTGTTTGACTGGCACGCGAACCCAGATGGCGCGACGACGCCCAACATGATCCTTGATGACGGCGGCGATGCGACGATGTTCGTGCATATGGGTCTGCGCGCGGAGAACGGCGATACAGCGTTCCTCGACAAGCCGGGCTCGGAGGAAGAAGAAATCTTCTTTGCGCTGATCAAGCGGACCCTGGCCGCCAAACCGCAGGGCTATTTTGCCGAGATCGCCCGCAATATCAAAGGCGTGTCCGAAGAGACGACGACGGGCGTGCACCGCCTCTACACAATGGCGAAGGACGGCAAACTGCTCTTCCCGGCAATCAACGTAAACGACAGCGTTACAAAGTCGAAGTTTGACAATCTCTACGGCTGCCGGGAAAGCCTGGTGGACGGCATTCGGCGCGGGACCGACGTAATGATGGCCGGCAAGATCGCCATGGTCGCAGGGTACGGCGACGTCGGCAAGGGTTCTGCCGCATCGTTGCGCCAGGCAGGCTGCCGCGTGATGGTCAGCGAGATCGATCCGATCTGCGCGCTGCAGGCTGCGATGGAGGGCTACGAGGTCGTCACGATGGAGGATGCTGCGCCACGAGCTGACATCTTCGTCACCGCAACCGGCAACAAGGATGTGATCACCCTTGAGCATATGCGTGCGATGAAGCACAACGCGATCGTTTGCAACATCGGGCACTTCGACAATGAAATTCAGGTTTCTGCCCTGAAGAATTATAAGTGGACGAATATCAAGCCGCAGGTCGACCAGATCGAAATGGCGCCGGACCGCAAGATCATTCTTTTGTCGGAAGGCCGTCTCGTGAATCTTGGCAATGCCATGGGTCATCCAAGTTTCGTCATGAGCGCCAGTTTTACGAACCAGACGCTCGCCCAAATCGAACTCTGGACCAATCACGCCAGCTACGAGAACAAAGTGTACACGTTGCCCAAGCATCTCGATGAAAAGGTGGCTTTGCTGCACCTGGACAAGGTCGGCGCGAAGCTTTCGAAGCTGCGCCCGGACCAGGCCGAGTATATCGGCGTGTCGCAACAGGGGCCATTCAAGGCGGACCACTACCGATACTGAGAACGGCCCAGCCCGTCGGCGTATCTATCAGACCTCGATGCGCACGACCTGCGTCGCGGGGTTGTCGATGCAGTCGGGGCAGGCGGCGATCGGCAGGTCGGGGTGGTCCATGGCGACTGCTCTGGAGGCGAGATCGCCGACCACGCGCACCGCCGCCTCGCCCGCCTCGGTCGGCT
>JBILMQ010000063.1:0-13951 GCA_044375455.1 Caulobacterales bacterium | reverse complement strand
GTTCGAGACGGGCGATGGTGCGTGCATGCACTTCATCGGGACCATCCGCCAGGCGCAGGGTGCGGATATGGGCATAGGCGCTCGCAAGACCGAAGTCCTGCGACACGCCGCCCCCGCCATGGGCTTGGATCGCGTCGTCGATGACCTTCAAGGCGACCTTGGGAGCGGCCACCTTGATCATGGCGATTTCGGCGCGGGCGATCTTGTTGCCGACCGTGTCCATCATGTAGGCGGCCTTCAGGCACAGCAGGCGCGTCATTTCGATATCGATGCGCGCCTGCGCGATGCGCTCCTCCCAGACGGAATGTTCGGCGATGGTTTTGCCAAAAGCTTTGCGCGACAGGAGGCGTGTGCACATTTTCTCAAGCGCCATTTCGGCCACCCCGAGCGTGCGCATGCAATGGTGGATGCGTCCAGGCCCAAGCCGGCCCTGGGCGATCTCAAAGCCGGCGCCCTCGCGCAGGATGAGGTTTTCCGTCGGGACGCGGACATTTTCCAGCACGACCTCGAAGTGGCCGTGGGGAGCGTCATCGTAGCCGAAAACATGCAGCGGGCGAACGAGCTTGATCCCCTTGGCGTCAAGCGGAACCAGGATTTGAGATTGCTGGCGGTGGGATTGGGCGCCGGTGTCGGTCTTTCCCATGACGATGGCCACTTTGCAGCGCGGATCACCCACGCCGGAGGACCACCACTTACGGCCGTTGATCACGTAGTCATCGCCGTCGCGCCGGATTTCGGTCTGGATGTTTGTCGCATCGGAGGATGCGACCGCCGGCTCTGTCATCAGAAAGGCCGAACGGATCTCGCCGTTCATCAGCGGACGTAGCCACCGCTCCTTCTGGGCGCGCGTCGCATAGCGGTGCAGCACCTCCATATTGCCGGTATCGGGCGCCGAACAGTTGAACACTTCGGACGCAAAGCCGACCTTGCCCAGGTGCTCGGCGACTGAGGCGTAGGTGACATTGGACAGTTGCGGGCCTTCGAACTCGAACGTGTCGTCGAGATTGGGATGACCGGCGGACGGCGGCATGAACATGTTCCACAGGCCGGCGGCCTTGGCTCTTGCCTTCAGCTCCTCAAGGACCGGGATGACCTTCCAGCGCTCTCCAGCGGCAAGCTGCTCCTGATAGATCGGCACGGCCGGATAGATGTGCTCGTCCATAAACGCCAGGACGCGACCGACCCAATATTTGGTTTCTTCGGAATGTTCGAAAATCATGGCCCTGGCCTCTCCTGCCCACACGGATCACGTCAGCACGTGCGAGGCTACCCGCCCGGCGCGCGCAAATCCATGCTGAACCACGGCTGTCTGGCGCACCTGCGGCCCCGAGCCCGCCAGAGACGGCGGCAGGCGGCTTGAATTCAGCCGTCGGCAAGCCCTCGGACCTTTTCAAATTGCCTGACCCGCGCTGACAGAAACAGCGCGAGGGCGATGGTCACCAGAAAGGCCGCGAGCGCACCACGGTCGCCAAACAGCCAGCCTGCGGATGCCGCCAGCGCACAGTGCGCCATCGCCAGCCAGTAGACGAGGCTGACCTGCCAATGGGGAACCTTGGCGCGCAGTCCAACCTGATAGAGATGGTCACGGTGGGCTGCGAGCAGCGGCCTGCCGCGACGCCGGCGCCACTCGAGCGTCAACAGCACATCAGCGAGCAGCGGCATGAACAGCACCGGCAGCATCCAGACGCTCAATCCGGCATCGGTGATGGCGAGCACGCCCAGCCCGCCAATGGTTGCGCCGACGAACAGGGCGCCGCAATCACCGGCGAAAATCCGGGCGCGCGGCACGTTCCAGGGTAGAAAACCGACACTCGATGCAGCCACCACGAGCGCGGCAAGCGCGATATAGGCGGCGCCCGCAAGCGCCGCGTAAAGCGCCAGACCACACAGGCCGATCGCGGAGCAGCCAAGTGCGAGCCCGTTCGCCCCATCCATGAAGTTCACGGCGTTCACGATGGTGAACAGCCAGAGTGCGGTGCCCGCGACACCGCCCGCGACGCCCAGCTCGATCACCAGACGCGGCGTGACGCCGATCGCATCGACGCGCGCCACAAAGACCGCGAATGCGACGCTGATCGCTGCGAGCGCGGAAAACTTCAGCCGCGCAGACAGATCAAAGAGGTCGTCCACCAGACCCAGGCCGCCCGCCGTCAGGGCGAAGACCCACACTGCAGCAAGGCGCATGGCGTCCTTTGCGTCGATCATGCCCTCGGCCTGGAGGCCGGCGCTGGCGATGGCGAGCGCGACTGACGCTGCGGCGATCACACCAACGCCGCCGCAGGTGGGCGTTACCGTGTCATGGGCCTTGCGCGCGGCATCTGGCGGATCGGCGACGTCCGCGAGGCACAGCAGCCAGCCCGTGACCATAGCGAGCATCACCGAAATCAGGATGGCCATCACCGAGAGCACGATCAGCCTCGTTTGCTTGCGACCGCGACGGCCGCGGCCGTACCTGCGGAGATTTGTGACGCGGCATCCGCCTGGCTGGCCCCGGGCTTCGTCGCCAGAGGGCAACGCCAGCGGTCGGTGCGCCGGCGGCGCTCAGCCGCTCAGGCAACCAGCCCAGGCAACCAGCCCAGGCAACCAGCCCAGGCAACCGGCCCAGGCAACGGCCGCTGGCGCGCCCAGACCGCATGCCAAAACCGCACGCCACCACCTTCGTCGAGCGCCGCGCCGCACCCAACCGGAGTTGGCTTACTTCGCCATCGCGCTTTCCTTGGCTGCGGCGGCCGCGATGTCGGCCGGCAGGGCTTCGGCGCCGGCCTGGCCGCCTGCGCGCTCCGCCACCAGCTGCAGATCGCGTTCGGCCGCCACGCGGCGATACCGGCGCAGCTGTCCGCCTGTTCCGGCCGGGATCAAACGCCCGACGATGACGTTCTCTTTCAACCCATCCAGCGTGTCGATCTTACCATTCACGGCGGCGTCGGTGAGCACGCGGGTGGTCTCCTGGAAGCTCGCCGCGGAGATGAATGAACGTGTCTGCAGCGACGCCTTTGTGATGCCAAGAAGCACGGCCTTTCCGGAGGCTTCGCGCAGTCCTTCGCGACGCATGCGGGCGTTTTCGTCGGCCAGTTCAAGCTCGTCGACATGTTCGCCCTTCAGAAACTCCGTGTCCCCCTCTTCAACGATCTCAACCTTTTGCAGCATCTGGCGAACGATCACTTCGATATGCTTGTCGTTGATCGGCACGCCTTGCAGGCGATAGACCTTCTGGATCTCGTTAACGAGATAATCGGCGAGCGCCTCGACACCGAGGATTTCCAGGATGTCCTGCGGCGCCGGATTGCCGTCGAGGATATACTCACCCTTGCGCACGCGATCGCCATCTTGCACCGCAATGTGCTTGCCCTTCGGAATGAGATATTCTCTCGGCTCCAGCAGCTCATCGTCCGGGACGATGCGGATTCGGCGCTTGTTCTTGTAGTCGCGTCCGAATTCCACCTGCCCATCAAGCTCTGCGATGACCGCAGCGTCCTTGGGCCGGCGCGCTTCGAAGAGCTCCGCCACGCGCGGCAGACCGCCTGTGATGTCTCGCGTCTTGGCGCCGCCTGTGGCGATGCGGGCGAGCACATCTCCCGGCCGCACATCGTCACCGTCCGAAACTGACAAAATAGCGCCAACCGCCAGAGTGTAGCGCGCCTCTTGGCCGTTGCTGAGCCGCAGGGGCTGCCCGTCATCGCCGAGCACGACCATGGCCGGGCGCAGATCACCTGTGCGCGGCGCACCCCGCCAGTCGACAATCGTCCGGTTGGACACGCCGGTCACTTCGTCAGTTTCGTCCTTCGCGGACATGCCGTCGACGATGTCTTCAAAGCGCACCCGGCCGCCGAGCTCGGTGACGATCGGGATGGAGAACGGGTCCCAATCCGCGAGACGGGCGCCGCGGGCCACTTTGGTCCCTTCGTCGACCTTCAGGCGGGCGCCATAAGGCAGACGCACCGACTGGCGCTCCTTTCCGTCCCCATCGACAATGGCGACGGACATATTGCGAGACATGACGATCAGATCGCCGTCCGCATTCTTCACCGTGGCGCGGTTGATCAGGCGCGCCACGCCATCATGACCGGCCTCGGCATGGCTTTGGTCGGCCACCTGTGCCGCGCCGCCGATATGGAAGGTGCGCATGGTGAGCTGCGTGCCCGGCTCGCCGATCGACTGGGCGGCGATAACGCCGACTGCCTCCCCGATGTTGACGACGGTACCGCGCGCCAGATCACGTCCGTAGCAGGCCGCGCACACGCCGTTTCGCGTCTCGCAGGTAAGCACTGAGCGCACTTTGATCGCGTCGATCCCCGCCGCCTCGATCGCAGCGACGAGATCCTCAACAAGGAGAGTGTTCGCTGGCGCGATGAGTTCTCCGTTGGAGGGATGAAAGATGTCCTGAGCGCAGGTGCGCCCCAGAATACGCTGGCCGATGGCCGCCGCCACCTCGGAGCCTTCCACGACCGCCCGCATCTCGATGCCGTTTGCCGTGCCGCAATCCTCTTCGGTGATGATGCAGTCCTGGGCCACGTCGACGAGGCGACGCGTGAGATAGCCGGAGTTCGCAGTCTTGAGCGCCGTGTCCGCCAGTCCCTTGCGTGCGCCGTGTGTGGAGTTGAAATACTCCAGCACCGTCAGCCCCTCCTTGAAATTTGAGATGATGGGCGTCTCGATGATCGCACCCGACGGCTTGGCCATCAGCCCGCGCATGCCGGCGAGCTGCTTCATCTGGTTTTTCGAGCCGCGTGCGCCCGAATGCGCCATCATGTAGATGGAGTTCATTTCGCCGGTGCGCCCGGTCTGCTTATCGACAGGCGAACGCGCCGCCTCTTCCATCATCGCGTCAGCCACGCGATCAGTGCACTTCGACCAAGCGTCGACGACCTTGTTGTATTTTTCACCCTTTGTGATCAGACCGTCTGCGTATTGCTTCTCATATTCGGAGACGAGCTTCTGGGTCTCTTCAACGAGGTTTTCCTTTGCCTTCGGCACGACCATGTCGCGCATGCCGAACGAAATGCCCGCCTTGCAGGCCTCGCGGAAGCCGAGCGCCATAATCCGGTCACAGAAGATCACAGTCGCCTTCTGGCCGCAATGACGGTAGACGTCGTCGATCAGATTTCCGATCTCCTTCTTGGTGAGCAGGCGCGAGAGAATATCCGGCGAAATCTTGGGGTTGAGCGGCAGATGTTCTGCAAGCTTCATCCGGCCCGGCGTGGTATCGAATACTTTCGTCACCACCAAACCGTCTTCCTCCATCACCTGTGCGCGCGCCTTGATCTTGGCGTGAAGGCTCACAGCGCCGCTTTCAAGCGCATGCTCAATTTCCGAAAGACTCGCAAACAACTTGCCCTCACCAGGCTCCTTTTCCTTGGACAGAGAGAGGTAATACAGACCGAGCACGATGTCCTGAGACGGAACAATAATCGGGCGACCGTTGGCCGGTGACAGGATATTGTTTGTGGACATCATCAGCACGCGCGCTTCGAGCTGGGCTTCGAGCGACAGGGGTACGTGCACGGCCATCTGGTCGCCGTCGAAGTCCGCGTTGAAGGCGGCGCAGACGAGCGGGTGAAGCTGGATCGCCTTGCCTTCGATGAGCTTTGGCTCGAAGGCCTGGATGCCGAGCCTGTGCAGCGTTGGCGCACGGTTCAACAGCACCGGATGCTCGCGGATGACCTCATCGAGCACATCCCAGACCTCGGGGCGTTCCTTCTCGACCATCTTTTTGGACTGTTTGACGGTCGCAGAGATGCCCTTGTTGTCGAGGCGCGAGTAGATGAACGGCTTGAACAGCTCGAGCGCCATTTTCTTGGGCAAACCGCATTCATGCAGTTTCAGCTCCGGACCGACCACGATCACCGAGCGGCCCGAATAGTCGACGCGCTTGCCCAGGAGATTCTGACGGAACCGGCCCTGCTTGCCCTTGAGCATATCGGCGAGCGACTTCAGTGGGCGCTTGTTCGCACCGGTGATCACCCGGCCGCGCCGCCCGTTGTCGAACAGGGCATCGACAGCTTCCTGCAGCATCCGCTTTTCATTGCGGATGATAATGTCGGGCGCCCGCAACTCGATGAGGCGCTTAAGCCGGTTGTTGCGGTTGATGACCCGGCGATAAAGATCATTGAGATCCGACGTCGCGAAGCGCCCGCCATCGAGCGGCACGAGAGGACGCAGTTCAGGCGGAATGACCGGAACGACGGTGAGGATCATCCACTCGGGACGGTTGCCGGACCGCGCGAAGGCCTCGATGAGCTTTAGCCGCTTGGAGAGCTTCTTCGGCTTCAATTCTCCGGTGGCGACCTTCAGTTCCTCGCGCAGGCGCTCGGCTTCCTTGTCAAGGTCGATCGCCATCAAAAGGTCGCGAACGGCTTCAGCGCCGATCTTGGCGGTGAAAGCGTCCTCACCGTACTCATCCTGCGCGCGCAGATACTCGTCCTCGGACAAAAGTTCGCGCTCTTTCAACGGCGATACGCCCGGTTCGATCACGATATAGTGCTCAAAATAGAGCACCCGCTCAATGTCCTTCAGCGCCATGTCGAGCATCAGCGCGATACGGGAGGGCAGTGACTTCAGGAACCAGATGTGGGCGACCGGGGCTGCGAGTTCGATATGGCCCATGCGCTCACGGCGAACGCGCGCCAGGGTGACTTCAACACCGCACTTCTCGCAGACGATGCCCTTGTACTTCATCCGCTTATACTTGCCGCACAGGCATTCGTAGTCTTTGGTCGGACCAAAGATACGCGCGCAGAACAAGCCGTCGCGCTCCGGCTTGAACGTGCGATAATTGATGGTCTCCGGCTTTTTGATCTCGCCATGTGACCATGCACGGATCTGTTCAGGGCTCGCGATCGAGATCTTGATCTCGTCGAAGGTCGGCGCTGCGGGCTGGTTCGCCGACTTGAACACGCTCATCACGTCTTGGTTCATGATCGCGTCGTCTCCATATGTCCGCCCCGGCTGCTGATCAGCGCGGGCGGAGAAAATCCGTTAGAGGCAAAGGTCTCAGCGAGGTTCATTCAGCCGCGGGCAGCTTTGGCTGCGCGAGGTCGATGTTCAGGCCGAGCGACTTCATCTCCTTAACGAGCACATTGAAACTTTCGGGGATCCCCGCCTCGAAAGCATCATCGCCGCGAACGATCGCCTCGTAGACCTTGGTCCGGCCCGCGACGTCGTCCGACTTGACGGTAAGGATCTCCTGCAGCGTGTAGGCGGCGCCATACGCCTCCAGCGCCCACACCTCCATTTCGCCGAAGCGCTGGCCGCCGAACTGCGCCTTGCCGCCGAGCGGTTGCTGCGTGACGAGCGAATAGGGCCCGATGGAACGGGCATGGATCTTGTCGTCGACGAGGTGGTGCAGCTTCAGCATGTAGATGTAGCCAACGGTCACCTTGCGCTTGAAGGCCTCGCCGGTGAGCCCGTCATAGAGCGTCACCTGTCCGGTCTCTTCAAGACCGGCATCCTTGAGCATGCGCACAATATCGGCCTCGCGTGCGCCGTCGAACACCGGCGTCGCGATCGGCACGCCGCGCTGCAGATTGCGGGCGAGTTCGACGATTTCGCCCTCCGACTTCGGCAGCTCCTCGTCCTTGCCATAGACGGACTTCAGCGTCTTGACGATCTCATCCTTTTTGCCGGCGCGTTCATAGGCTTCGAGTGCCTCGCGCACCTGACGACCAAGACCAGCGCAGGCCCAGCCGAGGTGGGTTTCAAGGATCTGCCCGACATTCATCCGCGAGGGCACGCCGAGCGGGTTGAGCACAACGTCAACGCTGGAGCCGTCTTCAAGGTAGGGCATGTCCTCGATCGGCACGATCTTGGAGATGACGCCCTTGTTGCCGTGCCGCCCAGCCATCTTGTCGCCGGGCTGCAGCTTGCGCTTCACCGCCACGAACACCTTCACGGTCTTCATAACGCCAGGGGGCAGCTCGTCGCCGCGCTGAAGCTTGGCCACCTTGTCCTCGAAGCGATCCTGGAGCCGCTTCTTGGACCCCTGGTATTGCTTGTTCAGGGTTTCGATGTCGGCGTTGAGCTTTTCGTCCTCAAGCGCGATTTGCCACCACTGGCCGCGCGACAGCCCATCGAGCCCGTCCTGGGTGACTTCTCCCTTCTTGAACCCTTTCGGGCCCGAGACAGCGGTCTTGCCGATTACGAGCGTTTTCAAGCGCGCATAAATGTTGCGTTCGAGAATGGCGAGCTCGTCATCGCGGTCCTTGGCCAGACGATCGATTTCTGCGCGCTCGATCTGCAGCGCGCGTTCATCCTTATCCACCCCGTGACGATTGAAGACGCGCACCTCGACCACGGTCCCCTGCACGCCAGGCGGCAGGCGCAGCGAGGTGTCACGCACATCGGAAGCCTTCTCGCCGAAGATCGCGCGCAACAGCTTCTCTTCAGGCGTCATTGGGCTTTCGCCCTTGGGCGTCACCTTGCCGACCAGGATGTCGCCGGGGTTAACCTCGGCGCCGATCGCCACGATGCCGGCTTCGTCGAGGTTGCGCAGCGCTTCTTCCCCGACGTTGGGAATATCACGCGTAATTTCCTCCGGGCCGAGCTTGGTGTCGCGCGCCATGCATTCGAATTCCTCGATGTGGATCGAGGTGAACACATCGTCGCGCACGATGCGTTCACTGATCAGGATCGAATCTTCGAAATTGTAGCCGTTCCAGGGCATAAATGCGACGAGAGCATTTCGTCCGAGCGCGAGCTCGCCAAGATCCGTGGACGGTCCATCGGCGATAATGTCGCCCTCCGCCACCTTGTCGCCCACCTTCACCAGCGGGCGCTGGTTGATGCAGGTGTTCTGATTGGAGCGCTGGAACTTCATGAGCCTGTAGATGTCAACGCCTGGTTTGGTCGGATCACCCTCCTGGGTGGCGCGCACCACGATGCGCTGCGCATCAACCTGCTCGACAACGCCGGTTCGCCGAGCAGCAATGGCTGCGCCGGAATCGCGCGCAACCACGCCTTCCATGCCGGTTCCCACCAAAGGCGCCTCAGCCTTGATCAGCGGGACGGCTTGGCGTTGCATGTTGGAGCCCATGAGCGCGCGGTTGGCGTCGTCGTTCTCAAGGAACGGGATCAGCGCCGCAGCCACTGAGACGATCTGCTTGGGCGACACGTCGATGAACTGGATGTCCTCTCGCGGCGCCATGGTGGCTTCGCCATTGATCCGGCACACGACGAAGTCTTCCGTCAGCGCGCCCTTGGCGTCGACCGGGGAGTTGGCCTGGGCGATGGTGTGTTTGGCTTCCTCCATGGCCGACAGATACTCGATCGTCTCCGTCACCCGTCCGTCGATGACGCGACGGTAGGGGCTTTCAATGAATCCGTACTTATTGACCCGCGCATGGGTGGCGAGGGAGTTGATGAGACCGATATTGGGTCCTTCCGGCGTCTCGATCGGACAGATCCGCCCGTAGTGTGTGGGATGCACGTCGCGCACCTCAAAGCCTGCGCGCTCACGCGTCAGACCACCTGGCCCAAGCGCGGACAGGCGACGTTTGTGGGTGATCTCCGACAGCGGGTTCGTCTGGTCCATGAACTGCGACAATTGGGACGAGCCAAAGAATTCGCGTACCGCCGCAGCTGCCGGCTTGGCGTTTATCAGATCGTGCGGCATGACAGTGTCGATATCGACCGACCCCATGCGTTCCTTGATTGCGCGCTCCATGCGCAACAGACCGAGTCGATACTGGTTCTCCATGAGTTCGCCCACGGAGCGGACACGTCGATTGCCCAGATTGTCAATGTCATCGACCTCGCCGCGGCCATCGCGCAGATCGACCAGCGTCTTGAGGACGGCAATGACATCCTCCTTGCGCAGCACACGCATGGTGTCTGCGACGTCTGTCAGCCCGAGACGCATGTTCATCTTTACACGCCCGACGGCAGAAAGATCATAGGCGTCCGGATCGAAGAACAGCCGCCCGAACAGGGCTTCTGCTGCTTCAAGCGTCGGCGGCTCGCCGGGGCGCATCACCCGATAGACGTCGGTCAGCGCGCCTTCCTTTGTTTCATTCTTGTCGACCGCCAGGGTGCTGCGGATGTACGGGCCGACCGTTACATGGTCGATGTCGAGGACTTCCAGTTCGCTAACCCCTGCTGCGGCCATTTCCGCGAGCTTGGCTTGCGACAGTTCCTCGCCTGCTTCCGCGAAGATCTCGCCAGTCTCCAGGTTGACAAGGTCGTAGGCCGCATAGCGCCCGATCAGTTCCTCGTCAGGCATCAGCAGATTCGCCACGCCGTCCTCTGCCAGCTTGTTGGCCACGCGTGCGGAGATCTTTTTGCCGGCTTCGGCGACCACCTTCTTGGTCTTGGCGTCGATCAGATCGTAGGGCGGCTTCACGCCGCGCCAGCGTTCGGCACGGTAGGGAGTGGACCAGCCTTCCTTCACGCGCTTGTATGAGAGAAATCCATAAAAATGACCGAGGATCTCCTCACCCGACATGCCGAGGGCGTACAGGAATGTCGTGGCGGGCAGTTTGCGTTTGCGGTCGACGCGCACGTGCACGATGTCCTTGGCATCGAACTCAAAGTCGAGCCAGCTGCCACGGTACGGAATGATGCGCGCAGCAAAGAGCAGCTTGCCGGAGGCGTGGGTCTTGCCCTTGTCGTGATCGAAGAACACGCCGGGCGAGCGGTGCATCTGCGAAACGATAACCCGCTCGGTTCCATTGATGATGAATGTGCCTTTGTCTGTCATCAGCGGGATATCGCCGAGATAGACGTCCTGCTCCTTGATGTCCTTGACGTTTTTGAGGCCAGAATCCTCATCCTGCTCGAACACCACAAGGCGCAGTTTGACCTTGAGCGGAGCAGCAAACGTCATGTCGCGCTGCTGGCACTCCTCGACATCGAACTTCGGCGGCTCGAATTCGTAAGAGACGTACTCGAGAACAGAGCGTTCTGAGAAATCCTTGATCGGGAAAACCGACTGGAATACCGCCTCAAGGCCTTCCTTGAGACGCTGGGGATGGGGCGTGTCCTTCTGCAGAAACTGTTCATAGGAGCTTTTTTGAACCTCGATGAGGTTCGGCATCGAAACGGCCTCGGGAATGCGGCCGAACGACTTGCGAATGCGCTTCTTGCCGGTGAAGGACAAAACCTGAGCCATCGCTCTCCCCTTATCGTCCGCGCCAGACAGAACTTCCGGCGCCGGACCCAAAATGCTGCGTTGCTCTTGCTGCGTCGCCACCGCTGCCGAGCCCACGCTGGTCAACCACTGCTGCGTCGCCACCGGAAGCGAGCGCATGTGGGCGTCTCACCTCGGATCGCGGCGCCTAACACTTCCGCGCGCAGGACGGACACGTGCTGTTCGTTCACAGACCGGTCGTTCACAACCTGGGCGTTCACTGACGGCGCGAGGCGCGGAAAGCGGCCTGTCGCAAGAAACCGACAGCCTCCGGTCCTATGCGGCATTGCACGGTGGGGACTGCACCATCGCCTCTTCCGCCGGCGGCCCGACCGACACCTACGACACCACCCGACCTACACCCACCCGACCCGGCCGTCTGCCCGCGCCGACGGCCAACCGCAGGCGGCGGGCAATGGATCGGGCGGCGGAGGGTGTGCCTCCGCCGCCTCGTCCATGCGGACACCCGAGGGCGTCCGCACCGCCTGATCAGGGCGGCTGCGATTACTTCAGCTCCACTTTGGCGCCGACAGCCTCGAGTTCCTTCTTGATCTTCTCGGCCTCGTCCTTCGACACGCCTTCCTTCACCGGCTTGGGAGCGGCCTCGACGAGGTCCTTGGCTTCTTTCAGGCCAAGGCCGGGAACGATCTGGCGCACGACCTTGATCACTTCGATCTTCTTGTCGCCAGCGCCGGCCAGGACGACCGTGAACTCGGTCTTCTCTTCAGCAGCCGGGGCCGCGGCGGCGCCGCCGCCAGCCGGCATCGCCATGGCGACCGGGGCCGCGGCCGAGACGCCCCACTTTTCTTCGAGCAGCTTGGACAGTTCAGCGGCCTCGAGAACGGTGAGCGTGGAGAGCTCTTCAACGAGCTTTTCGAGTTTCGACATTGCTTGAATTCCTTGTCTTGGTACGGAGATTGTCTGTGATGCGGGATGACGTCAGGCTGCGTCTTTGGTGGCGTAGGCGTTGAGCACCCGGGCGAGCTGGCCCGCCGGCGCCTGAAGCACGCCAGCGACCTTGGTGGCCGGCGCCTGGATGAGCCCGACGAGCTTGGCCCGGAGCTGATCCAACGACGGCAGGGTCGCGAGCGCTTTCACGCCTTCGCTGTCAAGAACCGTCTGACCGAGCAGAGCGCCGAGCAAAACGAGCTTGTCGTTCGACTTGGCGAATTCTGCCGCGATCTTCGGCGCCGCGACCGGATCGGCGGAAAAAGCGATGGCGACCGGCCCTTTGAACAGGGCGTCGGCCTTGCCGTCGGCTTTTCCGTCCAGCGCGATCTTGGCGAGACGGTTCTTGATCACCTTGAGCTCCGCACCCTGCTCTGCGAGCTGGTTGCGCAGCTTGGTCATCTCCGCAACGGTCAATCCGGAATAGTGGGTGACAACCACCACTCCGGCTGTGTCGAACACGCCTTTCAGCGTGTCGATCATCAGGGCTTTCTCGGCCCGGTCCATTGCGGCCTCCTGGAGTTTCGGCAGACGGACCATCCGCCTGCCGCGATTGACGGCCGCCCGGGCATCCCCGCTGCGAACCGCCCCTGTCCCAGGGCCTGCCGCAATCGCCGCTCCGCATGCGGAACCGCAATTCCAGTCAATCCCCGTCTACGCTGGCCCCGGGTTGGGATTAAGACCTCATCCGAACTGGACTTCGGCCGCCGGCGATCTCGGACAGGATCCGACGTGTTCCAGACGCTCGACCGAAGCCGGACGCCGGAATGCGCCGGTCCGTCGCGACGGCTGACGCCGCCGCGACAAACGCATTACGCTCGGGCCGAAGCCTGAGCACGACCCGCAAGCACGCTTGCGGCTTCAAGCTTTATGCCCGGCCCCATGGTGGAGCTGAGCGAGAGCTTTTTTACATAGGTCCCTTTGGCGCCCGTCGGCTTGGCCTTGACCAGCGCATCGACGAAAGCACGGATGTTCTCGGCGAGAGCCGCTTCGGTAAAGCTCGCCTTGCCGACGCCTGCGTGCACGATGCCCGCTTTTTCGACCCGGAACTCAACCGCCCCGCCCTTCTGGTCCGCGACCGCGCGGGCGACGTCCATGGTCACTGTGCCGACCTTTGGGTTCGGCATCAGACCCCGCGGACCAAGCACCTTGCCGAGCTTGCCCACGAGCGGCATCACGTCAGGCGTGGCGATAAGCTTGTCGAAGTCCATGCGCCCGTTCTGGATCTCTTCAACCAGATCCTCCGCGCCAACAACTTCAGCGCCGGCTTTGCGCGCCTCGTCCGCCTTGGCGCCGCGCGCGATCACCGCCACGCGCACCGAGCGTCCGGTGCCATTTGGCAGATTGCACACGCCGCGCACCATCTGGTCGGCGTATTTCGGATCAACGCCGAGATTCACCGCGAGCTCAACCGTCTCGTCGAACTTGGCCTTGGCGTTGGTCTTAATCACCGCCACAGCCTCTTCGAGTGTGTAGAGCTTGTTTTTGTCGACCGCCTTGTTGATGGCGGCTTGACGCTTTCCGATCGTCATCGTCCTACCCCACCACTTCCAAGCCCATGGAACGGGCCGAGCCGGCAATAATTTTCGTCGCCTCGTCGAGATCACGGGCGTTGAGATCCTTCATCTTCTTCTCAGCTATCTCGCGGCACTGCTCGAGCGTCACACGACCAGCCCGATCGCGCCCGGGCTTTTGAGAGCCGCGATCGATCTTGGCCGCCTTCTTCAGGAAGTAGCTTGCAGGCGGTGACTTGATTTCGAAGGTGAAGGACTTGTCCTGGAACCAGGAGATGATCACCGGGCATGGCATGCCCTTCTCCATTTCCTGGGTCCTGGCGTTAAACGCCTTGCAGAACTCCATAATGTTGAGGCCGCGTTGACCAAG
>JBILMQ010000062.1:0-13988 GCA_044375455.1 Caulobacterales bacterium | reverse complement strand
CCGCCCTGGAGGTGGAGCGCGCGATGATGCGGATCATCTTCCTGGTTCTCGTGCTGATCACCTCGCTCAACATCATCACCGGGCTTGTTATGCTGGTGAAAAACAAAGGCCGCGACATCGCCGTTCTGCGCACAATGGGCGCAAGCCGCGGGGCCGTGATGCGGATTTTTATCCTGGTTGGCCTGATGATCGGGCTGTCCGGTGTCCTGATCGGTCTGACCATCGGCGTGGTGTTCTGCATGAATATCGGCCTGATTCAGGATTTCATCGATTGGGCCACCGGCGTTCAGGTGTTCAATCCGGAGATCTACCAGCTGTCGCGACTGCCGGCCGAAATCGATCCTGCCGAGGTGATCGGCGTCACAATCTGGGGCTTCCTGACATCGCTGCTCGTCACTTTGCTGCCGTCGTGGAATGCGGCGCGGCTCGATCCGGTTGAGGCGCTGCGCTATGAGTGAGCGCGGCGAGCTTGTCTTGAAGCTGTCCGGCGTTATCCGGCGCTACCGCACAGGCGCTGGCGACTTGGTTGTGCTAGACGGCGCGGATCTTGATCTGCGTGCGGGCGAAGTGGTCGGCCTTGTTGGGCCGTCGGGCTCCGGCAAGTCGTCCCTGCTCCACGTTGCAGGGCTGCTCGAGCGCCCCGATGGCGGGGATGTGTGGGTCGATGGTGAAGACTGCCTGAAGCTCAACGATGACGGCCGCACTCGCGTACGGCGCTCCAAGCTCGGGTTTGTGTATCAGTTTCATCACCTGTTGCCGGAATTTACGGCTTGCGACAACATCGTCCTGCCACAGATGATCGCAGGTCGCTCCAAAGGCGAGGCGCGCGCCCGGGCGCTTGACTTGCTGGACCGCGTTGGGCTCAGGGCGCGCGCTGATCATCAGCCGGCGCAACTATCTGGCGGCGAGCAGCAGCGTGTGGCCCTGGCGCGCGCGCTCGCAAACCGACCGCGCGTCGTGCTGGCCGACGAGCCGACCGGCAACCTTGATCCGGCGACCTCCCATCGCGTATTCGAGATGCTGCAATCCCTCGCCCGCCGGGAAAACGTGGCCGTACTTGCCGCCACCCACAATCTCGAGCTGACCCGTTTTATGGATCGCGTGCTTGCGCTGAACGAGGGCAAGCTTGCGCCGCGAAGCCCCGTCGGCGAACCGCCGGTGCGCTGACCCACGCCGCGATTAAGTGTCGGTCCAATCCCGATACAAACGCGGTCACCAGAATCCCGGCCACACCCTTCGATCACACGGCTTCTAGCACACTGCTTCGGTCGCACCGCTTCGATCGCACCGCCCAGCTGGCTCGCTGAGCCGCGCGCACCCACCCGCCAACGTCCACCCGCCAACGTCCATCCGTCACACCAGGCCATCAACTCAACCTGGCGAGTCAGCTCCGTCAGATAGGCCTTGCACCGGGAACAAAAAGAGAATACATGAAAAGAACAAAGAACGAACGGAGACAATGATGAGCAATATTCTGCGGGACGCAGCCGCGTTTGGGACTGTTTTGGCCTTCACCGCCCTGGTGACTGTCGCCAGCGTTCTTTTCGCGTGACGCCAGAGCGCGGTTTGTCCACGGTGCGTGGGGTCGGCGGCCGATGAGTCGCGCCACGCCCGGGGCGGCTTGGCCGGCTCAGCGAGCGGGAGAGGGGAATGACGGCGAGCGAGCGGCCGCGGTTCGTGCATTTGCGCATGCGCTCGGCGTATTCGCTGCTCGAAGGCGCGCTGCATGTCGGCGACATCGCCAAGCTTGCCAAGGCGCACCGTATGCCTGCGGCGGCTCTGACCGACGCCGACAACCTGTTTGGCGCGTTGGAATTTTCTGAATATCTTGCCGGCGCCGGCGTGCAGCCGATCATCGGCTGCGCGTTGACGTTGCGATTCAGTCCGGACGATGCGCCGGCTCCGGCGGGGACGCCTGAAGATCTGCAGACGCCGGCGTCTTTGGGGGGGACGGCTGGCCTCGGGCCGTCGGCTGGCAGAACCCCAGAGGATGCGACCGGACCGGGACACGGCAAGCCTGCGCCCGCCCGCGAGGGCGCCTCCAGAGCCGGCTCTGCGAAAGTGGGTGCTGTGAGAAATGCTGCCGCGCGAAACGGCGTCAGCGGCGAGGGAAGCGCCAAGCCTCTCTTCGGGCCTCTTGTGCTTCTCGCGGCCAATGCAGCCGGCTATGCAAATCTCATGGCGTTGTCCTCTGCGGCCTTTCTGGACGCGCCGTCCGACACGCCAGCTCATGTCGGTCTCGATCTTGTGTCGGCAAGAACCGAGGGGCTTATCGCGTTGACCGGCGGACCGGCCGGTGTGCTCAATCAGCTTCTCGTCGCCGATCGAGTCAGCGAAGCTGAGCGCTTTCTTGATCGGTTGCAGGCAGCGTTCGGCGATCGCCTGTATATTGAGCTCCAACGCCATGGCCTGCCGGACGAAGCAAAAGCCGAGCCGCATCTCGTGCGCCTGGCGTATGCGCGGGATCTGCCGCTGGTCGCCGCCAACGAGCCCTATTTCGATGCGCGCGCGACGCACGCGGCGCATGAGGCGCTGCTGTGCATTGCAGACGGCGCGGTGCTCGGTCAGGCCGGTCGTCGGCGGGTCACCCCCGAGCACTACTTCAAAAGCGCCGAAGAAATGGCGGCGCTGTTCGCCGATCTTCCAGAGGCGATCGACAACACGATCGCCATCGCCCGGCGGTGCAATTTCCGCCCGCAGACCGCGCGTCCGATGCTGCCCAGGTTCGAGACGGCCGACGGGCGCAGCGAGATGGAGGAAATGCGCGTTCAGGCCGAGAGCGGCCTTGCGCGCCGCCTCGCCGAGGTTGAACCGGCCGCACCTGAGGAGGTCTATCGCAAACGCCTCGAGCACGAACTCGCCGTGATCGAAAAGATGGGGTTCGCCGGATATTTTCTCATCGTCTCCGATTTCATCAAATGGGCCAAGTCCAATGACATTCCCGTCGGGCCGGGCCGCGGGTCCGGCGCCGGCTCGCTGATCGCCTGGGTGCTGTTCATCACCGACTTGGATCCGCTTCGCTTCGGCTTGCTGTTTGAGCGGTTCCTAAATCCCGAGCGGATCTCGATGCCCGACTTCGACGTGGACTTCTGCCAGGACCGTCGCGGCGAGGTGATCGACTACGTGCGGACAAAGTACGGGGCCGATCGCGTGGCGCAGATCATCACCTTCGGCACGCTGCAGGCGCGCGCGGTGGTGCGCGATGTCGGGCGGGTTATGCAATTGCCGTTCGGTCAGGTCGACAAGATCGCAAAGCTCGTGCCCTCCAATCCAGCAAATCCGGTCTCGCTTCAGGACGCGATCGAGATTGAGCCCAAGCTCAAGGAAATGCGCGACGCTGAGCCGGAAGTCGCCGCACTCCTGGAGACTGCGCTCCAGCTAGAAGGGCTCTACCGCAACGCCTCGACCCACGCCGCCGGCGTGGTCATCGGTAATCGGCCGCTGAGTGAGATTGTCCCGCTCTACCGGGATCCGCGTTCGGATATTCCCGCCACCCAGTTCAACATGAAGTGGGTGGAGCCGGCTGGACTGGTCAAATTCGACTTTCTCGGCCTCAAGACGCTCACCGTGATCGATCGCGCGGTGAAATTCATCGCCCAAAAGGGCGTCGTCGTCGACTGGACGCGGATCCCGCTCGATGATCGCGACAGCTACAGGCTCTTGGGCACCGGCGCCACGCTCGGCGTGTTCCAGCTGGAAAGCCAGGGCATGCGCGATACGCTGCGCAAGCTGAAGCCAGATCGCATTGAGGATGTGATCGCGTTGATCTCCCTTTACCGGCCGGGCCCGATGAAGAACATCGACACCTATGTCGATGCGAAGTTCGGCCGCCGTGAGCCCGACTACCTTCATGCGAGCCTGCGTCCCGTTCTGGAGGAGACCTACGGAGTCATCATCTATCAGGAACAGGTCATGCAGATCGCCCAGATCCTGTCTGGCTATAGCCTCGGAGAGGCTGACCTGCTGCGCCGGGCGATGGGCAAGAAGAAGCCGGAGGAGATGGCCAAGCAGAAAGAGCGGTTCGTATCCGGCGCTAAGGAGCGCGGCGTCGAGCCGCAGCTTGCTGATCGCATCTTCGAGCTTGTGGCGGAGTTCGCCGGCTACGGGTTCAACAAGTCGCACGCCGCCGCCTACGCGATCGTCGCGTTCCAGACAGCCTGGCTGAAGGCCCATCATCCAGTCGAATTTTTCGCCGCCTCGATGAGCCTCGACATCTCAGACCCCGAGAAACTTGCCGCTTTTCGCCAGGAAGCACGCCGATTTGGCGTAGAGGTTCTGCCTCCGTCCATCAACGCGTCTCGGGCGGATTTCGACGTCGACGGGAGCGCCGTGCTTTATGCACTGGGCGCCGTACGCAATGTCGGTGTGGCGGCGATGCGGGCGATCGAGAACGAGCGCGAGACATCCGGCCCGTTCGCCGACCTCTATGATTTCGCCAAGCGCGTCGATCCGAAGATGATCAACAAGCGCTTGCTTGAAAACCTTGTGCGCGCCGGCGCCTTTGACACGCTGGAGCCAAACCGGGCGCGGCTCGCCGCCGGACTCGAGCAGCTCATGGGCTGGGCGCAGCGCGCAGCCGAGGAGCGCATGAGTTCGCAAGGCAATCTCTTCGCGCGCGACACCGCCGCTGCGCATCCGCCTGAACTGCCGCGCATTGCGCCATGGCCCGAGCATGAACGTCTGACCAACGAGTTTCAGGCGCTCGGTCTCTATCTGTCGGGCCATCCGCTCGATGACTGGACCGAAGAACTCGCCCACTCCCGTGTCGCTTATTACGCACACGCCGCACAAATGGCCGGCGAAGATGGCGGGTATTTCCGCATGGCCGGCGTGATCCGGGCAAAGACCGAGCGTCTTGCGCGGTCTGGCGGACGCTTTGCCTATATCACCCTGTCAGACCCCACGGGCGAGTACGAAGCGATGGTGATGCCGGAGACGCTGACGCGCCAGCGCGACCTTCTGGCCGTCGGGGCGCTGGTGCTTCTGCGCGCCCGCGCCCGCCGGGTTGAGGGCGATCTCAAATTCATCGCGGAGGATTTTTCCGCTCTGGACGCCGGGGCCGGACCGCAGGTGGACGGGCTGATCATCACGCTGCGCGAGGGCGCGCCCGTGGAGGATATCGCCGGGGCCCTGACCGCCC
The DNA here is from genome assembly GCA_044375455.1 of Caulobacterales bacterium. Lineage (GTDB taxonomy): Bacteria > Pseudomonadota > Alphaproteobacteria > Caulobacterales > Aquidulcibacteraceae > JBEIHX01. The sequence continues at coordinate 8,848 of JBILMQ010000062.1, read as the reverse complement.
TTCGCGATGCGCACAACGGCGCCAAGGGGCGGGTCAAACTGGTCTTGCGACTCAAGGACGGACGCGCGGTTGAGGTCGATGCAGGCGCGGCGCTGCCCGTCAGCCCACAGGCGCGCGCCGCCATCAAGGCCTTCGCTGGCGTGGAAGACGTCGCACCGTGGCGACCGGCTGATCTCGCGCGAACGGGCTAAGGGGTCGCGAACGGCCGGAGCGTGCACAGGGCCAAGTCCTGGATCGTGACGCTGAAAGCGGGAGCGCTCGAACATCAGGGTTCCTGCAAGCCTTTGTCCGCTTGGGACCGGTAGATTGCCGTGATGGCGCCCGTTTCAGGAGGTCAAGGGCGCTGTCGCAGAGGCCGGTCTGGGCGCCTTGTACGGACAGTGCACAGCCTGTGCGCTTGGCGCGGATGGCCTTGGCGATCGCAGTTTGACGTCCGATCGTCCTGGACTGTGCCCCGCCTGCGCGAACGGCCGGCAACAGTCCCGTGGCGGGTGCATCGGCCAAAACGAGGCGCCGGGGGCGGGATCCGTCAGGTGCGGTGCTGCATCCGCACACTGTGTCGCCGTCGTCTGTCCTTCCGGGGCGCCGCTTGCCCACTCGCGTCCCCAATCTCCTTGCCTTCCCAATCTCCTGGCCTTCCCGATCTTCCCGGGCGAGCCCGCCAGTCAAGTCGCCGCTTTCCGGCGAAGGGCCGACACCCAGGATCCCCAGCCGCACTCGAGCGCCACAGAGCCACTCCGGCAAGACACGGCGCCGAAGCTCGGCGCGCGCGCGCCCCGGTGCGACGTGCAGAACTTTGCCAAAGGCGGGAAACGCTGAACCCAGCTAGACCTGCACTGGCGTCTTCCGTCCCGCTATCCCAGTCATTGGCCCTGCAAACCACACGCACCGGCCTCGCCAGCAGGATTTCGTCGAGCCGATAGCCCCCAAACCCCGAAAGGCGGCAAGCTGGCGTGACGCACATCGCGTCCACCAATGCGGCCACCAGCTAAGCCTCACACCCTGCGCCCGGTCGACCCGATGTCCGTTCAGGGCGCGGTCGCAATGCAAGACTTTGCCCCGGGAAGGTGCAGTCGCGCGCTTGCATCGGCCTCCTCGCGCGCGTATACCGCGCGCCATTCCTCACGCAGGCGGTGGTGCGGAGCGCTCAGGCGCGCCGCCATCCGGTGTCGGCGATCCCGACCAACCCCTGCGGCGGCACAACCGGAGAAATGAAGATGGCGCTGCCTGAATTCAGCATGCGCCAGCTCTTGGAAGCTGGCGCGCATTTTGGTCACCAGACCCATCGTTGGAACCCGAAGATGGACAAGTTCATCTTCGGCGTGCGGTCCAACATCCATATCATCGACCTCTCTCAGTCCGTCCCCCTGCTGCACCAGGCCTTGGTCAAGGTGCGTGATACGGCCGGCTCTGGCGGGCGGATCCTGTTCGTCGGCACCAAGCGGCAGGCGGCTGAGCACGTGGCTGCGAGCGCCAAGCGGTCGGCCCAGTACTTCGTCAATCACCGTTGGCTCGGCGGCACCCTGACCAATTGGCAAACCATCTCGAACTCCATCCGCCGCCTGCGCGAATTGAACGAGATCCTCGGGGCCGATGGTCCGACGGGGCGCACCAAGAAAGAACTGCTGACCCTGTCGCGCGAACGCGAGCGTCTGGATCGGTCGCTGGGCGGCATCGCGTCCATGGGAGGGCTGCCGAGCCTGATGTTCGTGATCGATACGAACAAAGAGGCGATCGCGATCAAGGAAGCCCGCAAGCTCGGCATCCCGGTCGTCGCCGTGGTCGACTCAAACTGCGACCCGGACGACGTCGATTTTCCGATTCCCGGCAATGACGACGCCGCGCGCGCTATTCAACTCTACTGCGATCTGATCGCCGATGCGGCGCTTGATGGTCTTGCCGCCGGTCAGGCCGCCATGGGCGTCGATCTCGGCGCAGCGGAGAACCCGACCGAGCCTGGTCTGCGCAGTCGCCGTCGTCGTAACGTCGACGCCTCGGCGAGCGATAGCCAGGCCACCGATGCGGCAACTGCAGAGCCGGCTGGCGAAGTTTCCATGAGCTACGTCGACGCGATCGCGCCGGCCGACGAGGGGGCAATCGAACAGACCGGTTAACCTGCACCCGCCTCAGTGCGCCGCCGCGGGTTTGCAGGTCCGGCCGGCGCTGCTCTGGCCAGCTTCTGTAACTCGCGGCTCTGGCCCGCCAGTCCACCTGGTCCGGAGCGCCTGGAGCGGACTTTGGCGGCGCCGACACGTCGCGTTGGCGCTGGCGCTGGCTCCCGCAGCGCCGGTCACCCCCGGAAGGGTAAGCGCCGTCCGGACGGGTAAGTGGACGGGAGACCGGACGGGAGATTGTCGCGGCGAGCGGAGCGGAAATCGAAGGCGTGCCGCCTCTCGACCTTCCCCCTCCCGGCCGGTGCTTGCCAGCCGGGGCTTGCCAGCCGGGGCTTTGAAGTGTGGCGCTTGGACATTGGCGTGCCCAGGGCATGGCTCCCGACAGAGCCGGATCCGGGGCTACGTCGCCCACATAACTGATGCGCGCGCCCCGCCGCCTGGCCGGGGAGCAATGACAATGAGGATCTGACAATGGCTGAAATCACCGCTGCTCTCGTCAAGCAACTCCGCGACATGACCGGGGCGGGCATGATGGATTGCAAGAAAGCGCTCGCTGAAAATGCCGGTGAGATCGAAGCGGCGGTGGACTGGCTGCGCGCCAAGGGCCTGTCGAAAGCCGCCAAAAAGGCCGATCGCGCGGCTGCCGAAGGGCTGGTGGCTTTCGCCGGCGCCGCAACCTCGGGCGTGCTCGTCGAGTTTAACGCCGAGACTGATTTCGTCGCCCGCAACGAAGGCTTCCAGACCGCAGCCCGCCAACTCGCCCAGATCGCCATCGCGCACAAGGGAGACCTGGACGCTGTGAAGGCAGCAAAAGCGCCGGATGGCGAAGGGATTGTGTCAGACATGATCACCCGCCTGATTGCGACGATCGGCGAGAATATGACGCTTCGCCGCTCTGCCTATCTGAGCGTCGACAGCGGCGTGGTCGCTCATTACGTCCACGGCGCCGTCTCGGACGGTCTCGGGAAAATCGGCGTGCTCGTTGCGCTCGAATCGAACGGCGACAGGGCCGCTCTGGCCGATCTCGGCCGCAAGATCGCGATGCACGTCGCCGCGGCAAACCCGATCGCGGCCACCGAAGCGGACATCTCTGCCGAGCGCATCGAACGCGAAAAGTCCATCCTGGTGGAACAGATCAAGCAGGATCCGAAAGCCGCCGGCAAGCCACAGCAAGTCATCGACAAGATGCTCGAGGGGCGGCTGCGCAAGTTCATGGAGGAAGTCGTTCTGGTGAAACAGGCTTTCGTCCATAATCCCGACCAGACCGTCGAGGCCGCCCTGAAAGAGGGCGAAAAGGCCATCGGCGCGCCGATCCGTCTCGTTGGTTTCTCCCGCCTGCAACTGGGTGAAGGCGTCGAGAAGAAGGCGGATGACTTTGCCGCCGAAGTGGCGGCGATGTCGGGCGGCGCTGCCTGATCAAAGCAGCTGCGTCAAATTCTCATCGGTCTGGGGCCCATGGGGTCCGGGCGGGCCAACGGGCGCGGCGTCCCGATCCAGCCAGATCGCTTCCCCAGCCCTTGCCGCTGTCTCCAGGCGCCGCCGCCTCGCTGCGCAGCCGGCGTCGGTGGATGTGCACCCTGCGGGGGCAATCCGCACAGCGGATGACCGGCGCGTGCGGGGCGCACACGCCAGGGCCCTGGCGTGAAAACTTTGCAGGACCATGCGGGCGCGGGCTATAGAACCCAAAGGTTGGAACATCGATTCTGCGCCGGTCTGCGCGCGCACAGGCCTCAGACTTGGTCGCGCGGCCTGCGCCGGCCGCCAGCGTCGCTGCGGACCCGGCAGGGGGCATGGATCGGATTGGCTGAAGGAAGAAGATGGACGCCGGGGACGATATGCACACCGGGAAGGACGCACAAGCCGGGAGCGATACGGCCGCCGGAAACCCCCGGGACGCGCGGCATGGACCGGCGGCTAAGCCTGAGGAGGATCGGGCCTCCGGCACGGCCGTCCAATCGACGTCCAGCGCAGGGCGACGGAAGCGGGGCCCCTATCAACGGATCCTTCTGAAGGTCTCCGGCGAAGTCCTGATGGGCGACAAGCCATTCGGGATCGATATGGCGACGCTCGATGCGATCGCCGCCGACATCGCGCGGGTGGTGCGTGATGGCGTTCAGGTCTGTCTGGTGATTGGCGGGGGCAACATCTTCCGCGGCCTGTCGCTCGCGGCCGCCGGCATGGAGCGCGCCCAGGCCGACTACATGGGCATGCTCGCCACCGTCATGAACGCCCTCGCCATGCAGGGCGCACTGGAGAAAATCGGCGTTCATACCCGGGTGCAGTCAGCCATTCCGATGGACGCCGTGTGCGAACCCTATCTGCGCCGGCGCGCGCTGCGGCATCTGGAGAAGGGGCGGGTAGTGATCTTCGCCGCCGGGCTCGGCGCGCCCTTCTTCACCACCGATACGCCAGCTGCGCTCCGCGCAGCGGAGATGGGCTGCGACGCCCTGTTCAAGGGAACAAGCGTGGACGGCGTCTACACAGCCGATCCGAAAAAGGACCGGCGCGCGGAACGCTTTGATCAGCTGAGCTACCACGACGTTTTGGCCCGCGATCTCAAAGTCATGGACGCATCGGCGATCAGCCTGATGCGCAACAGCGCAATCCCGATCGTTGTATTCTCGATCCGCAAGCCTGGGGCGCTGATGGATGTCGTCGCCGGGCGCGGTTTGTGTACAGTGATCTCCGATCAGGAGGCGGAGGAAGCCCATGGCGGCAGCTAAGTTCGACTTCACCGACATCACCCGTCGCATGGACGGCGCGCTCGCGTCGCTCAGGCAGGAGTTTTCAGGTTTGCGCACCGGGCGCGCCACAACCAGCCTGGTGGAACCAATCACCGTAGAGGCCTACGGCGCGACCATGCCGCTGGTGCAGGTGGGCTCGGTCAGCGTGCCTGAACCGCGCATGATCACCGTCAATGTCTGGGACCGCTCTATGGTGAGCGCTGTCGACAAGGCGATCCGCGCCTCCGGCCTCGGGCTCAATCCCATCGTCGAGGGCCAGACACTGCGCATTCCCATTCCCCCGCTCACCGAGGAGCGGCGCCGCGATCTCGCCAAAACCGCCGGCAAGTATGCCGAACATGCGCGTGTTGCGATCCGGAATGTGCGTCGCGACGGGATGGAGGCATTGAAGAAGTCGGAAAAAGACGGCCATATCTCCCAGGATGAGCATAAGAAACTGGCCGAGAAGGTGCAGGACGCCACCGATGCGCATATCAAGAAGGTGGACGAAAGCCTGAAAGCCAAAGAAGAAGAGATCATGCAGGTCTGAGCCGACGCGTCCATCGCGAGGATGCTCCCGCGCCAGACCACGTTGCGAGGAGACCATGCCTCTGCCAGCCGCTAGGACCGAACCGGATGCGCTGCCGCGGCATGTCGCCATCATCATGGATGGCAATGGGCGCTGGGCGGCGAGCCGGAACCAACCCAGGGCATTCGGCCATCGCCAGGGCGTTGAAGCGCTGCGCGCCACCGTGGAGGCGGCCGGCGAACTTGGCATTGGCTGTCTGACCGTCTTCGCGTTCTCGACTGAAAACTGGCGCCGCCCCCCCGATGAGGTGAGCGCGCTGATGGACCTTTTGCGCCTCTACGTGAATCGCGATCTCGATCGGCTTGAGCGCGACGGCGTGCGGGTGCGCATCATTGGGGCGCGCGAAGGCCTGTCGCCGGACATCATGGCCATCATCGAGCGCGCCCAGGCGCGCACCGCCCACAACACCAGTCTGCTGCTTCAGATCGCCTTCAATTACGGCGGTCAGGCTGAAATCCTCGCTGCGGCACGACGCATTGCGGCGGACGCCAAGGCTGGGCTTCTCGACCCCGACGCCATCACGCCGGCGGCCTTTGAAGCATATCTTGAAACAGATGGCCTGCCGCAGCCTGATCTGCTGATCCGCACCAGCGGCGAGAAGCGCCTGTCGAATTTCATGCTGTGGCAGACCGCCTACGCGGAACTGGTGTTTTTGGACGTGCTTTGGCCGGATTTTCGACGCCAGCACCTGGAGGCTGCGCTTGCTGCGTTTCGTCAACGCGAGCGCCGATACGGCGGCGTGAACGCGTGAACGACGCCAGCGCGGGTCCTCAGGCGTCCGCCAGGCGTGGCTCGCCCAGGCTGCGGGCGCGTATCCTGTCGGCCGCCGTAATGTTGCCCGCCGGCGTCGGAGTGGTCTGGGCCGGCGGCTGGGCGCTCGGTGTGGCCGCCGCCGTCTGCGCAGCGCTGATGGCCTTCGAATGGGCGCGCATGAGCGAGCCGGCCAAACCCCTGGAGGGCGCGCTCATCATGGCTGCAGGCGCGGCCGCCTGCGTCCTTGCGGCGGCCGCAGGCCGCTATGAATGGATGGCCCCGGCCCTTGTGCTCAGCGGGATTGCCGCCGCCGCACGCCGCAAGTCGCTGCAGCACGCCTTTGAAAGCTTCTCAGGAACGATCTATGTCGGCGCGCCCTGCGCGGCCCTGGTCTGGATCCGCGCCGAACCCAACAGCGGGGCTGTTCACGCACTCGCGCTCCTGAGCGTCATCTGCGCGACCGACATTGCGGCCTATGTCGTGGGCAAGGCCGTCGGCGGGCCAAAACTTCTCCCGGAAACATCGCCGCGCAAAACCTGGAGCGGCTTTCTCGGCGGAGTGGCCGCCGCCGGGCTCGTGGGGCTTGGGTTTGCAGCCGGGCTTGGGGCGGGCTGGGCGGGCTGGGTCGGCGCGGCGCTCGCACTGTCCTGCGTCGGCCAACTCGGCGACATGCTGGAATCCATCATCAAGCGCCATTTTGCTGTGAAGGACGCCTCCCAGTTGATCCCGGGGCATGGCGGGGTGATGGATCGCTTGGACGCATTGATGGCGGCTGTTCTGTTCGCTGCAATAGTCCTCGCCACCGCCCCGGCGCTTGCGCCAGGCCTTGGCCCAACGCCGCGGTGAGGAACGCCATGACGCGATCAGTGACAATATTGGGTTCAACCGGCTCGGTGGGACGCAGCACAGTCGCCGTGCTGGAAGAGACCCGCGCCCGCCTCGGGCGCGACAGCATCGCCGTCGAGGCCGTGGTGGCGCACAGCGACGCTGATGCGCTCGCCGCACAGGCCTTGACCCTCGGCGCACGCGCAGCCGCAGTGGCGGACGAACGCGCGCTGCCGGCGCTGCGCGCAGCCCTGGCGGGAACCGGTGTCGCCGCCCTGGGCGGTCCGTCTGGGGTTCAGGAGGCCGCCGACAGGCCAGCAGAGTGGGTGATGAGCGCCATCGTCGGCGCCGCAGGTCTGGAGCCAACCCTGGCCGCCATCCGCCGCGGCGCGGCCGTCGCGCTCGCCAACAAGGAATGCCTCGTGTGCGCCGGTGACCTGATGCGCAGCGAAGCCCGTCGCACCGGCGCAACGCTGCTGCCGGTCGATTCGGAGCATTCGGCCGTGTTTCAGGTGCTGCAGCAGCCAAGTGCTGTGGAACGCGTCACGCTGACGGCCTCCGGCGGGCCATTCCGGACATGGACCCGCGACGCCATGGCGCGCGCCACACCCGAACAGGCCGTCGCCCACCCGAACTGGAAGATGGGGGCCAAAATCTCTGTCGATTCGGCAACCCTGATGAACAAGGGATTGGAACTCATCGAGGCGGCCTATCTGTTCGATCTGACCTCTGACGCGCTCGATGTCGTGGTTCATCCGCAATCGATTGTGCACGCCCTGGTCGCTTATTGCGACGGATCGGTGCTGGCCCAGCTGGCCGCTCCCGACATGCGCATCCCGATCGCCTGCGCTCTCGCTTGGCCACAGCGCGCGCCTCTCAGCGGCGAGCGCCTCGATCTTGCCAGGATTGGGTCGCTGACTTTCGAAGCCCCGGATCTGGCGCGGTTTCCAGCGCTCGCGCTCGCCCGCGCTGCGCTGGAGGCGGGTGGGGGAAGCCCTGCCGCGCTCAATGCGGCCAACGAGGAGGCGGTGGTGGCGTTTCTTGACCGCAGGATCGGCTTCCTCGATATACCAGCGGTCGTCGCCGCGACGCTTGATCGGCTCTGCGGAACAGGCGACCTCGCCGATGCGCCCGACAGCTATGCGTCGGTCATGGCGGTCGACACACAGGCGCGCGCGCTCGCCCGACAGGCGATCGCGGCGAGACCAAGGGGGCGCCTGTCGGATGGGGCGGCGGACCGGCACACGGCCGGCGTGATGGGGTAGGAGCGCGCAATGGCGGAATTTCTGTCCCAGGGCTGGATCTATCTCGCCTCCTTCCTCTTCATCATTTCGATCGTCATCGTCATCCACGAATTCGGACACTTCTGGGTCGCCCGTCGGCTGGGCGTCCGGGTCGACGCATTCTCCCTCGGCTTTGGCAAAGAGCTCATCGGCTGGACCGATCGCGGCGGCGTGCGCTGGCGGCTGGCGGCTTTTCCGCTCGGCGGGTACGTCAAATTCCATGAGGCGGACGCGGGCGCGCAACCCGATCCAGCCCTGTTTGAGAACAAACCGGTGTGGCGGCGCGCCGCCATTGTCGCCGCCGGTCCATTCGCCAATTTTGTCTTCGCCTGGCTCGTGCTGGCCGCTCTGTTCATAGGCGTGGGGCGCCATACCCCGGTTGACCCGACGGCGCTTGGCCGCGCTGAAATCGGCGCGGTGGAAGACGGCAGTCCGGCCGCAGTCGCTGGCCTTCGGTCTGGAGATGTGGTGCGCGCCGTGAATGGCGCGCCCGTGTCGTCCTGGGACGATCTGCGCACCATCATCCGGGCCAGCTCCGGGGCGCGCGTCGACCTCGCGATC
>JBILMQ010000300.1:0-4160 GCA_044375455.1 Caulobacterales bacterium | reverse complement strand
ACTGGCCGCCTTTCAAGAGCGTGGTCTAGCGCTTGAATCGGAGGCAGACACGACGCCGATGGCGCTGAAATCCCTGAAGGCAGCTGTCGACCGGATTGAAGACCGCATCAACTTCGCCCTCCAGCGCGCCAAGGATACGGGCTTTGGGCCAGCCATGCTGCGCGAACTGGCCTGGGAGGCTGAAACAATCAAAGCGCGCGAGCGTGCTTTCGCCGCCGGCGCTATGGCGCGCGTTCGCTATCTGCTGCGAAAACCGGCCGCCTGACTGCAATTGTGTCAGCGCCCTTCTGATGTTCATTGAAGTTTCCGCACCATCGTCTGCGCCTGCCCGGAGGTTTTCCGGCCCCCGGCAGGCCTGTAGCGCCGACGCGGTGCTGTAGGTTTTACCGCGCTGGCGCTCACGCGTGCCTTTACACAGTCTCCCAGGTGAACACCGAGCCTGTAGCCCCGAGATCGGCGTAGTTGGCTTTCATGGCTGGCAGAGCGTGAGCGATCACGGTTTCCGGCGTCCAGCCCTCGAGGCGCGCGAGACCGCGCACCGGACGCGGTTGGTTGAACAGGAAAATCTCGTTGCCGCGCACGGCGAAAATCTGCCCCGAGGTTTCTTTGGAGTTCTCGGAGCAGAGCGCGACCGCGAGATTTGCGACTTGGTCGGCACGCATCGAGTTCTTCATCCGCTCGACTCGCTTGGCGCTGACTTCATCCTTAACCGGGATGGTCGCGATCATCCGCGTCCAGGCGAATGGAGCAATGATGTTGGAGCGTACATTCTTTACGGCGCCTTCCATCGCGATGATCCTGGAGAGCCCCATAACGCCGAGTTTGGCGGCGGCGTAATTGGCCTGGCCGATGTTACCGATCAGGCCTGATGTCGAAGTGAACAGCACATAGGAGCCGTCCTGCTGCTCGCGGAAATGCTCGACGGTTGCCCGGCAGACATTGAAGGCGCCGTGCAGGTGCACGTCGATGACCGCTTTCCAGTCCTCCCAGGCCATCTTGTGAAACATCGTATCGCGCAGAATGCCGGCCGGGTTGACCACCGCGTGAAGACCGCCGAGTTCTTTCAGCGCCCGGTCGCGCATGTCGGCGACGGCGTCAAAGTCGGTCACGCTGCGGGAATCGGAAATCGCCGAGCCGCCGCCGGCCCGGATTTCCGCAGCCACCTGTTCGGCGGGTCCAGCTGACCCCTCGTCGCCGCCGGCCACACTGCCCCCGAGGTCGTTGACCAGCACCTTGGCGCCTTCGCGGGCGGCCATGAGCGCGCATTCGCGCCCTATGCCGTTGCCGCCACCGGTGACCATCACGACTTTGCCATCCAACACGCCCATCTGCGCCACCCTTCCAAAAAGCACTCGTCGGCCGGGAAGTTAGCCGCCGCCTGCGGGGAGCGAAAGGGGCGTCAGCGCCTCGCCGCAGCAGCAGGAGCCGCCAAGTTCGAGGGCGCAGTCGCGCAGCGGCGTCCGACAGCCGTGGGAGCACCAGGGGGGCGAGGAACAGGTCGGGCGCCATGACGCCCGACCCTGACCTGGAAGTCACGGCATGTCTGGGTTGGCGGGGCGCGGGGCCTTTGGCCAGGGGCGTCCTGAGGACTTGTTCGCCGGGCGGCGGCGTGCCTTTGGGGGGCTTGATTGGAACGCTCAGGCCTGGCCGCAGGCCTTGCTCTTCAGGCAGGCTGCGGTCTGCGGGAAACTACAGCTTAAGATGCAAAGCTTGCATGGCGATATATTCATTGGGCGATATCCCCGCTGGGCGATGCTCTCGCTGGCGCCAGATTGAGCCACCCTCGATTGGCGTCGCGGCCTGGCAGCGGGCGAGCCCAGAACGACTGGCGAGACGGCGCGCCGCGGGCGCCTGCCGTACGTGCAGTGCGACGGCGCCGACTTCAGCAGCTGGAGCTGCCAGATGTGGATCGCAATAGGCTTCAATCGTCTTTGCAGCATCGCTCTAATTCAGTGGGCGTGTAATGTGATGCGCGTACGGCTCTTGGGAACGCCCCGATCAAGCGCTGTGCCGGATGGTTGGCGTCGATCCCATTCCAGAGCCGGTCGCTCAGGACCGCGTGATTGGGTCCGTGCTCGTGCGTGATCGCCGTCAGGATGATGCGATTTTTCCGCAGCGCGACCTTTGCCAGTGGCGACACAGGAACGTATCGCGCGAGGCCCGCCTTCAGAGGAATTGCATTGAGCGCCTCGCACATCGCCATGAGGCCTCTGGAATAAGGCCGGCATTTTTCTCATGCGCCTGTCTTGACGCTTGGCGCTGGGAAAAGAAGAGGGGGCGCGTTGGTACGCTGACGGCTTCAGGAAGAGCAAGTTTGCCAAAACGCAAGGTATGGGAGACGACCAGACCGATGCAATTGGCGAGTTTCATTCATGGTCTGGCTTGGCGCGGTGGACATGACGCGCCCCGTTTCCTTCGCGGTGGCTGAACTGGGAAACTCGGTGTGATCTGCTTTTCGGTCTTGTTCCAAGCACGATGGTTGGTCGTGGGGGCGGATGCGGCGCCTGCAATCTGCCGGACAATGACGGCGGATTATGTGGGTCTGGTAGGCGCGCGACAATGGCGCTTCGGCGCTCAGCGGCGCGGAGGTGACTGCGATTCTCACCGGTGTGCGGTTTTTTGGGGCTATTTGGTGTCGGAATTGGCGTCAGACGGGCCTGTGCAGCGGCGTTTCTGCCAAAGCTTCGCCATAGGCGGTGGCGTCCTCGAATCGGTTCATGCGCCACAGCGCGGGAAACAGTTTGATCCACAGCCCGGCGCAGGCGACGGCGCCGATCCCGCCGACCACGACAGCCCCGACCGGGCCGAACAGTCTGGCGAAAACGCCGGACTGAAACTCGCCCAGTTCGTTCGAGGCTGAAATGAAGATGAAGCTTGTTGCTGAGACCCGGCCGCGCATGTTGTCAGGCGTCGACAGTTGGATGAGGGCGGAGCGCACATAGACCGACACCATGTCGGATGCGCCGATAATGACCAGGAGGCTGAGGGACAGCCAAAAGATTTCAGATACCCCGAATGCAAGGGTAGACACACCAAACACGCCCACGGAAGCAAACATCCATTGGCCAACCCGCCGACGAAGCGGTGTGGCGGCGAGTACAATCGCCACCAGAGCGGCGCCTGCAGCCGGCGCTGCGCGCATCAGTCCAAGTCCGTCGGGACCCACATGCAGGATATCACGGGCATATACCGGCAGGAGCGCGGTCGCTCCGGCGAGCAGGACCGCGACGAGATCAAGCGAAATGGCGCCCAGCACGATCTTGTTGCGCCACGTATAGGCGAGCCCCTCCAGGATCAGCGTGACCGCCTTGGCGTCGGCGATTGGCGTTTGCGCTGGCGGACGGATCGTCAAGCACAGGATGAATGCGGCGAGGCAGAATAGGACCGTTAGCCCGTAGGCGAACTGCGCACCGAGACCGCCGGCCGTCTCGCCGAGGGCGATGGCAGCGCCTGCGACTGCGGGTCCGACGACTGAAGCTGTTGAAAAGGCGAGCGAGGACAGGGCAATCGCCTGCGGCAGCTCCTCACGCGGCAGCAGCGTCGGCAACATTGCCTGGCTCGCGGAGGGCGCGAAGGCATTGATGGCGCCGACCACGACGGCTGCGGCGAAGACGGCGACGATCGCGCTTTCATCGCCGAAGGCGGCGGAGGACACAAGCCAGAGCGCTGTGGCGGCTTTGACGAAGTGATATGCGAGCAGGATGGCCTTTCGGTTCCACCGGTCTGCCGCTTGACCGCCGAATGGCGACAGAACGAGGAGCGGCAGAAACTGCAACAGGCCAACAACGCCGAGCAAGAAGGCCGACTCAGTAACCGATCGCCCTGCATCACGGGCCAACTCATACACCTGCCAGCCCAGCGTTGTCGCCTGGATCTGCACTGCCAGCGTCCCGCAGGCGCGCATCGCCCAGAACCGGGTGAAGTCCCCATGGCGGAAGGGCGCGAGCGACGGGAGGCGCAGGGTCATGCCCGAAGCGTCTGCTGCAGTGCGCAGGACGCGCTGTCAGTCATGCGCCTGTCACCACGCCGCCGGCGCCTGTTTCGCGCTGGAACTGCACCAGATCAAGGCTTGCGACCTCCGTCCCGAGCCGCGTCAACAGTGCGTGGGCCTGTCCGCGGTGATGGGTCTGGTGGTTGAAGACATGGTCGAGCACGCTCCA
>JBILMQ010000061.1:0-14070 GCA_044375455.1 Caulobacterales bacterium | reverse complement strand
TGACGACAATCCGCGCCCCCAAACCATGATCGCGCGCCGTCACGCCCTCGATCACGCCAAGAGCGCGTCCGCTCGCTTCACGTTGCTTCAGTTCATCCGTGATCGCCTTCAGGCGAACCAGCGACCGCACCCGCGCCAGCAACGCAACGTCATCCACAGGCTTGGTCAGAAAATCATCCGCCCCAGCGTCGAGACCGCGCGCACGATCCTCGGCCAGATCCAGCGACGTCACCATCACAACCGGAATATGGCTCGTGCCCGGATCGTCCTTCAGACGGCGGCACGTCTGAAAACCGTCCATCCCCGGCATCATGACATCCAGGAGGATGATGTCCGGCGCGTCGCTCACCGCCTTGGCCAGAGCTTCCGGACCCGAATAGGCGGTAGAGACCGTGTAATACTCGTGATTGAGTTTTGCTGACAGGAGCCGAACGTTCGGCTCGAGATCGTCCACCACAAGCACGCGCGCGCTCATGTGGTTGATCAGCCTATGTACTGACGAACAGTGGCGATGAAATTGCCGACAGCGATCGGTTTCGACAGATACGCCTCGCAGCCGCTTTCCTTGATCCTCTGCTCATCTCCCCGCATGGCGAACGCCGTGACAGCCACCACCGGAATTGCCTTCAGCTCCGGGTCGGCCTTGAGAATACGGGTGATATCAATGCCGGAAATCTCCGGCAGCTGAATGTCCATCAGAATCAAGTCCGGGCGATGCTTGCGCGCCAGATCGACAGCGTTCAAGCCCTCGCGGGTCTGCACCGTGCGATACCCGAACGCGTTCAACAGGTCGTGGAAGAGCTTCATATTGAGCTCGTTATCCTCCACGATCAGGACCGTCTTTGCCGCCCCGCTCGCCTTCGCCATGTCGTTCCGCTCAACCTCGCCTCTGCCTCTGCGCCGGACGTCGCTTGGTCACGCAAACCAGCCAACACACGACAACGGAAAGGCGCCCGCTCTCAGGTTTTTCCTATCATGTATAGTGTTAACTCGCGGTTAGGGCCATGCTGAAGCGCCGGCGGCGGCCCCGTCAAAATGCGCAGACAGTCTAGGAAAGGTTATTTATTTCATGGGCTTGATTAGACTTGGTCTGGACCTGGGCGGCACCAAGATGGAGATTGCAGCCCTCGATGCGCAGGATCGGTTCCTGCTGCGGGAGCGAATCGCAACGCCGCGCAGCTACGACGCCAGCATTCGCGCCATCGTCGAACTGACGCACGCCGCCGCCACACGCCTCGCCATATCACCGCGCCTGGGGGTGGCCATCCCAGGCTCGGTCAATCCGGCAACCGGCCTGGTGCGCAACGCCAATTCGACCTGGCTGAACGCGAGACCCCTCGCGCAAGACCTCGCCGCGGCGCTCGGCGCGCCCGTCCGCCTCGCCAATGACGCGAATTGCTTCGCCCTGTCTGAGGCGATCGACGGGGCAGGAGCAGGGGCCAATACTGTTTTTGGGGCAATCCTCGGCACCGGCTGCGGCGGCGGCGTGGTCATCGGCGGACGCCTCGTGCAGGGAGCGAATGGCATCGCTGGCGAATGGGGCCATACCCCTCTGCCCTGGATGACAGATGAGGAGTTTCCTGGCGTCGCATGCTGGTGCGGCCGGCGCGGCTGTCTTGAAACCTTCATCTCGGGGACCGGGCTTGCGCGCGACCACCGGCAGGTGAGCGGGCGGGATTGGATGGCCGAAGAGATCGATGCAGCCGCACAGAGGGGTGACGCCCTCGCCCAGGCCGCGCTCACGCGGCACTGTGCGCGTCTCGCCCGCGCACTCGCCGTCATCGCAGACGTGCTGGATCCCGATGTGATCGTGCTCGGCGGCGGACTGTCAAATCTTCCTCACCTCTATGCCGATCTGCCGCGGCTGATCGCCAGCGACGCCTTCTGCGACGCCTATGACGTCAGCGTGCGTCCGGCGCACCATGGCGATTCGTCGGGCGTGCGCGGCGCCGCGCGGCTGTGGGAACGAGAAACGTGACATGACCGCAGCCTGCCGCGCCTGCGCCGCCCTGCGTGCGCCCGGCCAAGGCCGCTGCGCTGCCTGCGGCGATGCACGCGCCATTGCCCATCCCGACCTCCTTTCCCTTACCATAGCGCATATCGACTGCGACGCCTTCTACGCGACCGTGGAGAAGCGCGACGATCCAGCCCTGGCGGCCCGCCCGGTGATCGTGGGCGGCGGCCGGCGCGGCGTCGTGGCGACCGCCTGCTATCTGGCGCGCGCCTACGGCGTGCGGTCCGCCATGCCGATGTTCAAGGCCCTCGCCGCGTGCCCGCACGCGGTGGTGATCAAGCCGGATATGGAAAAATACGCTGCTGTCTCGCGCCGCGTGCACGACATGATGGCGGCGCTGACGCCTCTGGTGGAACCGGTCTCTATCGACGAGGCTTTCCTGGATCTGTCGGGGACCGCTCTGCTGCACGCCGCCACACCCGCACAGGTTCTGATCCGACTCCAGAATGCGATCGAGGAGACGCTTCAGATCACCGTCTCGGTCGGACTTTCAGGCAACAAATTCCTGGCGAAACTGGCCTGCGGTCTCGACAAGCCGCGCGGCTTTAGCGTTATCGCCCCAGGCGAAGCGCCAGGCCTGCTTGCCCCTCTGCCCGTCTCCCGACTGCCAGGCGTCGGGCCGAAGCTGCAGGCAAAGCTCACCCAGGCCGGCTTTGCGCGGATCGCCGATCTCCAGCGTACCGATCCCAGGGAGCTCGTGCGCCGCCTCGGCGATCTCGGGCGCCTGCTGCATGAGCGTGCCCATGGGCGCGATGCGCGACATGTGGAACCGGACAGCGCCGTCAGAAGCGTCTCCAGCGAGACAACCTTCCTCTGCGACATTGCCGATCATGCGGCGCTGCTCGATCACCTGTGGCCACTGTGCTGGCGCACCGGGGAGCGAGCAAAGGCGGCAGGCGTGGCCGGACGGGTCATCGTCCTGAAGCTGAAGGATCCCCGGTTCAGGACCTCAACCCGCAGTCTGACCCTGCGCGAGCCAACCCAGCTTGGCGACGTGATCTTCCAGCACGCCAAGGCCCTCCTGGCGGCGACGCCGCCGGCGACTGCCTACCGGCTGATCGGCATCGCGCTGAAGGACCTGTGCGCGCCTCACTTGGCCGATCACGGGGACCTGCTGGATGCGCGCAGGGCGCGCACTGCAGCGGCGCACCGCGCCGCCGACAGCGCGCGCGCGCGCTTCGGCGACGCCGCCGTCATGCGCGGGCGCGACCTGCGCCTCGCCCAGGAGCGGGCCAGCCTGGACGACCAGCCATTCGGCCGGTACGACAACACCGACAATGACAGCTGAACCGCAGGTGCATGCATGAGCTTTGTGGAAACCAGACTGAAAGCGGCGGGCATTGAACTTCCGGCGCCTGTCGGCGCAGTGGCCAATTATGTTCCCTTCATCTGCGTCGGCGCGCTGGTGTTTGTGTCCGGACAGGTGTCGATTGGACCAACCGGCCCGATGAAGGGTCGGCTTGGAGCAGACATGGATCTGGCCGCCGGGCAGGCTGCAGCGCGGATGTGCGGCCTCAATCTGCTGGCCCAGCTCAAAGCCGCCTGCGCCAGCGATCTCGATCGCGTACGCCGCGTCGTCAAACTTGGCGCCTTTGTCAATTGCACGCCTGATTTCGGAGATATCCCTCTCGTTGCGAACGGATGCTCGGATCTGATGGTCCAGGCCTTCGGCGACGCCGGGCGCCACGCCCGCTCCGCCGTTGGCTGCGCCAGTCTGCCGCTTGGTTTTGCCGTGGAGGTCGACGGCGTTTTCGAAGTCGCATGAACCCAGCCGCGCGCCACCCGTCCTGGCTGCTCGCGCAGCCCTACGCCCATCGCGGCCTATGGACGCCAGACGGCGCGCCAGAAAACAGCATGGGGGCGTTTGAGCTGGCGCGCGCACGCGGTCTTGGTGCAGAGCTTGATGTGCGGCTGTCGGCTGACGGCGTGGCCGTCGTTTTTCATGACGCAGATCTGCGCCGCATGACGGGCGTTGCTGGCCGCCTGTCGGATCGCACCGCCCAGGAACTCTGCGCCCTTCGCCTGAAGAACACCCAAGAAAGCCCCCCGCTGCTTGCAGAGGTGCTCGAAGGGCCCGGGCGCGACATGCCTTTGCTGATTGAAATGAAGGTCGACCTTGGGCGCGAAGGTCCTCTGGAGGCCGCCGTAGCCGACCTCCTGGAGCGCCACCGCGGACCGGTTGCGGTGATGAGCTTCAATCCCGCCTCGCTCGCCTGGTTCGCCCGGTTTGCGCCGGGCGCGCCGCGCGGCATGCTTGCGGATGCATTTCCACGCCATGGCGTCTGGCGGGCGCCTTGGGCGCGACGACGACGCCTGAGGGACTATTGCGACAGTGATTTGGCGCGGCCAGACTTCCTCGCCTCCAGCCTTCAGGCGCTCACGGCGTACGGCGTGCGGCGAGGCCGTGCGCTGAACGCGCCGGTGCTCGCCTGGACCATCAGAACACACAATGACATTCGCCGCGCCCTGCAGCACGCCGATGGATTTATCTTTGAGCATTCAGGTGAACAGGCCCTGATGCGACGCGCCCAGCGGACGAGGTGGATGCGATGATCCCAGAACTTCGCCTGCGCGTCGTACCACGCCTGAGCGAGGTCTCGCCACAGGCCTGGAATGCGATCGCCAATCCGCCCGGGGCGGTGTTCGATCCGTTCATTTCCTGGGAGTTTCTGGAGGCCCTTGAGCGCTCCGGTTGCGCGGTGGAAGACACCGGCTGGGCGCCGCATCATCTGCTGGCTGAGGACGGCGACGGCGTGCTGGTCGGCGCGGTCGCGGCATACGCGAAATCCCATTCCTACGGCGAATACGTGTTTGATCACGGCTGGGCCGATGCATTTCGCCGCGCAGGGGGACGCTATTATCCCAAGCTACAGGCCGCTACGCCATTCACCCCTGTCACCGGGCGTCGACTGCTGGTCGCGCCCGGCTGGGACCAGGGGCGCATGCAGGCGTTTCTCGCCGCCGGTCTGAACGCCCTGTGCGACAGCCTCGAGGCCTCATCCATCCACGTCACATTCTGCAGCGAGGCGGAGCAGAGCTTGCTTGCGGAGGCGGGATATCTGAAGCGGACGGATCGTCAATTTCACTGGACGAATGCCGGCTATCGCACGTTCGATGACTTTCTCGCAGTGCTTAACTCGGAAAAGCGGCGCCACCTGCGCAAGGAACGCGAGAAAGCGCAGGCCGGTCTTGAAATTGTGCGCCTGTCCGGCGATGCAATTGCCGACTGTCATTGGGACGCTTTTTATCAGTTTTACCTCGATACGGGCGCCCGCAAATGGGGCTCGCCCTATCTCAACAGGGAATTTTTTCACCTGCTGCATGAACGCCTGAGAGATCGGGTGTTGCTCGTGCTGGCGCGGCGGCCAGGCGGCGCATGGATTGCCGGCGCGCTCAACCTGATCGGCTCCCACACGCTCTTCGGGCGGCATTGGGGATGTGTGGAACACATTGCATTTCTGCACTTCGAGCTCTGCTATTATCAAGCGATTGATCATGCGATCGCCCTCGGCCTCGCGCGCGTTGAGGCAGGCGCCCAGGGCGAACACAAACTTGCCCGCGGCTATCTGCCCCGGACCACCTATTCGGCCCACTGGATCGCCCATCCCGGCCTGCGCGCAGCGGTTGCGCGCTTTCTCGAGCACGAGCGGGACGCGGTCGAGGAAGAGATGGACGTTCTGTCGCAGCACGCACCCTTTAAACGGGTGTGATTGTGTTTCCCGACCGCACAGTGCGGGACTATATTTATCGTGCGGACATGTCGGGGAGGCATCGTCTGCAGGGGACGGGGATGGATTTCACAGACATGCGCGCGGCCATTGAGGCCGCGCCGGAGGCGCGTCGGCTCTACCAATGGCTGGCGGCGTCCCATCGTGCAACATTTGACGAATGGGTGCGCGAGAGCGCCGATGACGTGGAGCGCCGCCATCGTATCGCTGCCGCCGTCGCCATACTGGCGGGCGACGACTAACATCGGCGCTGGCGCGTCCGGTGCTTGACGATGGCGAAACATCGCAGGTTCCAACTGGCGAGGCCCAGGGGCGTACAACCGCAGGCCGCCGGCTGTGCCCCATGCGCCTCGGCGCCAACCGTCGCGACCTTCCGCCAACAGATCGCGCGCCTGCAGGCCGACGAAACGGGACTTGCCCGCCCGCCGGCTTGCAGTCAGTCTGCATGCGCATGCGCAGCTCGACAGAGCGCGTATCTGGACAGGACCCACCATGAGCCTCGACGGCGCATACGACCCCACCAACATCTTCGCCAAGATCCTGCGCGGCGAGGCTCCAGCAGCCAAGGTCTATGAAGATGACCAGATCTGCGTGTTCATGGATGCGTTTCCGCAATCGCCCGGCCATGTGCTGGTGATCCCGAAAACGCCCGCCCGCAACCTCCTGGACGCTCCACCAGAAATGATTTTCCCGCTCATGTCGGCAGTCCAACGCGTCGCCAAAGCCGTGCACACTGCGCTAGCGCCGGACGGAATCATCGTCACCCAGTTCAATGGGGCCAGCGCCGGACAAACCGTCTTCCATCTGCATGTGCACATCATCCCGCGCTACGAGGGACAGGCGCTGCACGGTCACGGCCGCACCAGCATGGCGGATATGGCGACGTTGCAAGCCCAGGCCGCACGCATCGCCGCAGCGCTGTAGGCGCAGGCGCGTCGGCTCAGCCAGCGGCGAAGCGGTGCGACCAGTCAGCAACGTCCGCGTCCTCAATCTTGCGAAACAGAACGTCCGGCGCAGCCACGGGAGCGCCCTCCTCAAGCCAACCGAGCGCATGGGCCGCATCGGCGTCGGGCCAGATCCAGGCGGCCTCCGGCGCGCCCATGGCCCGCAGAACTGCTTCAGCCGCATCGGGGATGAACGGACGCGCGATCAGCGCGAAGAGCACGCACAGGTCCAGCCCAATTGCCGTGACAGCGCCCGCCCGCGCCGGATCCGTCTTGATCGCGGTCCAGGGCGCAGCGTCGGAGAGATACTCATTGCCAGCGACCCAGATCGCGCGTGTCTCAGCGGCAGCCTTGCGAAACTCCATCGCCTCATGCAAGCCCGTCAGCGCCTTCACGCGCCCCGCCAATTCCTCACGCAGAGCCGTCTCGCGCGGCGTATCCGGGCCACGGGCCGGCGCACGCCCGGCAAATCGCGCGCCGGCAAAGCGCGTGATGCGGTTGATGAAGTTGCCGAAAACATTTGCAAGATCCGCGTTCGCCCCGGCCTGAAGCTGTTCGAGGGTGAACGCGCTGTCAGCGCTCTCCGGCGCATTGGCCATCAGATGCCAGCGCCAAACGTCGGAGGGCAGGATCTCGAGCGCAGCGTCCATAAAGACGCCCCGCCTTTCGCTGGTGGAAAACTTGCCGCCGTACCAGGTGACCCAGTTGAACGCCTTCAGGCGGTCAACCAGTTTCCATGGCTCCTGGGAACCGATCAGCGTGATGGGGAAGCTCACAGTGTGAAAAGCGACATTGTCCTTGCCCATGAACTGGACATAGCAGACATCATCGGCGCCCTGATCTGTGCGCCACCAGCGCGCCCAGTCGCCGCCCGTCGCCTCCGCCCATTCCTGGGTGGCCCCGATGTATTCAATCGGCGCGTCAAACCAGACGTAAAAAACCTTGTTGTCAAATCCCGGGCGCGGCGCTGCGCCCCTCAGAACCGGCACGCCCCAGGTCAGGTCGCGTGTGATGGCGCGATCCTGCAGACCTTCATCCAGCCATTTGTAGGCGATCGACCGGGCAAGAGCCGGCCACTGCGCCGCTGCGTCAACCCAGGCGCGGATACGGCCTGCCATCCTGGACTGCAGCAGGAACAGATGCGCGGTCTCGCGCACCTCAAGATTGCGCGATCCGGAGATCTTGGACCGGGGACTGATCAGATCGACCGGATCGAGCAGAGCGCCGCAATTGTCGCATTGGTCGCCGCGCGCGCGCTCAAAGGCGCAGACCGGGCAGACGCCCTCAACATAGCGATCGGGCAAAAACCGCGCGTCATCGATGGAGTAGATCTGACGCGAGACCCGCTCCTCGATCAGACCTTCCGCTTCCAAACGATGCGCAAAATGCTGCGTCAGGCGCCGATTGGACGCGCTGGAGGAGCGCCCGAACCAGTCGAATGACAAGCGGAAACCCTCCCCGGCCGCCCGCTGAATGGCGTGCTGCTCGGCGCAGTAGGCGCTCACCTCCTGGCCCGCCTCGGCGGCGGCAAGTTCGGCCGGCGTTCCATGCTCATCGGTCGCGCAGATGAACAAAACCTCATGGCCCTGCATCCTGCGAAATCGTGCATGGACGTCCGCCGGCAGCATCGACCCGGTGAGATTGCCGAGGTGCTTGACGCCATTAATGTAGGGCAGTGCAGACGTGATCAAAAAGCGGGCCATGGCGCGCTCCTAGCGATGTTCCGGGAGATTGCACAAGCGGGCTCTACTCCGCTGCGTTCAGCCGCACCCGTTCGTTGCGCATGCTTTCGGCGATTTGGAAGGCCAGGTCGAGCGCCTGCATGCCATTCAGTCGCGGATCACAATGGGTGTGATAGCGGTCAGACAGAGTGTCTTCCGTAACGGCCTGGGCGCCGCCGAGGCATTCGGTGACATTCTGACCGGTCATTTCGAAGTGGACGCCGCCCGCGCGCGCGCCCTCGGCCGGCAAGACCTCCATGAAGGTGCGCACCTCGGCAAGGATGCGGTCAACAGGGCGCGTCTTGTAGCCGCCGGCTGTCTTGATCGTATTGCCGTGCATTGGATCGCACGACCATACCACCTGACGGCCCGCCCGCTGCACGGCGCGCACCAGCCGCGGCAGCCCCGTCTCCGCCTTGTCAGCGCCGAACCGGGCAATCAGCGTCAGTCGCCCAGGTTGATCATCTGGATTGAGCAAGTCGATCAGGCGCAGCAAGTCGTCCGGCTCAAGGTTGGGTCCGCATTTCAAACCGATGGGGTTGCGCACGCCGCGACAGAAATGGACATGCGCGCCGTCCGGCTGGCGCGTGCGGTCGCCGATCCAGATCATGTGCGCAGACGTGTCGTACCACTCGCCGGTCGTAGAATCGATCCGGGTCATCGCTTCCTCGTAGCCGAGGAGAAGCGCTTCGTGGGACGTGTAGAAATTGACCTGCTTCAACTGGGGCGCACTGTCGGGATCGACGCCGCAGGCAGCCATGAACGCCAGACTTTCACTGATACGCTCGGCCAGCTGCTGGTAGCGTCGGCCCTCCGGGCTTTCGGCCACAAAGCCCAACGTCCAGCGATGCACATTGGTCAGGTCGGCATAGCCGCCCTGGCTGAACGCGCGCAGCAGATTGAGAGTTGCGGCCGACTGCAGATAGGCCTGGATCAGTCGCTGCGGATCAGGCGCACGCGCTTGCGGCGTGAACTCCATGCCGTTGATGTTGTCGCCGCGATAACTCGGCAGGGTCACGCCATCACGCGTCTCACTCGGCTCAGACCGCGGCTTGGCGAACTGGCCAGCGATGCGCCCAACTTTTACAACCGGCTTGCCGCCAGCGAAGGTCAAGATCACGGCCATCTGGAGCAGCAGCCGGAAGGTGTCCCTGATATTGTTCGGGTGGAACTCTTTGAAGCTTTCTGCGCAGTCTCCGCCCTGCAGCAGGAAAGCCCGGCCAGCAGCGACCTCGGCGAGCGCCGACGTGAGATGGCGCGCTTCGCCAGCGAACACCAGCGGCGGATAAGACCGCAGCGTCTCTTCAACCCGGGCCAGCGCCGCAGGCTCGGGATAGTCGGTCGGAATATGCCGGGCAGGCAAGTCGCGCCAAGCGGACGGGGTCCAGGAGGTGAGCATCACGCGCTCCGCTATACAGAACCGATCGCGCCGCGCCAACCGGATGCCGCGCCGCATGCCGGACCGCGCACAGCCCATCGCAACGCTCCGTTAACCGTGTTGAGCGAGCGTCTCAGGCGTGGATGGAGCATGGCCATGACGATCGAGGACAGAATCGAGACGTTCCTGGAGGCGGCCGAGGCGCTCGCCGCGGCCTGCGACCAGATCCGCGAGGGCGGCGATTGCGCAAAAGAAGCCTACGAGCTCTTCGCGACCCAGATCAAGGAAGTGGAGCCGCGTCTGTCAGCGCTGCGCGCGGCGATCAACCGCTTTGCAGAGAACCGCACCTGGGGTTCGGATGTGCTGGACGCCATCGTCCAATCGGCCGAGGCGCTGCAGACGGAACTCGACGGTCTGATCGACTACGCCGAAACCCTGGCAGACGCCATGGAGCTGGTCGAGACAGCCGGCGCGGATGACGAGGCGGTGCGCGCTGCGGCGTGATCAGCGCAAGCAAGCCCCGGCTGCATCACGGGACGACCAAGCGGGATGCGCCACGCCTCAAAGGGCCTTGCGACCTTATTTGCCGGCGCGACCGCCCCCGGTCTCTTCACCCCCCCCCAGGCCGCCCGACGCAATCCTGATGCGACCAGATCTGCTGCGCCAGGCGAGCGCGCGCAAGCGCTGGCGCGTGATCGGCCGTCAGTCTAGAAGGCCGCCATGACATCACGAAACTCACCGCCCCCGGACGGCGTGGTGGAAATCCACGCTGATGGCGCCTGCAGCGGCAATCCTGGCCCGGGCGGCTGGGGGGCAGTGCTGCGCTTCGGCGGGGCTGAAAAGGAACTGTCAGGCGGTGAAGCCGCAACCACGAACAACCGCATGGAGCTGATGGCGGCGATCGCCGCGCTGGAAAGCCTCACGCGATCGTGCCGCGTCCATCTCTATACCGACAGCCGGTATGTGCAAAGCGGCATCACGCAGTGGATCCACGCCTGGAAAGCGCGCGGCTGGAAGACAGCCGACAAGAAACCCGTCGCCAATGAGGACCTGTGGCGCAGACTCGACGCCGCAGCCGCCCGCCATACGGTCGTCTGGCGGTGGGTCAAGGGGCATAATGGCGATCCCCTCAATGAGCGCGCAGACGCGCTTGCGCGGGCGGCGATTACGCTCCGGTCGCGGTCTTAGGCCCTGGCGCGGGACGCACCTTCAACGTGGCGCCATCCATGCCCTTGATCACAACGCTCGCGCCAGCGGCGACGGGTCCGTCCGCCTCAGCTCGCCACTCCGTATCGCCAAGCTTTACCCGACCAACCCCATTCTCAAATGTGACCGCGGCGCGCGCCGTCTTGCCGATCAGTTCAGCACCCAGATCATTTAATGCAACGCTGTTGCGGCGCGTCAGCCAAGCGCCGCGCATATAGACGCCCGCCGTGACGCTGAGCCCGATCGACGCCAGCGCAAAGGTCGCCACTTCAACCGTCCAGTCCACCGCGACGCCGGGCAGCGTCAGGAGGCCAGCAAGGACCGCAGCAACCGCAGGCCACAGGAGGTAGGTAGACCCGGTCGCCAACTCAATCGCCAACAGCAGGCCGGCAAACGCTGCCCAGTGCCAGATCGTAAGGCCGTCAAAGAATGCGCCGATGATATCCATGGGAGAGTTCCCTTCATTTGCCGTCCGCGCGAGGCGCGGCGACGGCGGGCCGGTCAGCGCGCCCGCTGCGGATCACCGCGCCCGGCCGGAAACACGGCCTCCTGGGTCAAGGCTCTGATTCCCTCCAGCGCGCCGATCATCGTCGACATCTCAGCTGGCACGACGACCATCTTCGCATTCGGCGAACGGGCAAGCGCTTCAAATGCGGCCACATATTTCTGACCGAGAAAATAGTTGATCGCCTGCACATTGCCCGCAGCGATCGCGTCGGAGACCATTTGCGTCGCCTTCGCCTCCGCCTCGGCCGACCGCTCGCGGGCCTCCGCGTCGCGGAAGGCCGCCTCACGACGGCCCTCCGCCTCCAGGATCTGTGATTGCTTTAGACCTTCCGCGCGAAGGATCGCCGCCTGTTTTTCGCCCTCAGCCGCCAAAATCTCCGCACGCCGATCGCGTTCGGCCTTCATTTGGCGCGCCATCGACTCCGTAATGTCGGCGGGTGGGGCGAGGTCCTTGATCTCTATGCGCGTGACCTTTACGCCCCAGGGATGGGTTGCAGCGTCGATTGTGGCGAGCAGGCGCGCATTGATGACGTCGCGCTGCGACAGAACCTCGTCGAGATCGAGAGAGCCAACAACCGTGCGGATGTTCGTCATGGCGAGGTTCTGGATGGCGTGCGGCAGGTTTTCGACCTGATAGGCTGCGCGCGCCGCATCAACGACCTGACTGAAGACGACCGCGTCACAGGCCACACTCGCATTGTCTTTCGTGATCACGTCCTGACGCGGAACGTCGAGTACGGTCTCCATCATATTGATCCGGCGCCCGACCCGGTCGACGAATGGCGTGATGAACCCGATCCCGGGCTTGAGCGTTTGCATATAGCGCCCGAAGCGTTCGACCGTAAATTCGCGGCCCTGCGGCACGATCTTGATGGAACTGAAGACGATCATCAGCCCCAAAACCACCAGTATCAGGGCTCCAATATCAAAACCCGCTCCCATCCCTTCCCCCGCGCCATCTGCGGCGGTCGTGGAGCACATCCGCAACCGCCGCATATCACACCCGCCTTACATCTGGCCGAGCAAATACTCCGCCGCAGATACCTTGAACTGTCCGCCTTCCTCGACGTTCAGCTGGCGCACGACGCCGTCAACCACCAGCATGGAATAGCGTTGCGAACGCTTGCCCATCCCGAAGCCCGCTGCATCAAGTTCCAGACCAAGCGCAGCGGCGAAGGCGGCGTTGCCATCGGCCAGCATGATGATCTCATCGCCGATCCCTTGATCCTTCGCCCAGGCCTTCATGACGAACACGTCATTGACCGACGTGCAGGCGATCGCATCGACGCCCTTGGCCTTGAAGGCGGCGATCTGATCTTTGTAACCAGGCAGATGGCGGGCTGAGCATGTCGGCGTGAAGGCCCCAGGCACAGCAAACAAAGCGACTGTCCGGCCCTTGAAAATCTCGTCCGTCGTGATCGGCTTGGGCCCTTCTGCGGACGGCGTTGTGAATGTGGCCGCAGGCAGGTTGTCGCCCACTTTGATGGTCATGATCTATCCTCTCCGGCAAATGCGAGACGCCAGACATCACCCTGGCGCACCGCCCATATGCGAGATGACTGCCCCATCCAGCAAGAGGCGCAGCCACCCCGCATTAAGAGGCGTCGTCGTCAACGTCCTGCAGATAATCGACGTGGAACTCCGCGACGCCGCCCTCACCCGCCTCAAGGGGCAACTCGCCCTGCTGCGGCAGGTCCGAAGGTCGCGGCACCGCGAAATCAGGCGGCAGGCGCGCGTCAAGCAGCCCTGCCGCCTTCATGTCGGCCTTGCCCGGCAGATCCTCAAGACCAGCCAGTCCGAAATGCTCCAGAAACGCCTGAGTGGTGCCGAATGTAAGCGGTTTGCCAGGCGCGCGGCGGCGTCCGCGAGGGCGCACCCAGCCGATGTCCATCAGATGATCCAGCGTGCCTCGACCGACCGCAACGCCGCGGATATCTTCGATCTCAGCCCGCGTGACAGGCTGGTGATAGGCGATGATCGCCAGCGTCTCCAATGCGGCTTTGGATAAACGCTTCTGCTGTGGCGCATCCTCCCGCAGCCCCTCGGCAACACCCGCAGCGGTCTGGAACCGCCACGCCCCCGCGACCTCAACCAACTCAACCCCGCGCCCGGCATAGAGGCGCTTCAACTTGGCGAGCGCAGCGCCAGCGTCAACTCCCGCCGGGAGCCGCGCGGCCAGCGCGCCGGCCTCCACCGCCTGCGCCGAGGCGAATAACAGCGCCTCCACCATCCGCATCGCCGCATCCACCTCGATCGGTCGGTCGGGCGTCGCTTCCAGAACCCGCGTATGCCGGACAAAGCTCTCGCGCATGGACAGAGCGAGGCGGGCCACCGCCTCGCCGATCTCCTCCGGCGTCGCGTCGCCGCGCCGCCGGCCCGGCGGCGGCGACAGCGCGAAATCCTTCAGCCCCAGATCAGCCTCGCTGGGCCCCGGCAAGGGCGCCGTCACCTCACCGGCATCGCCCGCCTCTGCGCCGATCGGCGCAAGCTCGCAAGCGCCGCCCGCCGCAGCGCCAGCGGCCCCCGGCGCGCCCGGCCCGGTGGGCGCTATTCCGGGCGTTGCCGACGCGTC
>JBILMQ010000299.1:0-4194 GCA_044375455.1 Caulobacterales bacterium | reverse complement strand
GTCGACATCTCAGGCGACGACGCGCGCGAGGGGCTCACCTGCGTGCTGTCCGTCAAAGCCCCCGACCCGAAATTCTCCAGCCAGACCAAGGACAAACTGGTGTCCTCCGAAGTTCGCCCGGTTGTCGAGATGATTGCCGGCGAAAAACTCTCTCAGTGGTTTGAGGAGAACCCCGCTGCGGCGAAGTCTGTCGTCAGCAAGATTGTCGAGGCGGCGTCGGTTCGCGAGGCTGCTCGCAAAGCCCGCGATCTTGCCCGCCGCAAGACGCCGCTGGACGTCGCCTCATTGCCTGGAAAGCTCGCCGACTGCCAGGAACGCGACCCGGCAAAGTCGGAACTTTTCATCGTCGAGGGCGATTCCGCCGGCGGCTCGGCAAAGCAGGGACGCAATCGCGAGTTTCAAGCCGTTCTGCCGCTGCGTGGAAAGATCCTCAACGTCGAGCGTGCGCGATTTGACAAGATGCTGTCATCGGAACAAATCGGTACGCTGATTACAGCGCTCGGGACTGGCATCGGGCGCGATGACCTTGATGTCGGCAAACTTCGCTACCACAAGATCGTCATCATGACGGACGCCGACGTGGACGGTGCACACATACGGACGCTTCTGTTGACCTTCTTCTACAGGCAGATGCGCCCGGTGATTGAAGGCGGGCACCTCTACATCGCACAACCACCGCTCTATAAAGCGAGCAAGGGAAAGTCAGAGCGCTACCTGAAGGATGAGGCGGAGTTCACGGAGTTTCTGATTGAGGAAGGAACACACGGCCAGACGCTCACACTGTCAAATGGCGAACAAATTGCTGGCGAAGATTTGCGAAGGCTGGTGCGCGAGGCCCTGGGCGTCGAGACGCTGACGGCGCGCTTGTCCAGCCGCATCCCAGCCGGCGCGATAGAGCAGGCCGCCATCGCTGGATGTTTCGCGGCCAGTTTGAGCGCCTCCTCTTCAGGCGAGGGCGACGGTGTTTCTGCAGGCGCGCGTGAGCACAAAGCGGCGGAGCGCTGCGCCGAACGCCTCAACCGGCAAGCCGAGGAAGGTGAGGCGACCTGGCGCGGCGCATTCGACGCCCAATCCGGTTTCACATTCGAGCGTGTCGTGCGGGGCGTGACAGAGCGCGTCGTGATCGATCGGGCCATGCTCGCGTCAGCAGACGCACGCCGGCTGGGAGAGCGGGCGCAAACACTGGGCGACGCCTATGCCGGCGTCGCCAGGCTGGAGGAGGCGGCGATCTTCGGGCCGCTCTCCCTGCTCTCAGCCGTTCGCAAAATGGGCTCAAAAGGCGTTTCGATTCAGCGCTATAAAGGTCTCGGGGAAATGAATGCCGAGCAATTGTGGGAAACCACGATCGACCCCCATGCGCGCACCCTTCTGCAGGTGAGAATCGACCATGCCGATACAGCAGACGAAATGTTCACCAAATTGATGGGCGATCTCGTGGAGCCCAGACGGGACTTCATCCAGGAGTTTGCACTGGAGGCCGAAGTCGACGTCTAGACTGTGCCCCTGGAGAGCGTCAGAAAGTCTCCGGCGTGCTGCCTGAACCGCGGTCTTGCCCCGTTCGCCTGTCGTGACGCTCCTTGAGTTCGTCTGAGATTGCGGAGGCGAAGATTCCGGTCGGCAACGCAACAAAGGCGATCCCAGCAAGAGCCGTCACCGCGGCGGCGAACTTGCCAAGGGCCGTGACCGGATACACGTCGCCATAGCCGATTGTCGTCAATGTGACGGCGGCCCACCAGAGCGCCCGTGGTATGGACCCGAAGTCCTGCGGCCGCGCCGGCCCCTCAATGAAATGCAACACCGCGGCCGCGACAAAGAGAAGTGCAGCAGCGAAGAGCGCGGTCACCAGCAGTTGCGGACGCGCGCGCTCAAACGCACTCGCAAGGATATCAAGGGCTGGAGCGTAGCGCATCAGCTTGAACAGGCGCAGCAAACGCAGCATCCGCAGCGCAGCAAGGGTGGCGCCCGCAGCATGCGGCGCCACCAGGGTGACAATCAGCTCCGGGGCGAAGGCCAGAAAGTCCGTCAGCGTCAGGGGTTGGAGAAGATACCGCCTCACGCCTGATGCGCCCGTATATCTCGGATCGGCGCGACAGGCCCAAAGCCGCACACCAAACTCCGCAGCAAAGGCTGCAAGCAGCCCGATATTCGCCGCCTCGCAAACCCCAATGAGCCACGTCGGCCAAGCGACGAAATCGCTGGCCGTCGCATGGGCCGCGAGCAGGCGCGCTTGGGCGTTAAGTTCCGTTTCGATCGCCAGCACAGCGAAGCTGACGAGGACAAGGCTGATAATGATCCAGTTCAGCCGGCTAAGTCGCCCCCCTGCCCGCGCGCTTGGCTCCAACGCAAGCCACAGGGTCTGGCGGACCCCCGACACGCCCTCAGACGATGCGGGCGCGCGTTTCATCGGCTCCGGCGCCGGGCATGATGTCATGGCAATCTCCCGCGTGCTGCGCCAATCATGCCGAAATCAGGCGCGGGCGCCCAGTCGGGGCGCACAAATAGGCCGCCGATTGGCGCCGCCCGGCCGTGGCGCATGCGCAGCGTTCTGCCAGCGCGCCCGGCCAAGTCGAAACGCAGACCACCGTGTCGGGCGAACACCCGAGACCGCCCTGATGGCAAGACGCGCCGCGGCCGCCCGCCATCCGGCGCGCCGCGCAGACACACGCGCCGGGCGCTGCGTCAGGCGGCCAGCGTCTTGCTCGACGCACCGCAAACCGCAGCGCCGATGGAGATCAGGCCCCCTGTATCTGAGAGAACGAGACTTCGCCGTCAAACGTGCAAAGGGTTTCCATCTTTGTGACGTCCACGCCCGCTTCCGCAGCTTTGCTGATCAACGCAGCAATCTGCGCGGAGGTGACGGGCGACTTCCCATCAGGCGCCTGGAAACGGCAGCGATACTGGTCGACGCAGAATGTCTCGCCAAAGCCGTCCGGCCAGATCTTCTGCCCACGATTGGAGATGACCTTCAATTCAAGCCCGCCGACGCCGTTCAGAGGCTTCAGACGGGCCGCCATTGCATCCCCGTTCGCATCAGGCAGGTAACAGAACATGTCAACGCCCACGAGTTCCTTCTTCTGCCGCTTTGTCGGCGCGGCGGTGGGAATGACCATCGGCTTCACATTCGAGTAATCAGCGGCTTTCAACCGTTCGGGCTTTTGACCGATGCGCGCGATCACGGCATCGGCAAAGCCGGAGGTGGAAACCTTCTGCTTCGAAACGCCATCGCGGAAGATGTGGACGCCGTCCTCCACGGTTTTCAGCCACGCATTGTGGGCTTTCTCAGCGACATCTTTCTGGCCGATATGGTTGAGCATCAAGATGGAGCCCAGAAACAAGCCCGAGGGATTGGCCATGTTCTGACCGGCGCGGCGCGGAGCCGAACCGTGAATGGCCTCAAACATTGAGCACTGCGCACCAATGTTGGAAGAGCCCGCAAGGCCCACCGAGCCTGCAATCTCGGCGGCGACGTCTGAAAGGATGTCGCCATAGAGATTGGCCATGACGATCACGTCGAAGTCTTCAGGCTTGTTGGCCATCTTCGCCGCGCCGATATCGATGATCCAATGCTCCTGTTCAATGTCCGGGTATTCAGCCCCCACCTCGTCGAAGACTTTGTGGAACAGACCGTCCGTCATTTTCATGATGTTGTCTTTGGAGAAGCAGGTCACCTTCTTGCGGCCGTTCAGCCGCGCGTATTCGAATGCGTACCTGACAATCTTCTCAGTGCCGGGCCGCGTGATCAGCTTGAGGCACTGATAAATCTCTTCAGACTGACGATGCTCGATGCCCGCGTAGAGATCTTCCTCGTTCTCGCGCACAATCACGACGTCCATGACCGGATGTTTGGTCGCAATAAATGGCGCGTATGAACGACACGGACGCACATTGGCGAACAGACCAAGGGCCTTGCGGATCGTCACATTGAGGCTCTTGAAACCACCGCCCTGTGGCGTTGTGATGGGAGCCTTGAGAAACACCCTGGTACGGCGCAGACTGTCCCAAGCCTCGGGTGCAATGCCGGCCTGATACCCCTTGGCATACATCTTTTCGCCAATCTCGATCGTTTCTATGTCGAGCTGGGCGCCGGCGGCTTCAATGATGCGCAGCGTTGCGGCCATGATCTCCGGGCCAATGCCGTCGCCATGCGCGACCGTGATGGGAACTTTCTTGGTCATGGGGTCCTTGCCTCTGCCT